>PBPC01000098.1 GCA_002724575.1 Gemmatimonadota bacterium | reverse complement strand
TTCGCAAAGGCCGGGTTCGCCAACGAAGTAATCCGCTTTGAACTAGAGCACAAGGCCCCTAGCATTTGGGCCTCGCAAGACATTGGAGGGCTGGTGGAAAGCTCCACCAACGTAAGTGACGTACTAGATGGCTGGTTCGGCGGAATAGGCGCATCTGCCCCTAATTGGGATAGTGACTCAAATTACGCAGGGATCCCAGATTCAGTATTGGTTGACGCAGTTGACTCCTCTACTGGCACTTGCATTGCTCTCTCCTGTGAAATAGGCCCGATAGTTTTCGTTGGGATGGGAGCCCCTAGTGCGTCAGTTACCCCTGCAAGGGCTGCTCTATACGGGTATTCTGGGACTGACATGATGGCCACTATCGACGCTGCGGTCTATGCTGGCGCTGCAACCGCTTTTGCAGCTAATGGTGGTGGAGTAGACTTCGACAACATCACAGACTTCAGGGAGAGGTTGAGGGAAGTGACTGGTTCGATGCTTTGCCCTTCGAACAATGACTGCGATGCTTCGGTAAACATCCCTAATCCAGAGGCCCTCGAGTACACACTATTCGGGATTAACGAGAATACGGGGTTGGCTGCCGGCATACTGGCGAGTTCAGATCTGGATGGGATTCCCATCCATGGTACGGCTCTATTGCTCCTGGGGGCATCATCAAACGCAGCAGAAGCGATAATCGAGTACAACATTGGATTCGAGTTCCTAGGGGTTGTGGACTACGTTGGCAGAATAATGTCCCAAGGACATTTGTCAACACTAATCGGGGCTACTGAGCAAATCCCAAACATCATGTTCGACGGTTCCAAGACAGGGTCAATCAACGCGGATACTTGGTGGGAGGCCTCGTTCGGCGGCCAAGAACCAATATCCGGAGGATACCTAACAATCGGGCTAAACAGAGGCGATTTCGAAGGAACTGTGGATCTCTCTGTTGAACAGGCAAATGAGATTCTATACGACTCCGACTACGCGCTGACAGGGGACTTCGCTAGAGTCTTCATGTACGGGGAGTTCTCGGGATCTAGCCTTCCAGTAGGGGAGAGTGGTTACGAGGCGGGAGGAACAGTCGCCCCCTGGGACGATGCTTACGTCGCAGGCCTCTATGGGATCTCGGAAAGCGATGCTTCCGCTCTGAGGAGCTGGGTAAAGGACTTCATGTTCGGGCAGGTTGTGGGTGCTCTCCTTACATTCCAGTACGGATCCACGGCATACACCACGCAACCGGTTAGCAACTGGCTCTATGGGTGGAGCGACCCAGTCCTTGTAGGGCTGTATGGTGAAGAGAACAGTTGGGTCAGCCTAGAGACCAACGAAACATACTACGGATCTGGTGGTTTGACCACAGGAGACTACTCGGTATACACGATGAGCACGAAGGGAGGCAGTATCGGTCAAGCGCTTCTTGAGGGTTATATTAACTCAGATGGCAACGGTCTTTGCGACTATAAAATCACCTCAGATGGAGGCTGGGCGAAGGACGTTGAGTGCGGGGAAAATGAAACATACGCAATGACCACATCAATGCCATGGAGGTCCGAGTATAGCGAGGCTTTCACATACGGACTATTGAGTGACAACGTTGGGAACACAAATACCGAGACTGCGGGAACTATTGGTGGCAAGTCATCGCCATTGGTCAAAGACCCGAGCTCTCCGTTCAGACTGAACGTAGTCGGGTACGCAATCGGGGAGTCTACGGTGGTTGGGGACGTGACTTACAAGGGCATTCCCATGGTGGAGCATAGCCTAGTTCTCGACCCAAGTGAGCATCAGATTCAAGCTAAACTGATTGGATCAAAGACCTTCGTGGACGTCTTGCCAGGTGCCCTTCCAGTATACTTCTCCGTAAACTCAACTTTCCGAGTAGACAAAGTTGCTGGAGCGGTAATGTATGGTGACGTCACAGCTGCCTTCCATCTCGATCTTAGGGGACCAGGTAGCACCGACCCGGACTTCAGCGACGGATCCATAGACACCCATCCTGTTTTCGAAATCAAGAACTTCGGAGGAATAGACGATGATGGCGCGGCTTCCTATAGGGCTAGCGTTTCTGACAACATGGGGCCTATGGGTTGGACAAACTTGGGCGGAGATGCGGGAATGCCCCTTTCAGCAATACATGTGGTGATTGGGCTGATATACCTCCTTTCAGTAGGAATGATTGGTTACGGGGCACGTGAGAAGATTCAGGCAGAATAGGGATAATGCTTGCAGAAGCATTGAATCCCCCCCCTTCCATAGGGAGGGTGTGCCCCGATCTAGGCTCAAGCACATAGACAGGGTGAGGGGCATAGCAGTCCTGTGCATGGTAGAAGTCCATACTGCCGCTATCCTCCCCCCTGAGGGAATTACTGTTGGCCACCCGGCAGCCTTCGTGGCCGCTGCCTTTGGAGGGATGGCTGCGCCTATGTTCGTGACTATCTCTGGGTGGGGAATGTACGGGAGTGCAAAGAGGAGGTCATCAGAGGGCCACAATTACTCTGACTGGGTTGGTTGGATTGTTCCCCGGGTCGTTCTTCTGTTCCTCTGCCAACTAATAGTCAACGTCCTACTTAACGTAGATAGGGGAGGGAGGTTCGAATGGCAAACACCAGGGGTTCTGACCCTATTGGCATTCGCTGCTCTCCTCTCGCCCATCCTAGTCAGGATTAGTCAATCGCAGAGGTCCCTTGCGATGCTGCTAATGTGTGCATCTCCAATGCTGATTGGGGTGGCAGCAGGACAGGAAATGAGTTGGTATGATAGGGTTGGCTCCGAGGGTTTTGAGGGTTGGCTGGCTAGGTTCCTCTGGAACGGAACATACCCCGTTGCACCTTGGATTTTCTACATACTCCTAGGCACACTTCTCCATGACCTGGGTAGTGACGCTAGGGCAAGGGAGAAGGGAGTTGCATTGGGGATGTTAGCCACAACTGTCACAATATTCATCGCGATTCTCGAAGGAAAGGAATGGGCGCTGACCTCGGGGGAAGCGGTGCTGACATTCTTCCCTGCAAGCATGCCTTTCCTTGTTGTTTCCGGGACTATTGTAGCCCTTGTCATGAGGCTCTTGGAGGGTGAAGAGGGCTCAGGGGGCAGTCCGGCACTAGGGGATAGGATGTCATTCTTGGAGCCCGTCGGAAGGCTCTCTATGACCATCTACGTGTCTCACTTCGCAGTTCTTGGAGCAGTAGCGGTGGTTATGGAAGGAGAGCCGAGGCTCGGAGTGGCCCAGGCCTTAGGGGCAACTTTGGCCCACACATTGGTCTGGATCCCTCTTGCTAGATTACACGAGGAGAGGGTGTCGGGTTTTTCCCTGGAAGGTCTTCTGAAGGCCTTCAGTCATCAAGGTAGTCGGTAGTCCACTCAATTGGGCCGAACCAGGACTCGACTGCGTCATTAGATGCCCGGATCCTTGCGTAGTACTCGGTACCGCAGCAAGATAGCCCTGTTAGCTCTTGAGTCCAGTTGCCCACCTGGGTCCCTCCATACTCGAGACTGTTGGACCAGGATGAGGCTTGGTTTCCGCCGTCGGTGGTTCCGTAGAATATGGTTAGAGTTATCGCAGTCCCGTTGTCGTATGTTTCCCAGGAGATGTTAGTAGAGTTCGCTCCAGAGATGCTGGGTGAGGACAGGTTGCGGAGGATTGCCTCGTATTGGAAGAACTCCCCTCTGAGGGGGTCATCGACCCATACGGGGAGGTGCTCTAACGACTGGAAGGTCTCCCCCGTAATCGGGAACCCCCACGCCGCGTGATATGGTGCTAGGTTGTACCCCGTTGAGCTTGAAAGATGGATGACCCAAGCATTGAACTCCTCCTCGTCGCCTACCGGGACCTCGGATTCCGGGAGATCGTAGTAGGCAGATAGAGCATCCGTTATTGGGGACCAGGTCCACTCCTCCTTCACGATTAGGTATGTGTCCAGCGCTGTCCAAACTGACCAGTCGGCTATGTTTGCACCGTTGTCGAAGTAGGTCCGCATCCTCGACTCACGCTGTTCGGGATCGACCGCGCCGTGGCCCGAAATGCCCACGAGATCCTCCATCAGGTAAACGCTCGCGAAGTTGCATCCCGTCTCCGTGGTTCCGGGTAGTGTCGAAGGCATCCACTGGTGGTTGTGTCCTAGCTCGTGGAACATCCCCCAATCCCCCTCTTCGCTCATGACGGAGACGTCCACCACTGCCGGGACGCTTAGATCGTGGGCCATGAAGGGGTATCCGGAGTGCATCCAGCCAGCGGAGATCTGGGCATCGAAGACGGCTCTCTCGACCCTGGGCCAGGGCAAGAACCCGTACAGTTCGTGCTCCATCGATAGAGCCTGGTCCCACCAGTCCATTAGCTCGTCCGGGTTGTCCAGTTCCCTGATTTCGTGGCTGGGAACTGTGAGTATGAACTGATCACTCTCTATCTCCGCCCATGGTGCGGGAAAATGCCTGATCTGGCCGAGCCATTCAGATATTTCCGTGTCCCCGTGCAAGTAGGTCGGGGACTCTACTGCGTTAGAGATTGACACCTCGAAGTTGCCCAGAGTTGAGCCTGGCTCGATTGCTATGTAAATTGGGCCACCGAAAGAGTTGCCCACTTCCATATTGGGGTTGTCTATGTACCACCACCTAGTGATCTCTGGGTGCCTGTGGAGCTGGTCCTTTCCCCAGAGGCTGTCGCTGTGAGCACCGACCAGAACGTAGGCACCGGAGCCGACGACCTCCTGAGGGATAGCTACGGAAACCACCTCTCCGGGTGCTGCGTAGAGGCCGGTCGTCATTCTGAGGTGAGCCCTCGCTGAGGCGTATCCGAAGTTGGAGGGGAGTCCGCTCTGGTTTCCATCTATGGAGATTGTCCGAGATACGCGAGTTGCGTTGTCCGGTACCACTCCCGGGAACTCGGAGTGGCTGGGATGGGCTGGTAGCTCATTTGCCGGCAGACCCTGCGTCAATGCGGCCTCGACCCTCAAGAGGGTGTCTGCCACCGGATCCTCCCCCAGATCATATCCAACGTCCTCCCAAAGAGTACCGTACTCGATAACCGTCCATCCTGTCTCGTTCACTACCTCTCTGAGGGGGGACCAGAAGGAGTGAAAATCCAGTGACACGACGCTCGTGCAGATTGAGAGTGTGCCGTCGGCGATGGATGCATCTGCGGCGGATAGGTGTTCTCCATCCATGCGGTCTGAGCGTATTGCTTCGATTGCGTTAATAGGCCATTTTAGCGGGTGAGGGGAGTTGCTCAGGTCTACGTCGTTATAGCCCCAAGCATTAGAGACGAATAGACCGGTATCTAGAGCTATCTTGTTTCCAGGGTAGTTATGGGAAAGGTCTGTGTTTGAGTATGACCAGTACCATGCGTGACCGCCCATGATAAGGCCACCCCCAGATTCTAGGAAGTCGACGATGTTCTGGTTGTCCTGGTCATCATGACCGTTCCAGAACTCATCTAGAAGGCAGTCAATACCTGATAGGTTGTCCGGGGAGACCGAAAGGTGCACGGTGTGGCCCTCTCCCTCCAGTTCGTCCTGGAAGTCCTCGAAACCGGCACCGTAAGCCAGACCAACATCTCCGCTCTGACCACACACCCACTCTACTGCTCGGAGGGAGAATTCAGTCTCTGAGTCCCCGTTACCCGTCACCCAACCCTCGTGACCGAAGCCGATCATCCTGCCCTTCCCAACATGGCTCGCGGAGATAACTGGTATCTCTGCAGTATAGCCGCCCTCCGCGAATCCAATTGGGAATGACCACTCCCCTATTGGAAGTACTGGAGAAGGCCAGCCTCCCCAGCTGGTCTGCCCCATGCCCCTGAGTATTTCGCTCTGATCAGCGAAAAGATCGTGCACGGCCAACCAGAAGCTACTGGAGGCCGATCCTCCTGTGTTATTCGCCCATACGGTGTACTCTTCCCATGGAGATCGAGAATCTGGTGTTCCCTGTATGGTGCCTTCTGAAATTTGCAATCCTTGGGGAAGCGTAGGTGAGATTTCCCAAGTTTCAATCACTGGCCCAGAGTAGAATGCTGGGATGGAGACTGTCTCGTTTGATGCAAGAGCGAACTCCCCGGACTCCCAGAAAAGCGATCCTGGCGGGAGGCTAATCACCTTGAATGATGCCTCAGTAGAGTCTCCGCCTCCTGAATTATTGGCCCAAATAGTGTGACTAGTCCATCCCTGCACCTCTGATGCGGTTCCGAAAATTTGCCCGGTTGACTCGTCGAGACTAATCCCGTAAGGTAGTGGGGGGTAGGCTTGCCACGAAGTTGGGTCACCACCGCCCCAAGTGGGTTGAATGGGAGGTAGAGTTTCGCCCATTGAGAGTTCGAATGTGCTCTGCGGGTATGCCAGGTCCCAGATAGCGAGGTCAATTACCTCTAGAAATAGGGTTGATTGCACGGAACCCCCCGAGTTCTCCGCCGAAATTGTATATGCAACGGGCCCTTGGAGGGAGTCTGGAGATCCCGATATCACACCGTTTGGACCCAAAGATAGCCCTGATGGGAGTTGTGGATCAACCTCCCAAGACGATGCTACCCCCCCGGCAATATTCGGGGCTAAGGTGATTGGCTGTCCTATTGAGAAGGTGTGGGAAATGTCCCCGTAGTCAAGTGAATGGGGTGGAGAGTGGATTACTATTATCCGAAGAACTGCGGATGCGCTTCCGCCGTTGTTTGAGGCGGTAATCGTGTGATTGCTGTCCCCCACCCTAGTGGGGGCCCCTGAAATTGACCCATCATCACCTATGTCCAGTCCCGAGGGTAAAGGAGGGTCGGAGCTCCAGACCTCCGGAGACCCTCCCACGTGGGATGGGGTCTGAAGTTGGCATGCCTCGTTTACAGTACAGTGGAGGAACCCAGGGGGGATTTGTATGGATTCGACTGAAACTGGTAGGACAGTAAACTCGATGCTGTCAGAGGCGATTCCCATTGCGTTGGATGCAATAATCGTGTATGATCTCGTTGATTCCTCGGATGTCGGGGCCCCCGAGATAACCCCGGATTCTGGGTCAATTGAAATTCCAGATGGTAGTGCCGGGTTGACATCCCATGTGCTGGGCGCGTCCCCTACGAAACTGGGGGTTAGAGATTGCATTTCTGTTCCAATGACTAGAGTGACTTTCGATTCTCCGAAGGATAGCAAGTCAGGCTTTAGCATGGTTCTGCAGTAGTCCCCTGTGAACACTTGCTTGGGATTGCAGTCATCCTCCAAGACCACCGGGTCGAAGCATCCGTCGAGGTTGGGGTCTAGCTCGCAGTCAGGAGTCCCCGAGGGCTCGGAGTTGGGTTCGGTGGGCGAAGTGCAACCGGGAGTGAGCATTAGCAACGACAGGGCGAATGCTAGTGCCGTGGACCTTCGCACGGTTTTGACCCTGGGTCCTTCGTTGAATATTTTGCGTAAGCTATTGCAGACCAGGGTAGGCCGATCCTGGTTCGAAGCAGTAATGCACAGACTGGAAGTCCCCTTTGAACTCTGCAACGTCTGCCTTTACCGAAGACGGGGCCTCATCCTCCAGAAGCGCTCTGGCGAAGAAGCGGGCTACGTCCTGCATGTCATCGACCCCCATTCCGACTCTTGTGAGCTCCGGAGTTCCCAGCCTGAGTCCGCTTGGAGCTAGGGCCTTCGTGTCTCCGGGGAGCATGTTCATGTTGGTGATTATTCCAGCTTCCTCGAGCTTGGCTGCAGCGTACCGACCGGCCCCTGAGTCTATCTCGCCATGCCTAGTTACTACCTGATGGCTAGCAGTAAAGCCCCTCTCCTCGGCGAGAACGTCGAATCCCTCAGCGGCAAGGGACGCGCCTAGTGCCTTAGCGTTCTTCACGATGTCACGTGAATAGCTCTCCCCGAATTCCTCGAACTCCGAGAGGGCAACAGTCTTCCCCGCAACATGGTGAAGGTGATAGGAAGAGCAAACGCCAGGAAAAATACCGCTGTTAAGCCTCCTATGCAACTTCTCGTCTTCCGAATCCGAGAGGACGAAGCCCCCTTGGGGTCCTGGGAATGTCTTGTGGCTACTACCCGTCATCACGTCTGCACCCTCCTTGAGCGGGTCCTGGAACTGCCCTCCAGCAACAAGTCCCAGAACGTGTGCGGCGTCGTACATCACCTTGGCTCCGACTTCGTGTGCGACATCTGCCAGTTCCTCCAGGGGAGTGGGGAAGAGAAACACGGATTGGCCGAACAAGGCAAGGGCCGGTTCCTCGCTCCTAATCATTTCAGAAGCAGCGTCGATATCGGGCTCCATCCTATCCTCGTCCCACGGATAAGTTACCAGGTCTAGGCCCCTGACACCTACGGCCCCCATCCTTGCGTGAGAGATGTGCCCTCCGTCAGCTGTTGAGACTGCGGTGATCTTGTCTCCTGGCTTTGTGAGTGACTTCAGGGCCCCCATGTTTGAGTTGGTTCCGGATGTGGATTGGATATTTGCAAACCTGCAATTAAAGACCCTTTTTGCGCTGGAAATGCCCATTTCCTCTATAGTATCAAAGTCGTCACACCCTTGGTAGTATCTCTTCCCAGGTAGGCCCTCCGCGTATCGGCCATGTAGGTCCGAGTCACAGGCCCTCCTAACCAAGGGGCTTAGTATGTTCTCGCTAGCGATCATTGGGAGGCTGTCCCTGTAATGCCTCCCGGATGAGTCGATTGCCTCGATAATTTTGTCTGCTACCTGCCTGTTATCCATGCGCCGTTGAAGAGGGTGTAGCAAATGAGTGTTGGGAGTACATGATGGCGGCGACAGCAGGACTCGAACCTGCGACCTGTGGATTAACAGTCCACCGCTCCACCAACTAAGCTATGTCGGCCCAGCCCTTGGCAGGTCCACC
>PBPC01000097.1 GCA_002724575.1 Gemmatimonadota bacterium | reverse complement strand
TCGATCTACGATACTCCTGATGCCAGTTGGAGGGACACTAGATGAAGAAGCCCTCAAGACTCCTTAGGTCACGGTACTGTCTTGCGATTGTTGTCCTCGCTGGAGGATGCGTCAGTGCTACGTTCGTACCAACCCAAAGCACGCCATATCCGCCCAGGGGCATGTACTGCGAGATCGAGGTCATCAGTACCGGGGTTCCAGAAGGTAAGAGGTTTCAGGAGCTAGGTATTGTGGAGGCGGAGGGAAGTGCGTGGAAGTCAGACTTGGAAGACTTATTACCAAAGATGATGCAAGAGGGGTGCTTAGCCGGAGGAGACGCTCTCATCATCCGGTCGAGTGACACGTACGCCGAGGGAAGGGACGGAATTCCAGTCCAACGGATCTCCGCCACCGTGATTCGCTGGGAGACTGAGTAGCGGTACTTCTAGGAAACGATTTGGCAGGTGAATTGGGTCACCTTTTCTGATAAGTAAGTCCTGCTATTTCACCCCAAGCACGGCTGGACAATACAACACCGTTTTACGTGTCCGGCGTAAAGCCCCTGCTGTGTTGCGATCCTGGGGGGTGAGGCGGCAGAATCAGGGTATGAATCGTTCTCTACTATTTGCCATCGGTCTAATCGCACTCGGATTAGGCATCTCTCCGGTCAAAGCAAGCGCGCAAGCTCTTGAGATTTACCTGATTGATGTTGAGGGTGGAGGTGCGACGCTGTTCGTGTCCCCGACAGGCCAAACACTTCTGGTCGACACCGGAAACGGTGGACAACGGGCGGCTAGGGATGCTGGTAGAATCATAAGCGCAATGCGCGACGCCGGTGTCAATGAGATTGATCACCTGATCACGACGCACTGGCATGGAGACCATTATGGCGCGATGCAGGAGTTGGCTCGACAAATCCCGATCCAGCACTTCATCGACCACGGGCCAAGCGTCGAAACGAATGCTGCTGTAGCTGAATTCCTCAGAACCACCTATCGCGCACTGTACCAGGATCGAGAGCACACCGTTGTAACGCCCGGAGATAGGATCCCTCTTGGTAGAGTAGATGTCAGGGTAATCACAGCTGCGAAGCAGGTCATTGAACGGCCGCTTCGAGGTGGAGGCGCAGTTAACCCGTACTGTGTCGACTTCACGCGGCAGCGGGAAGACAACGGTGAGAATGCCCAGTCCATCGGAATCATCGCACAGTTCGGAGCGTTTCGAGTTCTCCATCTCGGTGACTTAACTGCGAACACAGAGTTCGAGCTAATGTGTCCGAGAAATCCTATCGGAACCGTCGATCTTTTTGTGGTAACGCACCACGGACAACCCAGTTCGAATACTAAGCCTCTGGTTCATGCGATCGAAGCTCGAGCGGCGATCATGAACAACGGAACGAGGAAGGGTGGACAACCTGAAGCGATGCAGGTCCTGCACTCCGCTCCAGGTTTGGAGGACCTATGGCAGTTGCACTTCTCTCAATTGAGCGGCCAGGAGTTCACCGTTCCCGGGATATTCATAGCGAATGGGGTCGACGACGAGCTAGGCACGATGCCGATTGCTCCGATGACAGGACCTAGACGGGGACCGGGTGTTTCTCCTGCTCCTATCCACAACGGAGAGGCATATTGGCTCAAAGTCTCTGCACGTGCCGATGGTTCCTTCACTGTGACGAACAGCCGCAACGGATTCAATAAAGAGTACCGTTAGGTCTGACTGAATAAGGGGGAAGGGTGCTCCTGAGCTTGCTTGCTGACCTAGTCCTTGTGGTACATGCGACATTTATCTTTTTCGTCGTTTTGGGAGGACTATTGGTCTTGTGGCAGCCACGGATTGCTTGGGTGCATATCCCGTGTGCTATCTGGGGAGCTTGGGTGGAATTTGCAGGATGGATCTGCCCGCTTACACCCCTGGAGGTAGATTTGCGTACGCGAGCGGGAGAGATCGGATATGAAGGCGGCTTTATCGAGCGCTATGTGACCGCTGCGCTCTACCCCCAAGGGTTGACCAGAGAGATTCAGATTGGCCTAGGTATTGCCGTGGTCGCTGTGAATGTCATCATCTATGTCGTTGCGATCAAAAGAGCACGAAATAACTCACCCTCAGAACGTTTTCAGCCAATTCCCTAGGTCGATAGTTCTGCGTGTCTACCGTTATAATAAGAACACTATGCTATGCGGGTCCTGACGCGGAGCTCTCATAGCGCAACTACCAACACTATTTTGTGCCGGTCTGTTTGGTTACGATGCATCGGCTCAGGAAGAAGGCATCTAAGGCGGAATAATGGGAGTAGATCGTGAAAGCCAGATCACTGCATACAAAAGGGTCTTAGCCTATGTGGAATATCTGGAAGACGAGTTAGACAAAGTAAAACCCAAGGTTGAGCTACTTCCCGCTCATATATGCTTCTTCGAAGACCTTGAGTATCTCCGCTTAGAGGTAGCAAGATTAGAAGAGTTGGAAAAAAGAGACGACGATTAATTGTTTAGATCCACTTCGGTATACCGGTCATCCTCTCAGTAACAGCCCCTTCTAGCGCACCTACCGACTACGAGCGATAGTCTAGAAGAATCGGTCGTCATGTCGCATCGACGGCATCATTTTGTAGAGCCGGGCAAAATATTCTCGGCGACAGCTTCTCGGAGGTTCCATGGCAACGTTACGTGTTCTTGTTCTATCACTCGCTGTAACCGTGGTCCTGGTTTCACCTGGCTCCGCCCAGTCCGGATCGTTCGGTAATTCGGTCGTCATCGACGGTGATGCGCTGATCATTGGTGAACCGAATAACAATTTTCGGCCCGGCATGGTGTACGTCTACCGTAAAGGCGCGAGCGATTGGATAGAATCGGCCAGACTGACCGCACCAAGCGCGGAGCGAGCCGACGGATTCGGTGCTGTGCTCGCGCTCAGCGGGAACACACTTTTCGTGGCCTCTAGAGCAGGTAGCCTTTACACGTACGAGCGGTCTGGTGCAACATGGGCGTTCTCCGGCACCCTGACGACAGAGGGCCTTGTTGGCCTGGATCCTCAATGCGACTTCAACGGTTACTGCGGTGTAGACTACGGCATCTCCCTTTCGGCGGATGGGGATTGGCTTCTAGTAGGACAAGCGCGGACGGCGACCGATGCAAGTCGCATGCGAACCCGGCAGCGCGGTGACGGCGAAAATCTCCCACTGCCGCCGCCGGGCACAGTACACGCCTTCCAGCGTGGCCCTGATGGCCGTTGGATTGAACAGCAGCGACTTCAGTCACCTGCAGCCGCTGGGGGGGATGCCTTCGGTGCGGCGGTTTCGGTTGTCGGCGATCGAGCGCTCGTGGGCGCTCCTAGGGCATCCGGTAACGGAGGCTCGCTAGAAGGAGCTGGACGTGTGTTCGAATACCGCCTCGTGGATGGTCTGTGGCGAGAGGAAGCTGAGCTTACCGTCGCTAGCGAAGCCGAAGCATTGTTCGGAGCCACGATTGTGTCGAATGAGGGACGCGCCGTGATTGGGGCGCCCTTAAGCCGACTTGGCTTTGGTGCGGCCTTTGTCTTCAATCTAGACACCGCAACCGGCACCTGGTCCGAAGGTGCCCGGCTCGACGCACCCGAAGCTCTTGAGGGTGATGTGTTTGGTGGCTCTGTGGCGCTAGACGGGGATGATGTTTGGGTTGGAGCGCCCGTTGTGCGGGGTTTGGAGACTGGGATGGCCTTTGTCTTCTCGGATGGGGCCGTAACTGACATGCGATTCACGGAAGAAGAAACGAACACGGAAGATTCGTTCGGCCACAGAGTCGCAGCAGGAGGGGGCATAGCGGCAGTGACGGCTTCAGGGCTCGATCATCAGGCTGGCGGAGTGTTTGTCTATGAGCGTGACGATAGCGGAACATGGCGGCAGGAAGACCTTCTCCTAAGTGCGCCCGATGCCTTGGGTGCCGTCTTCGGTGAGGAGCGCCGGTGTACGGAAGGCGCTGTTGAATCCTTTGACTGCAACGACATTGAACTGCTCGCCTACATTCCGATTTCATTGTTGACCGCTCCTGAAGCCGCCCGCGGCATCAGGGCGAATGACAACTGGGGTTGGACAGACTCCGAGACCGGACGTGAATACGCTCTCGTGGGACGCAACGACGGCACGTCGTTCATCGACATCACGGACCCAACAAATCCGGTGCTCATTGGTGACCTCCCAAAGACTCCTAATACGCCTCGCTCCCAGCTGTGGCGAGACATCAAGACGTACGGTGATCACGCCTTTATCGTTGCCGACGGGGCAGGTGCACACGGCATGCAGGTCTTCGATCTCGCCCGTCTCCGAGATGTTTTGGATCCTCCGGTTGTTTTTGATCCGGATCTCCTGTATCGAGGCGACGGACTCAATGTTGTGGAGAGCAGTCATAATATCATCATCAATGAAGAGACTGGTTTCGCGTATCTGACCAGTCGAGGCTGTGCCGGAATGCACATGGTTGATATCAGTGAGCCGATGGAGCCCACCTTCGTAGGCTGTTCGGAACCAGGGGGCACACACGATGCCCAATGCATCGTCTATCGAGGTCCGGATGAGTCATATCGCGGTCGTGAGATCTGCCTAAGGATGTCCGGGAACCGGTTCCAAATCTCAGACGTGACTGACAAGTCGAGTCCGCTTGAGCTGTCGACTGCCTCACATCCTAACCCGGCTTACATGCACCAGGGGTGGGTGACTGAGGATCATCGTTATTTCATCATGGATGACGAGAGCGACGTGATCGCCGGTAACGTTGAGACTACGCGCACTCTGATTTGGGAACTCGACGACCTTGAAGACCCGATCCTGGTGAAAGAATTCTTTGGATCCCTACCGGCGAGCGCACATAATCTGTACGTGAAGGGAGACTTCACTTATCAGGCCAACTACAGGTATGGGCTCCATATTCTCGATATCTCGGATCCCTTGAACCCGGTCGAAGTCGGCATGTTTGATACGTCTCCGTTCGAAACGGGACCTGGATTCGGTGGAGCGTGGAGCACATATCCATTCTTCGATAGCGGAACCATCCTCGTGACCAGCATGCAAGAGGGTTTATTTATGCTCAAGAAGAGGGTTCGCCCTGTGTCCTAGGATGAACTAACAGCGCAGGCTGGACGGCTCAGTTGCAGTTTGCTTCATCGAGGCTCGGTTGGTATTCGGACCTGGCCGACCCGAAGATGCTCGGACTACCCTCTGAGGTTGAAGAGCTTCGTATACTTGATTACCAACTGACGCTGGCGGGGCCCCGATCGGAAGCCTAGCGGATCGACGTCACCCAGGAACTCCGTGTCGTTGAAGACAATAAAGAGCCCGGTACCGGCGGTGTCGAGCCAACCTAGCCGGATATTACTTCCGAGGTTCTTCGAATCGTCGTTGTACTGGAGGTTCGCCTGGAGGTATATCCGGGGTGTGAAGGAGTAAGAGCCGGTGAGCCTGACAAGCGAAGTTGTGAAGCTTCCTTCATCCAGCTTCACGTCGAAGTAGTTCATACTAACTGCGGTTGTGAGCCTATCACGAAAGCGATAGGAAACAGTCCCGTAAGGTGAGGACCGTGTGCCGGAGTAGAAGCCACCAAAAGTCACTCCTGCCGAAACCGAAAGCGGAGCACTCCGGTTCGTGTTGGCCGTAAACAGGAGTTCTTGGTTGTTGTATGTCCCAGCTGGAATGATGATAGGACCGCGCCCGCCGTCTGGAAGGTTGCCTTCGTTCCGGATCTGGAATGGAGCGTCGAGCCCCTCGCCCGTGAGATTCCATCCCGGAAGATGAATCTCGGCGCCGTTCTCAAAGGCAAAGTGGCTATCGATGTGGACGTAATATGATTCGTTGAAGCCTCCGAGTGACCAGAAAGAGTTTCCTGAAATGTGCGGGCGAAATTCTCGGAACCAATCGACTCCTTCCGTGCGGAGGTGATACAGGACTCGTCCGCTCATGTAGCGGTACCCACTCCGATTTACGAAGCCGACCTCGGGGTTGAATTCGCTACCGATCTGGCGATAGCCCCCTGATACTTCCCAGTCGCGGGTGACAAAGTTTCCGGTGCCGGCATAACCGTACTCCCCGTTGTTGAAGCCTTCACGAAGATCAGATGCTTCGGATGGGAGTGGCGTAGTGGTCAGGCCGACCCAACTGTCGAAGGTCAGGTTCTGGCCGACTCCGAGTCGGCCATCTAGTCCGTATGTCAGGTTGTAGTCAGTTGGCGAGTTCGTGTTTAATCGTGACACGAAGATCCCGCCAATCCGGGATCGATTTTCCCATTCCCGGTATGCTCGTACAACACCGAAATTGTTATTGGGAGCGACCTGTTGGGTAGTGCCAGTCACTGCGCTGGGCACGTTGAGGTCTCCCGTCTGAATATTGAGTAGGCCGAGTTGCATATTCCCGACCTTACCTGTCATCCTTGCCCCAGCATGGATGGGAACCTCTTGTCCACTGGAAAGGCCGATCCGACGGCTGAAGAAGAGTTCAGCTGATCGTCCTGAGCCTACTGAGAACGTGCCTGCGTTCTCGAGAAAAAAGGCTCGCTTCTCAGGATAGAAGAGCGAGAAGCGCGTCAAATTGACCTGCTGGTCATCAACTTCGGCCTGAGCGAAGTCGGTGTTGACCGTTAGGTCGAGTGTCAGGCTCTGATTCAGACCGATCTTGGCGTCAATACCAACTTTCGATCTAAAGTCTGCGTCTGGTGACGTGACCGTGTAATCCTTGAAGCCATCGCTCAGCACATAGGGGTTAACTGTGGCTATCCGCGTAGCCGGTGCCTCAAGGTCCAGTGTTCCCGCGAGTGAGACACGGTAGAGGTTGAATTGTCTAGGGATTGGCGCCCAGACCGCTTCTTCGCTGTTGCGTCGGATACGCCGCTCGAAATTCAACCCCCATGTTTGAGCGCCCCCTGTCCCGTAGCGCAGCGTCGTAAAAGGGATGCGCATTTCAGCGTACCAGCCAAGCGAGTCCGTGCTAGTTGCAACCTCCCAGCTCCCGTCCCAGTTGAGGTTGAAGCCACCGCCCGACCCCCTTTGTTGTCGGCTTCCACCACTACCTGGTCGTCCTCCTCCTCCTCCTCCTTGGCCCTCGTTCGCAACTTGACCGTCATATTCGATTCCCGCGGGCGTCGTCCCGAATACAAAGCCATTTTGGCGGTCGAGGTAGGTGTCGAGCACAAGTACGAACGCATCGGATTCGTTGAGTGAAGCATCTCTGAGCGTTTGGCCGAAAACGAGCGAAGTTGGGTCGCTATCGAAGAGCCATGCGCCTATGTAAAGCGCCTCGCCATCATAGGAAATCCGCACCTCAGTGCGCTCCGAGATAGGTTGTCCCTCGCTCGGCTCTCTCTGTATGAATCCCGTGAGGATTTGGGCCTCTGCCCATGAGTCATCATCAAGACGGCCATCGATGACAGGTGCATTGGTGATTGCAGATGCGCTCGCAGCCGGAACCTGCTGAGCCTGGACGTCCTTGCCCAAGATAACGAAGTAGAATAGGGAAATGCAGAAAAGTTGCTTCATCAATCCTTGTGTGTTGTTCTGTTGGACCAAGATTGACCTACGGAAATGCCGCTCCGACTTTCCGAACGTCCTCTTTATCAGATTTTCCTTCGCACAAAACAACGCATCTATGCGTTCTGGGTGCAAGTTGCTGAAGCTGGACGGGCAGGGTACTGATTACTGGACGGAAAGCTATCACTCATCCGGGGGTTTCTATGCGTAGCCTGTCTCTCGTCATCACTATAGTCCTGGCTCTCTTCTTCAGCGTCGGCACAGCGCAGTCACTGAGCGGCCAGGCTCCGGCTCGGGACGGTTTCTTCATTGGATTTGGTGTGGGGGGTGGTTCCCTGGGCTTGGAAGGGGAAGGTGATACTGAGCTTGGGGGGCGGGCTATTTTAAGATTGGTGGAGCGCTCAATGACAATGTCCTGCTTGGGGCGGAGGGTGCGGGGTGGTCAAAAGAGATGCGAGAAGGAGGAGCAAGCGGAACACTCACATTTTCGAATCTGAATGCGGTCTTCTACGGGTATCTGGATCCAACTGGAGGCTTCTTTATTAAAAGCGGGCTAGGAATAGCAGTGCTGTCGGCCGAAGCCAGATTTGGCAATGTTAGCATCACCGAAAGTGAGAATGGAGTCAGTTTCACGGCCGGGGTGGGCTACGATATCGGTTTTGGTGCTCGATTCGGACTGACACCGCATGTGGATTATCACTACGCAGGCTTCGAAGATGGCCGCATCAACCTCATCCGTCTCGGACTCGGCTTCAACTGGTACTGATCGCGGTCTGGATCAAGGGTTGATTGAAGGAATAAGGCTTTAGCCGACTGGTCGATTCAGCCCCACTCGTGTACGATGCGACTGCAGGGAATCGAGCGGAAATCCCATTTTACTTAGCGTGAGTTAATCATGAAGAAAGGTATCCTCACCCTCCTGTTGGTATCCTTGGCATGTGCACCCCAAGAGACCAACATGGAGGTCGCCGCGTGGGAAGCACAGGCTCAGAATGTCACGATCATCCGTG
>PBPC01000096.1 GCA_002724575.1 Gemmatimonadota bacterium | reverse complement strand
CTTCTGGAGGGGGTAAGCCTTCGTGGCTCTGACAACTTCATCGTACCGATGGCGACCTTCTACCTACTGATTCGATTCACATCAGCGAGCTTCGATATTATCACAACACACCTTTTCACACTGCTTGCGATCTTGGCACTCGTGAGTCTATCCGGACTCACCTCAAAATTCCTCCGCGCCAGCGGAGTGATGGCAGCAACGCTCTTCTTCTACGCCGTGTACCTATTCGGTGGAGCGGGATGGATTACTGCACCTGCCATCGCCCTCATCACGTTGGTGGCAGTGCGGTATCTCCTCCGGGAAGTCGTGGATCGGTACAATGCCCAACACCAGGTGCTCGCAACCTTGTACGCGGTCATTGTCATGATGGTTGTCCTTATCGTTCACGATGTACTGCCACGAGTCATGTCCGGCCCCGAGTGGCTTCTGAACGGTGATGCATTTCGTGCGCCGTTTGTGGGTGTCGTCGTCGGACAACTGACGATGATGTTGGTCACACAATTCAGACCGTTTCAGCCCGGGAACAGGGAGCCTACATCGGTTTTGGTTACGCTCGGACTCTTCGCCTTGGCTTTGGCTCTCGTCGCACCCTTGGGACTCAGTGTGACAGGAGGGCTAGCGCTTGCGTCCTTCGGTACTGCAGCTGCGATCGCGGGGTTAGCAACGCTCCTCTACTGGCTCATGAGGAAGCTGGAAGGGTGGCCCTCAAGAACACCCTGGAACATGAGGCTTCAGACGGCGTGTCTCACGTTGGCTACTCTCGTCGTGTTGCCCGTGCACTTCCAGATTTTGGGAGGTGGATGATGCTCCAGTACCGTAGAGTGTCTTCGTGAATCCACACGTCGAAAATTTCTTCCGCCGCCTGGTAAAACACCGATGGGTCGTAGTCATGTTGCACGCGGGCCTTTTCATCGCGGGCCTCCTAGGAGCCAGAGCGGTACGCGTTGACTACTCGGCCGAGCAGTTCCTGGTATTCGAAGGAGACGCTCAGGAGGTCTTCGAGCAATACAAGGAACACTTCCCGCGCGAAGATCTGCAGGTGTCAGCATTTCTGGAGACGACAGGCCCGTTCACTACCGATGATTACCAGACCCTTGAACGGCTCGCGAATGCCTTCACGAATGCAGGGCTTGATCCCGTGCGATGGATCGGGGCTACAGACTTCATCCAGGAAGTCGTCATTGACGGCGAATCAGCCGTCGAATTCGTTCGCCTTGAGGACCAGAGTGACGTTTCGGATGCCACGCTGCAAACCATCTTGGAGCCGAGGCGCGAGCACCCACTCTTCATGGGCACACTCTGGAATCAAGATCTCACGGTCTTCGGCGTCCACGGATACCTGGCACCCACCGAAAACAATGACGCCCACCGGAGAGAGGTAACGGCCGCGCTGCAGAGCACGATTCTTGATTTATCTGAGACATCTGGCCGGATCGTTCTCAGCGGCCTTCCCGTCTTACGCACAACGATCCCGCTAGCACTCGAGGCCGACATGACGAGGCTTCTCGGGATCGGGATCATTATCTCGTTCATCATACTCTGGCTGTACTTCAAGAGATTCTCCATCGCTCTGCTGTGCTTCGCTGGCGTGGTTCCCGCGATCGTCCTGACTCTCGGGCTCATGGGATACGCCGGGCAAAGCATTTCCCTACTCACCAGCGTGGTCCCGATCGTGATCCTCGTGGTAGCGCTATCCGATGCCACTCACCTCGTCGTTGGTACACGTGAGGCGTGGCGAAATGGTCGGACAATTTCAGAAGCCGTGGTACACACGTTCACAAACCTTTCGCGCTCGTGCTTCTTCACATCCCTGACCACAGCCCTCGGATTCGCGGGTCTGATCGCCACTCGCAACCATCTCATCGGCGAGTTCGGAGTCCTCTCAGCATTGGCAGTAATTGTTGCCTACCTCGTGACATTGACACTCCTCCCGGCCCTGCTCGCGTTCACCAAAGACCTCGGGCCTCACCAGGAGTGGGGTGAGCGTCTGTGGCAGGGTATCCTCACAAGGGTCGAGTCGCTCTTGCAGCTCCCAGTAGTATGGCCGAGTGCAGCGTTTGGCCTCCTACTGGCAGTCGGTCTTATAGCGGGAAGTCAACTTCGTGTAGAGGCCTACATCATCGACGACCTGAAGGAACGCGACACCATTCTGGAAGAGTTACGCTGGATCGAAGACGAGGGCTTTGGGCTCTTCCAGATCAACATCTACCTCGACCAGGAGAACGACGAGGGCCACTCCCCGGAAATGTTGCAATGGATCGAGGAGTTTCAAGCTTTCGTCGAAGAAGATTTGGCGGTGCTAGGATCGGTTGGCCTGCCTCAGATAGTGAACGAACTGGGCACAGCCTACGGTACTCAGCCCGTGGGGTCCGACCCCACTAGTGAGATCGGTAGCGCGGAAGTCAGAACCAGACGGGAGATCGCCGAGTTGCTCTTCCTGGCTGAGCTTGAGGATGATGACGCGCTGCGGGACGTGTACCTCCGCGATGCGGGTGTGGGTCAAATGATTGTCCTGGTTAAAGATCAAGGTTCCCAGGTGCTGTCCCCACTCACCGCTCGGGTCGAGGACAGACTGCAGAGCCACCCGCCACCGACAGGCCGGGCCACCGCTACCGGGACAGTCAAGTTGACGACGGTCCTCTGGGAACAGCTCATATCCCGCTTCTTACCCGGCATCGCCTTTTCTATTGTACTCGTGTGGCTTGCTCTGTCATGGATGTTTCGATCGGTATGGCTCGGCTTGCTCGCAGTCGTGCCCAACCTCGTGCCCCTGGTTCTTCTGCTGGGGTTGATGGGCCTCGGCGGATTTGACCTAAAGCCTTCTAACATCCTCGTCTTTGCCATCGCTTTCGGAATCGTCGCTGACGATACCATCCATTTCCTTGGAGCACTTGCCCGGAACCTGCGGTCCTCAAATCAGATCCACGCTGTCCTGGCCCAGACGATACGAGAGGTTGGACCGGCTCTCGTACTTGTAACCGTGGTCGTTGTTGCCGGGTTCACTGCTCTCATGGCCTCGCGCTTCCAGGCCTTATTTCTGATCGGCTTACTGACCGCGTCCGCCGCCGTGCTCGCCCTCCTCGCCGACTTGGTCGGCTTCCCAGCTCTTCTCCGAATTGTCGCGCGCCATCCGGCTGGCCGATCGTTAATCACAGGGGACCCCAAATGAGGAAAATCGCCGAGCTTAGCCAAGTACTCGTAGCAGGCTTAATGGTGGCAGGTGCCCCACTCGCTGGACAGGACGCCACCAGCCGCGGAGAAGAGATCGTCCGGGAAGTGGAACGCCGTAGCCGTGGCTACGGTGACCTGGAAGCCGGCCTAGTTATGCGAATCCTAGAGGGTGATCGGGAGCGGATTCGCGAAATGCACGTTCGAGGTCTCGAGTCAGAGGACGGAAACCGCACACGCATGACCCTAGAGCAGCCCGCCGATATGGCTGGAACGGAGTTTCTGAGCGCTCTGGAGGACGACGGCGAACGGCACCAATGGATCTATCTGCCGGCGGCGCGGCGCGTGAGGCGGATCAGCGGTGCACGATCCAGCGACAGCTTCCTCGGCAGCCATTTCACATACGACGACATGACGCCCCCGAAAGTAGAAGGGTTCACGTACCGGTGGATTCGCGACGAAGAAATCAGTGGTCAACCTGGAGCCATAGTAGAACGAACGAGCCTGGATGACCGGACCGAGTACCCCCGTCAACTCCTGTGGATCGAGACGGAACGATACGTACTGCGTCGCATCGAATTCTTCACATCTGAAGGGGAGCACCGTAGGTCACTGGATCTTGAGCAGTACCTGGAAATCGGGGAATTCTGGCTCGCGGGACGAATGACGATGGTGCACTTAGAAGACAGTGCGCGTACGATCCTCGAATGGTCTGATATGCGCGTTGGTGTCGGGCTCAGTGCGCGCGACTTCGAACCGTCACGCTTGGGGAGATGACATGATCCTCAGGCGTCTGACCGTCTGGGTGGCGGTTTTGGCGACCTGCAACGTCAGTGAAGGCCTTGCTGCTCAGGCCAATCGCATTCAAGTGGACGGTGTGAGATTCAGCGGCACTTCTGCTGAGGCGGTAACCGTGCCTTACATCATGATTGGTGCAGGCCACCGCGACTCCATGTTTGGGGGGAGCATAGATCTTTCGGGTTCGATTCAACTCGACGTACAAGCCATCGACGCATCCCTGGTCAATATTGAAGAACTCACGTTCAACTATAGCGCTGGACCCCTCGACTTCCGTATCGGTGTAGGGGATGTCTCGTGGGGTCTTTCCGACGTTCGTAGTCCTGTCGATGCCATGGCTCCACGCGCCGTATTCTTCGACGCCTACAATGGAGCTCGGCTCGGCCAACCACTTCTCGGACTCAGTGCTTTCAGCCAATGGGGTGACCTCGAGGCCGTCATCTTTCCCTTCCCCAGATCGCCCCACATGGGTGGTCGACTCAAGCGGACCTGGAACGGATCTTCCGTTCGGTCCGATCTGGGATGGGGAGAAAGGCCCGTTGGTGGCCTCCGCATGGCAAGAATTCTGGGTTCTACAGATATCGCGCTGTCCTACGTCCACGGCGGTGAACGGACGTTGTGGATCAGTAGCGACAGACCAGGGGAAGCGGGTGTTGTGATTCCTTCACTCAGGCAAGCAGGAGTCGAGTTGCAGCGGGCGCTCGGGTCAGTCGTACTCCGCACAGAAGGCTCACTGGCGAAGCGCGATGGAGACACCGAGGCTAGGATCGTTGCGGGCGCGGAGTGGTACCCGAAGCCGTATCTCACTTTAATGGTCGAGCAAGGCCTGAGCTCGCTCAACCGTGCGCAAGCAAGCCCCCTAGTCGATGACATCATGCTTGGCGGCCAACTGGTCACTGAAGAGATCAGGTTCTCAAACCTGGTATTCATAGATCCGAAGTCAGGGAATCGGCACTACTTCGTCGAGACACGGTGGACACCGACGGCGCGTACGGCGATCGAAGTCGAACTCATCACCTGGGCTGGCGATGCTACTCAGGAACCGGGGTTAGCGCTCCGTCAAAGAAATGTCTTAAGGGCATCGCTTCTGCGGTACTTCTAGGTTCCTTCTAGCTACTGCGGCTTCCTCTGGAATCGAGCGAAGATGTCGCTTGCACTTTCCATGACCGAAACGCCTCCGGTAAGCCGACCTCCGGGCGCGTCGTCGGAACCCAACCCAACTCCTCACGAGCACGTCTTGATGTGAATGGATTATCGCGCGTCAACATGTCGAGCGTGCCCTCCGTGTGAGGGGCTAGGTCACCGCGGCCAACCGCGATAAGGAGGGGCTTGAGTATTCCGAATCCGACCTTAGCCACAGCTGTAGGGACATGGATCCGGCGCACCCGGCAGCCCAGCCCTTCGGCTCCGTAGCGTACAAGATCTGACACAGTGATCGGGAAGTCGTCCGTAAGGTGATAAATCTTCCCGCCAGCACTTTCATTCGTACCAACCAGCAACGCCCCTTCGGCGATCGACCGCGCATGCGTCAGGCTCAGCGTTGAAGCTCCACCACCCAGAAGAGGGAAGAACCCGCGTTGAAAAATAGGGGCGATTCTCGGCACGAACTGACGGTCCCGCACCCCGTACATGACAGGCGGCCGAACGATGGCCGTCCACACTGTGCCGCGCTCGTGGGCTTCAAGCACGAGGTGCTCCGCCGCCTGCTTTGAGCGACCGTACACTTCGTGCTCAGGCAACTTCGGAAGTGGGACTGATTCATCGGTTGGAACTTCTCGATACCGGGCTCGACCGAATACTCCGGTGGTGCTGACGAACACCAAACGGGCGCCCGATGCTGCCGATGCTTGGAGGACATTTTCAGTTCCCTCCACATTCCCGAGCCTAAAGGTTTCCCAATCGGTACCGACACCCACAGAAGCAGCGGCGTGAAAGACGAGTGAACAACCTGATGCCGCTGACATGACGGATGACGGATCCGTGATGTCTCCTGCAGACAAAGTCGCGCCGTTCTCCTCTAGCCACCGCGCTCGTTCTGGTTGCCGGACCAACGCTCGGACACCCCAACCTTCGTCGAGAAGTCGCTCCACCAGGTAGGAACCGAGTAGGCCGGTCGCTCCGGTAACTAGGGCTAAGTCACTCACGGCCTGGAGCCGCTTCCCTGGAATTCACGGGTAGGGCGTATGCAACCACATAGTCGCCTAGCCTCGTTTGAAGATCGCCGTGTCCTCCGGCATTGATCACCACGTACTGTCGGCCCCCGGCGTGCGCGCGGTACGTCATAGGTGTGGCCTGTCCACCAGCGGGTAGCTTATCGGACCAAAGTAGCTCGCCAGTCTCTAAATCAAACGCACGAATGCGACTGTCTAGTGTCCCCGCTATAAATACGAGTCCGCCTGCAATCAAAGGTCCCCCAAGGCTCGCCGAACCCCACGAAGGTGGCGTGGGGAGACCTTTCGCTAGGTCGCTCAGACCCCCCAGAGGTATCTCCCAATGGAGCTGGCCTGAACGGACATCGATCGCATGAAGGAGACCCCAGGGTGGCTTGATACAAGGCAAGCCGATCGGTGACCAGAGCAGTTCCCGCTTCACCGCGTAGGGTGTCGGCACTTGCCGGTCAAGCAAGCCACCTCTAGTCAACGTGGTGACAGCATCCTCAGCCTCCTCAGCAGGAACCAGGGTTAAGATGTTGGCGGCTCGGTTGGTATTGGTCACTAGGAGTCCCGAAGATGGATCGTAGGCCAATCCCCCCCACTCCATACCGCCAAAGAAGCTCGGGAACGCAATCGATCCCTGGAGACTGGGCGGTGTGAAGATGCCCTCGGACCTTACCGCCTCTATTCGACGGCGACAGGAGCGCCGATCCAGAGGTGTGAGCCCCCAGGCGTCTTCAGGGCTCAAAGCCTCCGCATGCAGGGGCGCTGGTAGCAGGGGAACAGGTTGAGTCGGCCAAGTCTCTTCGCCAGGTACGTCGCTAGCGGGAACAGGTCTTTCTTCGACCGGGAATAGCAACTCTCCCGTAATTCGGTGGAAAAAGAACAGGTACCCCATCTTCGTGCTTTGAACCACGGCCGGGATCTCGACACCATCCCGGTAGAGCGTGAAGAGAAGTGGGGGGGAAGGCAGGTCGTAATCCCAAAGGTCGTGGTGCACCATTTGATAGTGCCAAACGACCTCTCCCGTGGTGCCTCGCAACGCCACCAGCGAATTAGCGTAGAGGTTATCGCCAGGTCTCCAAACGCCATAGTGGTCCGGGCTGGGGCT
>PBPC01000095.1 GCA_002724575.1 Gemmatimonadota bacterium | reverse complement strand
TTGCTGGCGGTGGGTGTTTTACTAGCGATGAATGTCGGCATCTGGCCAATGGGTGGAGGTACGGACACCGAAGTTGCTACAACTCCAGGCGATGCTTCAGTGGTCGTCCTACCGATGGACAACATCGGTGGACGAGAGGAAGTCGCGTATCTCAGTGAAGGAATCACAGAAGAGATCACTGCACAACTTGCTCGGGTTCCCGAACTTAAGGTTATCTCACGTACCTCTGCGGAGACTGTCAGTAGCTATAACCTGACGATCCCAGAGATCGCAGATAGTCTTGGGGTCGAGCACGTAGTGGAAGGTTCAGTTCGAGTCTTTGAGGATCAGATTCGGGTTACGGCTCAGTTGATCCACGCTGAGACTGACGAGCATCTTTGGGCTGATTCCTATAATGGTCGGCTTGAGGATCTGTTCGCGCTCCAGGAAGACATCGCGCTAAAGGTGACTGAGGCTTTGACGTCAGCAGTTACAGGTATCAGACAAGTTGGCTCGGCTTCTAGAACTGAAGATCCTGTGGCGTACGAAGCTTATCTGATTGGCAAGTCACAACTGCACCGACGTTCTACCGAAAATATGCTAGCAGCGATCGAGTCGTTCGAACGGTCGATTGCTCAGGATCCGAGTTACGCACCCGCATACGCAGGCCTTGCGATGACCTATGGGTTGTTCACTATCTATGGGCATCCAGAGCTTGATGGTTATGAACTCTATGGTCGTGGCATGGCGATGGCGAACCGTGCGGTTGAACTCGACCAAGACGCCGCAGAGGCCTACCTGTCACGTGCCGGGTTACTTCTGAGAGGATTTGCTCCGGCAGGGCCGGTTGAATCTGATTTCCAGCGTGCATTGGAACTATCACCAAATTCAACTGATGCTCATGGTTGGTATGCGCATCTACTCATTAGAGAAGGACAAGAGGAAGAGGGTCTTGCAGAAGCTCAGATGGCGATTGAGATCGACCCCTTGGCACCTGGACGGAGAAATGGTGCCGCATTAGATGGCCTAGGTGCCCGCCGTTACGAGTTTGCTGCAACAGCAGCTCAGCAGGCTTTAGCACTTGAGCCAACTTTGACTGTACCACGTTTCCTCCAAGCTCTCGCACACCTTCTTGCTCGTCGACTAGATGATTGCTTGAATGTTTTAGGAAATGCTTTCCCAGGGGTTCGGGCAATGTGTCAGCACTCTCAGGGAGATGAGGCCGCAGCAATACAAGTCGTTGATTCGTTGAGGAGTACTGTGGGTTCGGGTAGTGAACCTCAGAACCATGAGGAAATGGTTCTGTATCGTGATATTTCCATGTTCTACGCTTGGATTGGTAATGCCGATGAGTCATTGTCCTGGTTAGAACGAGCCTTTTCGTGGTCACATAACGCGATTCAGTTCGAAGTAATGAATTCAGGGGTCTTCGACAGGGTCAGTGAAGACCCAACCTTCCAGGCTGGCTTAGAAGGAATGAGGGAGCGCATACGGGAACGGCTTCTCCAGGCGGTAGAGGGATAGGAGGAGGTGTCTGGGCTAAGAGATTTAATCCGTGAGGTCCACCGCCGGTCGATCTGGTGGGCGTTAGGGGCGTATATTGCGGTCGGGTGGTTGGTATTCGAGCTCATCCAACAGATTGCTGAATCCGCTAACCAACTCTGGCTACCGAATGTTGCCCTGGTCCTTCTTTTGATCGGGCTCCCCATTGTCGTCGGCACGGCACTTGTGCGGGATCGTCCTGTTGAGGATGTGAGTGAAAAGCTGGACCAGGCTTCGAGCGCGCCGACTACTAGAGTTGCTACAACTCCAGGCGATGCTTCAGTGGTTGTCCTACCAATGGACAACATCGGTGGACGAGAGGAAGTAGCGTATCTGAGCCAAGGGATCACAGAGCAGATTACATCCCAGCTAGCAAAGGTCTCTGAACTCAAGGTGATTTCACGTACCTCTGCGGAGACCGTTACTGGCTATAACCTCACGATCCCAGAGATCGCAGACAGGCTGGGTGTGGAACACGTAGTAGAGGGCTCAGTTCAGCTTTTTGGAGAGCAGATCCGGGTTACAGCTCAGTTGATTCATGCCGCGAGTGACGAACATCTTTGGGCTGATTCTTACGATGGTCAGCTTCAGGATCTCTTTGCGCTCCAGGAAGACATCGCAATCCAAGTCGCTTCAGCACTCACCTCTGCGGTTGGTGGTGTCCGAGAGATCAGCTCAGCTTTGAGAACTGAGGATCCTGAGGCGTACGAAGCTTATCTGATAGGGAAGTCACAACTGCACACCCGCTCGACAGACGGGATGTTGGCGGCGATCGGGTCATTCGAGCAGTCGATTGCTAGGGACCCGAACTACGCACCTGCTTATGCTGGACTCGCCATGACCTACGGGTTGTTTATCACTTATGGACATCCGGAACTCAATGGGTATGAGCTCTATGGCCGCGGGATGAAAATGGCCAATCGTGCGATTGAGCTCGATGAGGATGCTGCCGAGGCTTATGCCGCACGCGGATTTCTAGGGCTGAGAGACCTGGGTCCCGCTGAGCCGGTTGCATCCGATTTTCAGCGGGCACTGGAGTTATCCCCGAACTCGGCTGATGCTCACGGTTGGTATGCCCACTTGCTTGTGCGTGAAGGACAATACGATGAGGGTTTTGCGGAAGTTGAGACTGCGATTGAGATCGATCCACTAGCACCTGGACGGCGGATGGGTACGGCGATGAATGGCCTCTCCTCTCGCCGCTACGACGTTGTGATCCGTGAGGCACAGGGGGCGCTAGCACTCCAACCGACAGTTGATGTCTCGCGCTTCTACGAAGCTTTAGCCTATCTGCTTACTAGAAGATTTGACGATTGTCTGAATATTTTGGGAGACACTTTCCCGGGACTGCGCGCAATGTGCCAGCATTCTCGAGGAAATGAGACTGCAGCCATACAGATCATCGATTCGTTGAAAAGTGCTCTCGGTTCGGCTAGTGAGCCCCGTAACCAGGCCGAGATGGTCTTGTATCGTGACATTGCCATGTTCTACGCTTGGGTCGGCAACGTTGGTGAAGCATTGTCATGGTTCGAACCTGCTTTTGTATGGTCGCACAACGCGGTCCAGTTTGAAGTGATGAAGTCTGGGGTTTTTGACAGAGTGAGCGAGGATCCAGAATTCCAGTCCAGCTTGGAGCGCATACATACCCGAGCACGCGAGCGACTTCTTCAGGAAATAGACAGATAAAGTAGTGAAGGGCTGATCGAACTAGGGCTGTGTGAACTCAAGGGGTAAGAAAACCAGATGCCGAAGAACCAAGCACCCACTCGTCGAGATTTCATAAGAGGACTTGGTCTAGCGGCTGGTGGAGCAGCGCTGGGAGCTCAGACCGAGCAACTATATGCTGCACCATGGCAATCGAATGAACTTCGGCCGCCATCGCCGTTCCCTGAATTAAATGACCGCGCACTTGGTTGGCTGCAATTTCTTTGGGAGAAATCCACAACAAGGGATAACTGGAGTCGATGGGGTGTCCCCCATCCGTGGTGGGACCAATACAGCGTTCCCGGTGTCACAAGCTATCCCAGATTCGATCTGCAGTATTCGACGTATGCGATCCTCATGATGGCTGATCAAACACCTGCTTGGCGTGAAGCATATACACGGATTGTCGATGAATTAGCCAGCCGCTATACGACCTACTGGGGCGCAGTGGACTGGTTAACACAAATTGGTCCAGATCCTGCTCGAGCAAACTATCCGCCTCAGTTTATGGGAAGTATCCCCAGGGATCTTCGGGGCAACTACGACCGGATTGGTTGGACAGCGAATGGTGTTGAGCCCTGGGGTCTACAGGAGGATCCCATTGGCTCAGATGGGTATCTATTTTTTAGAGGTTGGCTCGGTCTCATGCTCTCGATTTATGGTTATGTGTCAGGGGATGACAAATGGGAGCGCCCGTTCACTACGACTGGGTATACGGACCAGGACTTTGAGTGGGATCACCATCGGATGGTTGAACTCATGGAAGCGCAATGGAGAGCGCATCCGGAAGGGCCTCACTGTGAGAATACCAAAGTTTGGCCGTTCTGTAACAGTGCTGCTGGGCTAGGTGTTTATCTCTACGATAAGCTGCATGGAACTGATAGGCATCTCGCCGTACAAAACTGGCTTGAGTATGTGAAGGATAATTACATGGGTGTCTCAGATGCCGGTGAATTGGAGTGGTTTACGAGTTGGTATGATCCGATCGTAAACCATAAGGCGAACGGTGGCCCGGGTTCGGGACTTCAAGCAGCGTTCCTTATTCTACCTCAGGAACCAGAACTTGCTTCATTCATTTATGAGGCCTCTGCAAATGCAGCAGGATGGAATAACCCAAGGGTTCCAGCGAGGCCCTCATCAGCAGGCCTACTGATGGCACGAGAACTCGGCGACGAGACCGCTGTTGTCCGACTCAGCGCTGCGGCCGAGAGGGCTTATGAGCCTCGGTTTTTTGGTGATCATGATGAGAAATTTGGCTGGTGGTTTGGGCTCAATGAACCGTATCCGAGAGGCCAACGCAGCGCGATGATGATGGTCTCTGAGATTGGCCAAGGAGGAGACTGGACTCGCGCGTTCGAGACTCCACACAGGGACAAGTTTGAAGCTCCTACTGTGGAAGGAATCGAGTATCCTTCAATGGGCGTGTTGCAGGCTTGGAACGACCCTGAGAGTGGAACACTCTATGTGGGTACGTATGCTGCCACTCCTGATAGGCAGGGCCAAGACACTAGTTGGCGTGTTACAAATTTGCCGGATTCTGGAGAGGTTTTCGTGATTTGTGATGGGCAGCCCTTTGATCGTTTTGAGGCTGAAGGGTCAGCGACGATTCGGATCGATAGCGATATCGGCAACCATCGATACCAGATTTTCACTGGTTATCGAGGACAAGGAGCATCAACTCGGGAAGTGCGCCAGAAACGCTCATCGAGTGTCGCAAGCCGATCGATTAGAACCGTTCCGGATTCTGCTCGTGAAGGCAGTAGTTCATTCGTTCCTGATGGCGGACCAATCTGCGGGTGCTGCTAGTCGCGAACACATATTGCTCTAGAGATTTGATGAGCAGACCTGATCGATTACTCGATATGAGTCAAGCAGAGTGACGCCGTCTCGTCGTGAATTCTTGCATCGGTCTGGCAAGGCAACCCTAGCCCTCGCCGCGTCTCGATGGACTGGCGCGTGTACACCCGCTACCCGTCCAACCAACGTCGTTCTGATCTTCACCGATGATCAGGGCTATGAGGATGTTGGGATCTATGGTGCCAAGGGGTTTAGGACCCCTCACCTTGATCGTCTGGCATCAGAGGGTATGCACTTCACGGACTTCTATGCGTCAGAGGGTGTCTGTTCAGCCTCACGTGCGTCTTTACTTACGGGTTGCTATGCGTCCCGGGTGTCAATCTTGGGTGCTTTGAGCCCCGATGCTCAGGTAGGACTACACCCAGGAGAGGTCACGATCGCTGAGATCTTGAAACCTCTTGGCTACGCCACTGCCGCTGTGGGAAAATGGCACCTTGGACACGGTTCTGAGTTTCTGCCTCTTCGTCACGGTTTTGACGAGTACTTCGGTCTACCGTACTCCAACGATATGTGGCCTGTAGACTATGACGGTATCTCTATCAGTGGCGTGAGCCAGTATCCGCCTTTACCACTGATCGAGGGTAATGAGGTTGTCGAGACCGTAGACGAACTCACAGACCAGGACCGGCTCACCACGCGCTACACGGAGCGGGCGGTCCAGTTTATCGACCGAAGCGCTAACGGTCCGTTCTTTCTTTACTTAGCACACTCGATGCCACATGTACCTCTCGGTGTCTCACCTAGGTTCAAGGGATCTAGTGAGCAGGGCTTATATGGTGATGTGATTCAGGAAATCGACTGGTCAGTAGGACAAGTTCTCGAGGCGCTGGATCGGAATGGCATTGCTGAGAATACTCTCGTCATCTTCACGAGTGACAACGGGCCGTGGCTTAACTACGGCAACCACGCTGGGTCGACAGGGCCTCTGCGTGAAGGTAAGGGTACGGCACTCGAAGGTGGCCCCCGCGTGCCGGCCATCATGCGTTGGCCTGGTAGAATCGAAGCGGAATCTATCTGCGATGGTCTGGCCTCGACGATCGATATATTGCCAACGGTAGCGGCCATCACAGGGGCATCGCTTCCTGAGCAGCCAATCGATGGCGTCAATATCCTGTCGCTTCTGGAACTACAATCGGGTGCGGTGCCTCGCACCCAGTTTTGGTTCTACTACACGGGCGAATTGAGAGCTGTCCGAGAGGGGCGTTGGAAAAGGGTCTTCGAGCATCGCACCCGGTCTTATGTCGGTGTGGAGCCAGGAGCGGATGGCCATCCCGGGCCCTATGAATTTATTACCGTTCCCGAAGCGCTGTATGATCTCGATCTTGATATTGGAGAGACTGTCGACGTTGCCAAACAGCACCTCGATATAGTGAATAGGCTCGACGAGATTGGGGAGGTAGCGCGATCCACCTTGGGAGATCGATTGACCGGGAGAATAGGCTCGGAAGTTCGCCCTCCAGGGCGGCGGAGCCTCGGACGGTCTGATTCCGTGGACCACCTCGCGGCTAGAGCCGTAGTTATGACCAGCACGCCCTCCCACCCCAGTTATCCAGTTGACACCGGTGTATTGGTGGACGGTTTGCTCGGGAGTGCCGATTTTCGTGACGGACGCTGGGTTGCCGTCCAGGGTGTAGACTTCCAGGCCACTCTAGATCTGGAAGCTTCGGTCGAGGTGACCCGGGTCAGTCTTGATTGTTTACAGGTGCAAAGTGCGTGGATCATGCTTCCACACTTGGTAGAGTTCAGTGTGTCGGATGATGGATCGAATTGGATGAATCTGGAGTCGGTTTCAACCTCAGCGGAGCCTGACCCAAGTGTTATTGCCCGTCGTCTGTCCTCTTCGATCGCAGGCGTAGCTGCTCGTTATGTCCGCGTTACAGCGCGGAATCACTCTCAACTCCCTGATTGGCATGTCGGCGTTGGGGGAGAAGCGTGGATCTTCATCGACGAGATCATCATTGAGGGGAGGCCTTTGACCGCCTGAGTTGGTGTCGCGGATGTGGGCCGCGACACCAACTCAGGTATTTGTGCGGATCGTTGGTCCTTGATCTACGATCTGGGCATATTCGATCTATTTGCTTCCTTCATCGTGTTTTTGGTTGTTCGACCTGTAGTTGTAGCAGGTCGGCATTCCATTCGTCATCACCGAGCAGGTGTTTAACGAAGTACTCGGCACGTAACCAGAACCAGTAGTTGCTCATATTACCGAAGCCGTGGCGTTGGCCGGGGAATATGAAGAAGTCAAAGCGCTTATTGGCACGGATCAGTGCTTCAGCCATACGGAACGTACCGGCGTGGTGCACGTTGTTGTCGACATCACCGGTCGTCAGGAGCAGGTGTCCTTTCAGGTTTGCGGCGAGATCGGAGTTCTTCTCGATGTCGAACTCGAAGGTGACGTTGCCTTCATCGTCGATGACTTCCTGAACACCGTGGTGTGTTTCCGACCAGTTGCGGTTATAGACGTCGTTGTTGTGGTTACCGGCTGACGATACTGCGACCTTGAAGAAGTCAGGATAGACGAGCATCGCAGCTGTAGACATGAAGCCACCACCTGAGTGTCCGTAGATACCAACCCTGTCGAGGTCGATGAAGTCGTGGCGATCACCGAGTTGTTCGAGTACAGCTTTCTTATCAGCTAGTCCGTAGTCACGCAGATCTCCATACCCGTAGTTGTGGTACCACTTGGAACGGTCTGGATTACCACCACGGTTACCGAGTGTAACGACAATGAAGCCGAACTGAGCGAGTGCCTGTTCAGTCGCATTTGTCGAGAAGAACTTCGAGACTGACTCGGTCTGAGGACCTGGATACACGTAGGCGACGATCGGATACTTCTTGCTCGGATCGAAGTCGTACGGCTTATACATCACACCGTATATGTCAGTTACTCCGTCATCGGCTTCGGCCTTGAACGGTTCAGGGAACTCATAGCCGGCTTCGGTGAGTGCACTGAAGTCTGAGGTCTCGAGATCGAGGATCTTTTGGCCTGAGGCACTGAACAGTGCCGAAGCAGGGGTGGTGTTGACCCGAGAGTAGCTTTCTACGAAGAACCGCTTCGACTCACCCATGTTTACGCGGTGATCGAAGTCACCGGGGTTGAGCAGTGTCAGCCCCGATCCGTCGAGGTTCACACGGTAGAGGTGTTGGTAGTAGGGGTCTTCGCCCGACTCACGTCCCTGGCCGAGCAAGAAGACATGGCCACGTTCATTATCGACACCGGAGATCCCATCAACGTGCCACGCACCCTCCGTAAGACGGTTCTTTAGCGTACCATCCGAACCATACCGGTAGACGTGCGCCCAACCATCCCGCTCCGACCACCACAAGAAATCACCATT
>PBPC01000094.1 GCA_002724575.1 Gemmatimonadota bacterium | reverse complement strand
TGACACCATTAGCGAGCCCCCGAGCACGTAGATGCGGTCCGAATTACTCGGATCAATGCGCACTTGGGAATAGTACATCGGTCGCGGATTCGTGTTGGACATTCTTTCCCAGGTCATCCCTCGATCAAGAGAACGGAACAGGCCACTGCGAGTGACTCCACTGCCCCCTCCGCCACCTCGTCCTACACCCGCCCGGCGCGCATCCGCCTCTACTAGGGCATAGACCACATTTCCATCTTGACGAAATACGTCGATGCCGATCCGGCCCTTATCTCCTTCGGGCAGTCCTTCAGTGAGCTCGATCCAGTTTTCTCCCGCGTCCGTTGAGCGATATAGACCACTTCCGGGTCCGCCTCCATTGAACCCCCAGCCCGTGCGTCGTCGTTGGTACATGGCTGCAAAGATCGTGTTGGGATCACCCGGGTCCATGGCCATATCGATTGCACCCGTATGTTCATCGATATAAAGAATATTCTCCCACGTCTGACCTCCGTCCCGCGTGCGGTAAACACCACGCTCTTCATTGGGTCCCCAGAGATCTCCCACTGCTGCGACATACACGATGTCAGGATTTCTCGGGTGGATTAGAATTCGTCCTATGTGTTTTGTCTCATCCAAACCCATGTGCGTCCAAGTGTTGCCTGCATCAGTGGACTTGTAGACACCATCTCCCCATGGAGAAGATTGCCGGTTTTGAGGCTCACCTGTCCCAACCCAGATGAGATTCGGGTTTGCTTGATGCAGTGTGACGTCACCGATCGATCCGTTTGGCTGATCGTCGAAGAGAGGCGTCCATGAGGTCCCGTGGTTTACGGTCTTCCAGACTCCGCCAGAGGCAGTACCGATGTAGAACACCTGTGGCTTGGCTTCTACGACAGCAAGGTCGGCGATCCGGCCGCCCATGAGCGCAGGGCCTATCTCTCGAAACTGCAGGTGTGATAGAGCGGTTTCTAGATCAGTCTGTGCTCGGGTACCTTCGGCAGAGCCAGCCCCGATAATAGTGGCGAAAAGGAAGATGTGGACCGCTTTCATGATGGTGCCTCGTGATGCAATCGTCTAAGTGATTCCGGTCAGAGCGGTCGACAAATTGCTAAGCTCTGATACCGTGGCAAGAGGGCATATCAACAATCAGGATGAGCCCTGCCTTAGTCGGGCAAACATCTTACGCTCAACTCACAGAGCGCAAGGAGCACTTCACGCTGCTCTAGCCGCCAGTGATCTGGACGGTGACTTCCTGGGTGACCGACCCTGTGTAGTCGATGGCCGTACCCGTTGTGACATATGTGCCGGCTTCGGCATACGCGTGAGCCACGTATCCACTCATGTTTACAGCGCCAGAGGAGAGGGCTGGGATTGAGCCGGTTTCTCCATCTCCGTAGTCCAGCTGGATGGATAAAAGATCAGTGCCGGTAGCGGTATAGCGAAAGGTGATCGAGTCGCCCACCGAGGATGTGGTTGGCTCGGCGCTGAGCGTTAGTGTGAGTGGCCGCACACCTGTGATGCTGTTATCGAGGCAGCTCGCGGCAATCAAGACAATCACTGTGAGCACCGAGATCGGTAACCATCGTGGGGGAATTGCGTGATTGAACTGGTCCTTGTTCACAGCGACTCCAAAGAGCAAAGGAAACCGCCCCCTGCCGAAGAGCAGGGGGCGGCGATGCTACATACCTTCAACTACCTAATTGGTCAACCGACCTCTTCAAGGTTCGGGTTTAAGGTCCGCTCACTGTTGGGAATATCGTAGCAGAGCTGACGTCCAGTGTAACCCGTAATGCCAGATTGTGCTGCATCCAGGCCACGTGGCCACGTACTGAAGAGTGCGGAGACCGCCTCAAAGTTCGGCAGCTCGAGGTCGCCCGGAGTGTTATTTTGGGCCCAGCGTTTCTGATCGCCCATGGTGCGAGCTTCGTAGAAGAGCTCGATGGCACGCTCACGCTTTAGGCGCGTCCAAGCTTCTGTCGCGTCTGCTGCAGTCACTGCTGCCACCGGCTGACCAGCTGCCACGTTTGTAGTAGCGTCCGTGGTATAGGTTGCCCTAAGGGCGTTGATAATCGTCATAGCGCCCGCCCAGTCACCGCCAGCGAGCTTTGCCTCGGCCTCGATGAGGCGCATCTCGCCTCCACCTGCGAGGCGGACAGGATCGCTTACACCTGTGTACTTAGTCGGGATCTGACGGTACACCTGACCGTACCCGTCGAGCGCTCCAGTCGCCCACGGGAGGTTGTCGGTTTTCCACGCAATGCGTGGATCTCCCGAGGTTTCGTAGTAACCAGTGCCCGCGAGTGGGAAGCCGAAGCCCCCGGTCTCGGTGTGCGGCTGGGCCTGAGTGAGATCCGGCTGGTTTCCGTAGTACGAGGCCCACATCGAGTAGGATCCGTAAGGAATGCCTGCGATCGCATAGTAGAGTGAGTTACGCGTGCTCGCGTTGTCCCCGTCTGTAACCACGCTGTAGTTGAAGCTCGTAGGCACTGCAGCTGCATCTGATGCTGCGTTGGCCCAGGTCGCCTTCCCGTATGTCGCGAGGTAGGCACGAACCTGTGCTCGTCCAGCTTGCGCTGCCATCTTCAGATTAGCATCGGCCGCGCTACTCATCGCAGTTGAGAATTGACCTTCAGCTCGTGTTAGGTATTCGGTCGCATCGAACGCTGGACTGCCGTCGATTACACCCTGACACCAGTGTTCTCCGAGAACACGGTTCGAGTATCCCGCCCAGATGTTGGCTTGGGCGATCATATCACCACTGACTCCCCCCGCTTCCGCGAAGAGGGCGATGGCAGTCTCGCCAATGAAGCGTGCTGTTTGGAGTGTACTGAACACGCTTCCAGTACCTGGATCGAGATGCCCGGCCTGCTGAGTTGGACTGTGGCCATGCGAGCCAATCTGCCCACCCGGCGTCATCTCACGGGCTACGAGCGCGCCTGAACGCGCGATTGCACTGGGCCCTGCAAGTGCCACGGCCAACTGGCGCTGGGCACCATTGATCAGGCCTTCACGTGACTCTTCTTCGACGAGGAACTTGTCTTGGATCGGTCCCGGGTTTGTCACATCGCATGCTCCAGTGAACGCCACTAGAGCCACGAGAGTGACACCCATCGCGAATCTCTTATTCATTATTTTCGCTGTCATTGTCTCTCTCCTTAGAATGTGACTCGGAGGGAAATACGGAATGAGATCGGTGGTGGCACCGTCTCTTCGAAATTGAATGCCCGCTGTGGGCCGCTACCTGATGGATCGCCCATCGTCTCTGGATCCATGAAGGGCATTTCCTTCATCCAGAGGTAGGAGTTGTTGAGCGCGATTGTCAGCATGGTGGTGTTGAACCGCTCTGGGAACATGAAGTTCATCGGGATATTCGCTGACACGCTGCGCAGCTTGAAGAATGTAGCATCCCAAACGTAGCCCTCGGAATCGGCGCGGTTGCAGCGCGCATACCAGATGGCTGGGATGTCCGGCTTCAGCTCATTCGAGGTCCCCGGAGTAACATAGTAGGGGTAGCAGAGCGGCGACCGTACACTACGACCGATCGCGAACACCTGCTCGTTCATGTAGAAGTTACCCTTATACTCGCCGCGGGCTGCCAGGGTAATACCTCCAGGCGCCCGGACTGTTATTGAAGGATTGATGAATGTGGTAGGTAGGTTAGAGCCGTAGAAGTACTGACTTGCGCTCGTTCCTTGCCCTTGCCAGCACGGCATAGTCGGCTGGCAGAATATCACATCGGCGTTCGAATTTGCTATCGCGGTGGGGTTAGAGATCAACTCGTTCGTAACCGGACGAATTGGATAACCGACCTTGCGGTAGCTGTTCTCGAGGCTCGGGTCGTTCAACTCAAGGATCTCAGACTCGTTCCAGCTATAGGTCAAGCCCAGGTCGACGCCCCAATCATCCATCTGCACGACAGTGGCATTGACCTCAAGCTCCAAGCCTTTGTTCCCTAGCTTCCCGATGTTGGTGAGCTGGCTGCTTGAGAAGCCGCCTGAGGGGAGCTGTGGAATCCCGAAGAGTGCATCGTCGGTGACTTGGTCGTAGTAGGTGAATCCGACAGAGAGGCGGTTATCTAAGAACGAGGCATCGAAACCTCCTTCCATCTCCGTGGTGACCTCCGGACCGATGTCTGCGTTACCGACGTTGGCCGGGACAAATGCTGGGACACCGGCAAGCCCCTGCGGTGACCACGTGCGAACCTTGTCGAACGGCCCCGGTGCACGACCGGACTGACCGTATGCAAAGCGCACCTTCATCTCACCGATGTCGGGGTAGAAGGACTCATCTGAAAGAATCCAGGAAAAGCTGGCCTTTGGATATGCTGCTAAGCCGAAGCCTTCACCGAACGTGCTGTTACCATCGATACGCACGCCGGTTGTCAGGAAGTACTTGTTCGAAATATCGAAGACGTTCTGGAAAAAGAAGCCTGAATTCCAAACCTTCGTTCGGCCTTCAAATGAAATTGTCGACGCCGCCGAGTTAATCGTCGGGTCTGCGGCACCGGGGAAGTTCTCTCCGAAACCTTCAATAGAACGCACATCGTCGCCGACTGCCTGGCCACCCCACGAGATGTTGGCCCGGAGCTGGTCCATAATATCCAGCGAGTAGGAGCCGACGTAATCGAGGGAGAGCACGCGGTTCTGGAACGTGTTATTTAGCAGTTTGCCTTGAGGCGTCTGCATCCAACCGTATGGTCGGAGGTTTCGGTGCTCACGCGAGCCCCAGTCGTAGCCGACAACGAAACGGTTCGTTAGGTCGGTAATCGGGGAGTACGTCAGCGTCATGCCCGTCGTGAAGCGCTCAACGTCCTCGGCGATCTTCTGATCCATGAGTTCATTGAGAGCAGCGGGGTCACCCGTACCGAAGTAGTTCCGCTCCTGGCGGAATGCGTTCAGCGTGATGCCCTGGGCGTTATTCTGTCCACCGGTATGGGTCTGCATGGAGTTCGAGTACATCGTGTTCCACTGAATTTGCAGATCGTCCGCCGGTGAGAAGGTCAGGTTCGCACGTGTCGTGTAGGCCTTCTCGGTGTCGTTTGTCTGGTAGCCCTGTGCATCCCCAAAAGAGCCGGAGACGAAGTAGCTGACGTCTGAGGTACCACCACGGACGGATAGCAAGTAGTCCTGGTTATACGCTTGGTTTGCATACTGACCGCACTCGAGGATTCCCGTGCACAGCCAGTGCTCCATGAAGTTGTACGAGACGTCAGTCTCTCCTTGGTAGGAAGGACCGGAGTCGTCGACGCCAAACGCACGACTCCACTGGGTGCCTGTCTGGACTTCTGCTGTCCACGTCGGCGCACCCTCTCTACCCTGTTTCGTGAAGACCTGGATGACTCCGCCAGATGCTTCGGTGCCATAGAGTGTTGTGGCTGCCGAGCCCTTAATGACCTCGATCCGCTCGATGTCGTTGGGATTGATTTGGTCGAGTGGGCTGACCGCGATATTACCACTCCTGCCGCCGCGGCGGTCAGGTGGGTTCGCGTCCGGGAACGGGTTGCTTCTAATACGCACACCGTCCACGTAAATGATCGGGTGATCGTTCAGCACCGCGCTGTTGACGCCGCGAAGCCGGATGATCTTGGATTGGCCGATTGCACCACCGCCGTATAGCTCGAGGCCTGGTGCGGCTCCCTGGAGCATATCGGAAACGTTCAGGGGTGCATCAGGAACGTCGACGGTGTTGAGCTGAGACACAACGTTCCCAATCTCGCGCCGCCTGGACGCCCCAGCTGTACCAGTGACGATGATCTCATCAAGGCCGAGTGCTACCGAAGCCATCGTGAAATCCGCCTGGAGTGTCTGGCCAGCAGCGACCGTGACCTGTTGGCTCACGGACCCGAGACCAATGCGTTCTCCGGTAAGTTCATATGTGCCTGGCGCCACGTTGAGCAGGATATAGCGACCATCCTGTCTTGTGAGTGCGCCAAGTCCGGTACCAGGTATATAAACCTGGACCTCACTGAGAGGTGCTCCTGACTGACCATCAGTCACTACACCGACGATCTGGCCGGTCTGCGCTTGGGCAGGCACGGCTAGTAACGCCGGTAACGCGACCAAGGCCACGCCGGTTAGGAACCTAGGAATACTCATGTATACTCATCCTTAGATTATGGAGTAACGCGGTCGACACCCGCTTGGGGTGCCTGGATGCAACGCCAATCAAATAAGCAAAAACACTCTAGTCGGTGATCAACCCTAGCCTATTTTGTCTAGGCCTATACTGCGGAACAGTCCGATCGTGACTGCCCTTTATCACTAACCTAGACACGTACTGACTAGCGAGTAGAATACTTAAGGCGTTTTCCGGGTGTCAAGCGTGAGCGTCGGGTCTGGGTTAGATCAAGCACAAGATAACTGTGCTTTGATAAATCGAGCACGTGTGCTTTCGATACCTAGCCACTTACCCGATCGGGATCGAGATGAGCTTCAATTGGAGATCAGGAGGGTCTGGTTGGGGGAGTGGAGCTTGATCGCTCATCGCGTCCATGCCCAGCAGGAGCAGGGTCGTAGCGCCAGCGATCGTTCCAATAATCATTCCTGCTGTCTTGAATCCGTCCAGTACTCGCAGTTCAGCCGAGATTATTGCATCAGGGGACACACGGATCGCCTGTCCGAGAGCCACGCTGTGGAATCCGTCTGCACGCCTCCCAACAGGGATACGCACGATTAGGGAAGCGTCCTCTCTCCTTTCGAGTGTGCCCTCCAAGATAGGGATAGGGTCGTCTTGTACGGTGAGTTCGCTGAGGTCTGGGACGTTCTCCCGGGTCACAGTAAGGCGGACGTCTTCGCCTACCGGTACGGTAGTGAAATCTGTAGGTACGTAATTGAAGCAGCCCGAGAGAACGAGGACTAAGTTGGCGACCAAGGCCACTTTTGGTAGCGCTCTGAGGTTCAAGGTACTCCCCTGTGAAATTGTCTACTGAGGTGGAAAGATGCAGGTATTTCTAGGCTTGGGACAACCTCTTCAAGCAACGAGGCCTACCTTGCTCAGTACCCAATAACTAAGGTTTGACAAGAAGAAAACAAAAAATATTGTGGCAGTTAGTAGGGAGTGCTGCTCTAGTGCTGAGGAGCGCGTTCATTGAGGTGGCCTTTAGCCTTCACACGAGCTAGGTAATGAGTAGAGCCACAAACGCACATGTGCGGATGGTAGGTCGATTCAAGTCGCAATGCTTGATCTTATTTTCGATTTTGCTCACCGGGTTACTGGGCTGCTATAACTATGTACCGACAGATTTCACTACCGTACCGGTAGGCGAAGACCTTCGCCTTTTCGTGAACCCCGGAGACGTCCCTGAATTAAGTGAAATCCCTGCCGGGGAAGATCTCGCCCCTGTTGTACAGGGTACTCTTGTTGCTGTGGAAGGTGATGCGCTTGTTGTGCGAGTTCCAGTCGCGAGGCGCCAGCAAGGGTTTCATACGCTTAGCCTGGGGCAATCGATTCGTGTTCCCCATGACGGGATCATCTCGGCTCAAGTGCGGATGCTGGATCAACTTAAGACCGTGGGGATTGTGTCCGGCACAGTAGCTGCTGCTGCTCTCGTCTTCGTTGGCTTGGAGGTCATCAACCCAGTACCGACGACTCCAGACGACGACCCTCCTGAATTTCTGCTAAACCTCCTCTCCATTCCAATCGGGTGATCTAGAAATTTGACGATTGGCGATGTGCTAAAAGAGTTCGCTTGACTACAAGGAAACTCCTCAGGTATTGTGCGGTCGCACTTAAGATTTTCCTGCTCCCCACCGCTGGTCTCTCAAGCAGCACATGACTCCAGCCACCAGGGGAAGGAGCTTTTTGATGGGCGCTAATCGGATTTTCACGCTAACGGCTTTCGCTGTGCTAATGGCGCTCATAACGATCTCAGCAGAAGCCCAAACTCAAAACGGCCAGATCGTCGGTCAGGTGACCGACGTGCAGACGGGTGCTCCGCTCAGTGAGGTACAGGTCTACATACAGGGAACGGGCCTTGGTGTTCTTACTAGGCAGAATGGGCGATTCATTCTGCTCAATGTCCCACCTGGCACCTATGATCTGACGGCTGAACGGATCGGTCTTGGCTCTGTGACCGGGCAGATTTCTGTGGCGGCTGGTCAGACGGTTGAGGCTGACTTCTCGATGCAGTCAGTGGCACTTGGGCTCGATGAGATTGTGGTCACTGGTACAGCCGGAGCGGCCAGGCGTCGTGAGATCGGGAACACGGTGTCACAGATTGCTGTTCCTAACCTCCCTGAGCGACCGGTACTTGTATCTGACCTCTTACAGGCTGCGGCTCCAGGCCTCGATGTGTATGGGGGCGGTACTGTTGGACAGAGTAAGATCATACGGTTACGCGGAGAGAGCAGTGTCTCCCTGAGTAACCATCCTCTGGTGTATATCGATGGCGTGCGAATTCGAAGTGAACCCCTTCCTGATATCAATCCACCGGACAGGCGCGGTGGTCGTAGTGCAAATGTCGCAGTTAGCCCGCTCGACAACATCAATCCCAACGACATCGAGCGAATCGAGATTATTAAAGGATCAGCGGCTACTACGCTTTATGGGACCGAAGCCTCGGCGGGTGTCATCCAGGTTTTCACAAAGAGTGGGACACAGGGTGCTCCTGTCTGGACTGCAGAACTCCAGGGTGGCAAGTCCTGGAGCCGGGAGTTCGGCGTAGCGGGATCAGGTGTACCGTATAACAACATGGAGCACTGGCTGTGCACCGGGATCTATACCTGTGGAGAATACGCCAATCAGTCTTACGCACAGCAGTACAATCTTTCAGTCAGGGGCGGTGGCCAAGACCTCCGGTACTTCATTTCAGGGTCGTTTGTTGACCAACAGGGCTACCTGACAAACGACACCGAAGAGAAATATGCCATTCGCGGCAACTTTACCGTGGCGCCTGCTGAGAACATGACCATCCAGTGGAACACAGCATACGTGAACCAGTTGTTGACCATGACAAATGGGCAAAATAACGCCCAGGGCATCACGCTGAACGCGTTCCGTGCTGAACGCAACTACTTTGGAACAGGTGACCCCGCTGTTCTCAATGAACTCATGGACCAGAGGCTTGATCAGGCTGTTGAGCGCATGACCACCGGCGGAGTAATTACCTACGCTCCGATGGAAAACCTCACGAACCGGCTCACAGTTGGCTATGACTGGAGCCAGCAAGAGCATCGTAACCTCAGGCCGTTTGCCTGGAAGCAGGTTCCGTTAGGCGCGCTGCTAAACAACACGTTCCAAAGTCGGGTGCTCTCTTTTGACTACGTTGGCACGGTCACATTTGGGATCACAGCCAACTTGCTTGGACGGGAATTTCCCATTCGGTCGAACTTCTCGTGGGGTGGGCAGGCTACTGGCGCAGACGAGCGCACGGTCGAGGCGTTTGGTGAGAACTTCCCTGGAGCGGCTGCCCCGACAGTGAATTCTGCCGCCATCACCCAGGGATTTGAGGTACGGCAGAAGATCTGGAATTCAGGTTTCTTCTTCCAAAATGTTTTCGACATTGCAGACAAGTACTTTTTGACGGTTGGGACGCGGGTGGATGGCAATAGTGCCTTTGGTAAGGGTTTCGGCCTGCAGGTTTACCCAAAGGCCAGTGCATCTTGGATTTTATCCGACGAGTCTTTTTATCCCGACATTGGTGAGATGAAATTGCGGGCAGCTTTCGGGCGTTCAGGTCGAGCACCAGGGGCTTTTGATGCTGTTCGGACATGGAGTCCAGTAGGCCTGGCAGGAAATCCAGCTTTTGTGCCGGAGAACGTAGGGAACGACGATGTTGGTCCGGAAGTTACAGAAGAACTCGAATACGGGTTTGATGCCTCGTGGTGGGACAACCGGATTGAAACGAGCTTCACGTATTACGAACAGATTACGAACGACGCACTGCTTAACGTTCCTCAGGTTCCGTCAACCGGATTTACGAACAGCGTCCTTACCAATATTGGCAAGATCCAGAACGTTGGGTTTGAAGTGGATCTGGATGCTGCACTCATTCAAGGTGCTAGCTGGGGTCTCGATATCGGCCTGAACTATTCAACGAACGATTCAAAGGTTTTGGAGCTTGGAATTCCGGAGACTAACGAACTCCGTATGGATTGTGGACCGAATGGTGATGAGGGCTGCACGCTGCGTAACGTACGTAATGAGGTTGTTACGAACCCAGATGAAATTGCTGACCCTGTTTATGAGCGGATCAATTATGGGCCGAATCTGCCTACGACGTTCATAAGTCCTAGCATGACTGTGCGGCTTCCCAAGGGCATCGTGCTTTCCGCTAGAGGGGACTACAAAGGTGGCTTCTACATGACGGAGGCGGTTTGGTCGATCACCAGGAGTGTGCGCTCTCCTCTTTGCTTCCCGTACTATGTTGACCCAGCAAACTCGATCGAATTGAAGACAGGTATCCCAGCTATCTGGAAAGCTCGCTGCGATCCCAGTGAGTATGAGGGCTACGTATGGAAGGGTGATTTTTTCAAGGTTCGGAGCGTGAGTGCCACAATTCCAATGGACTTTGCGTTCCCAGAGAAAGTGAGTAACGCAACACTGACCCTCGCCTTGAACAATTCCTACTTATGGATGAGGGATATGCCATACATGGATCCTGAGGCGCAGTCCGATCCGTATGCATCTGGTCAGCAGGGCTACAATTTTGAAGAGACCGTACCGGCGCCGATCGTGTTACGTGCATCTCTGCGAATCACGTTCTGAGCGGAGAGCCAACATGCGGAAGCAACAAATAGAACAGGCTGACCGAAGGATGGGTTTCGTAGCGGCTTTTATATTGCTCATTCTCGGAGCGGGCTGTGAAGTCACCAACCCTGGACCGATCCAGGATGAGTTCCTGGTTCAGCCAGAATCCCGGGCAGGGCTCGTAAATGGGGCCCAACGGCGCCTGAATGAGGCTATAGGGTGGATCGGCTATACAGGGGCCATTGTTGCACGTGAGATCATGCCGGGCGGTCAGACTGGGGCGTATGGTCACTCTGTAGCTGCTCAGGGGGGGCATATCCAACCTGGCTCTTATTCCGGCCACTTCGGAGATGCGCAACAGGCCAGGTTCATAGCTGAGACAGCGATCCTTCTGTTCGACGGTGCGGCTGTTGAGGGAGACATGGTGGCTCAGGCGAATATCTGGGCGGGGTATGCCAACCGGGTCCTAGGTGAAAATTGGTGTGAAGCGGTTATCAATGGTGGTCCACTCGAGGATGGTTTGGTTTACTTAAAGCGCGCTGAGGAGCAGTTCAGCCAGGCGATCAATAGAGCCAGCGCTGATTCGCTCAGGACGGCAGCGTATGCCGGGCGCGCTCAAGTTCGCGCATTCCTAGCAACGTATGGGGAAGCGAGTTGGTCTAACGCGTACTCTGATGCCGCTTCGGTAGAGAGTGATTTTACCTACGTAGTCGAGATGAGCAACCTAGAGCAAGCCACACGAAATACGATTATGTGGGCGAATGGCCGACAGCCATATCTGGCTTATACGATGTGGAATACCTACTACGGTGAACAACCAGATCTAACGAATAATGGAGCTCCCATTCCTGGGACCGGTTATTGGGAAGAGACAGGAGACCCTAGGGTGGGATGGTTCGCTGACAGTGAATTTCCGTGGTCGAATGCGGCGCTTTTGGGTTTTGGCCAAACACCATGGCGTAACCAAACCAAGTATGACGATCCGGAGGATCCGATTCGTCTCGCCAGTGGGGCGGAGATGCGTCTGATTCAAGCTGAGGCGGCATTAGTGGGTGGTGATTGGCAAGACGCGATGACGATCATCAATGATCTGCGTGGGACGTACACTACGCAAACCACTACACAGCAAGCTGGTGGGGATCCACTTGGCGAGTGGACGGCTGATTCAGACGTAGAGGCGTGGACCCGGCTCAAACGAGAGCGTGCTATAGAACTGTTCTTGGAAGCTCGGACTCTTGGTGACCAACGCAGATGGGCTGAGAACGCAGGTCCGCTGGGCGGAGCTACTGTTCCTGGTGATCTTGAGTTACCGGACTTTGAGGCAGTCTCAGAGATTTTCTCTGACAACCCGAGAGGTACGCTTATTAATGGGCAGGCTCGCCTTTGCTTCGACGTACCGAACTCGGAGCGTGAACGCAATCCGAACATACCGACTGTTATCGGTAGCTGATCGCCAGCAGGTCACTTTCTGTCTAAAGGCTACCCCGGGGCAAGAACTCCTGGGTAGCCTTATTAACGTTCAGTTCAATTTCTTAGGGTTTCAGAACAGAGTCCGTGATTTTACTCGGGTCACTCCCACTAGCTTATCGGTGCGACAATAAACCTGACCTGTGTATCCCCATAAAGACCTCCGTCATCAGCACGACCACGAAGCACGTATGTCCCTGGGCGATCGAACGTCACCCCGACCTCCCAACGCATGTCTTCTGGGACGGGCGGCGCCCTCCATAGCGGCGACCAAGGCGAATTGCCACCAGTCCGTGAATCCTCCCAGACCTTTACCTGGAAGGGATCAAACATCACTTCACCATCGCCTCGGTACACAAACCAGGCCAAGTGTAGCCCGTTGACTTTCGCGACAGTTATTCGAGATGGCGGGCGGAGTTGCCGTGCACTCAGCGTTGGTGGTGCATCGCTTGTATCAGGCTGCTCAGTTCTTGTACTCACACGAGGAAGCCCGTCATCATCTACAGTTGCAACAAGTGTGACCCGCTGCCCAACGGTAGCACTGCGCACGGTATCTCCTTCTAGGAAGACAACAGGCGGAGTATTGGCCCGTGAAGCGGGGGTGCTAAAGCCCGCGTTAAGAGCACCTGTTTCAGATGCTATAATCATGTTGTCAACGACGTAATCGAGCCTGAGTGAAGCGAATGCTTTCTGGGTTTCACCGTTGGCAGTGAGAGTCCATACGAGTTCCTTATCACCCCAATCCGCTGGGACGCGAACCTTAAATACGAAACGGTTTCTGCGCGGAAGGAAGTGAGTGGGTTGGCCTCTATCTGCTGGCCCAGGTGAGAAGCTATTATCGACTCCTACCGGGATGTCTGGTTCCTCCAGCCAATTCCGATTCATGTAGCCAAACAGGAAATTGAACGAGCCGTCAGGGTTCTGTTCCCAACCCTCGTACGCTGGAGAGATACTTTGGCCCTTTGAATAGGTTTCCTGAGCCAATACCGCTGATGGTGATTGAACTAATAGGCTCGCCAATGCTAGGAAAACTATAGCCGATACCGGGATGCTCTGAATCGGGGGAAAACTACTTCTCGTCATCGGGTTATCTCCCTGGGATGACCATACAGAGAGGACAGCCAATCACGTGATCATTCACGTTCAAGTTCAGTGCTTCTCTTCGATCAGCCATCTCCTGCTGGAACTGTTCGTCACTCAATCTGAGTCGCATCCCGAGGTCGATGAACATGTTCGATACGGACCGGTTACCCGAACCCTGCCAGTTGCGAGTATCGGAGAGGTTTGTGTTACCGGGGGTATTATCCATGTAGCCCGTGATGTGAAGCACTGTTCCTTTGGGTAGGAGGGGCTGGTGATTATCAGCGAAGGCATATCCACGAACCCAATTGTGGTCGTAGCCCACACAGGACAGTGTCTCGACATTGAAACCCCAGATTGCTTCAAGGCACATACGTGCCCCTGGAGCATGAAGGTGCGGCTCAAAGGTTACGATCTTTGTGTGCTGGTTTAAGACCGTATAGGCATGAAGTTCCTGGTCTTTCTCTCCAGACTTGATATCGATATCGATCGCGTTCCCGAGTCCAAGGCCCGCACCTCGGTACTTGGGCTCATAGCCCTCGGGATGGAATCTGAATCCGATCTCAAGATGAGCCTTGGTATCCCGGCCATTCGAGTGCAGGTGGAGCGAGTTGGAGACGATACTTGATCCAGCCCGAAGGAGCCGACCTCCATCCTCATCAAAGATGTCAGGGTTCCTGCCAACTTCATGAACTGGCCAGGTTGTCGCCGGGGCGAAGGGGTTTCCTCCTTCCGTTACCCGGGTGCTATAGATCATATGGTGGAAAACAAACCTGCCGCCGACAGTTTCCCGAACTTCGTTGGGATCGTAATCGTTCACCTCGCGAACCTCTACCGACTTTACATAGCGGTCCTCGGTCAACCCAGTTGGGGTGGGCTCGATATCGCCCCACCAATCAGGCTGGTCACCTAGGACGGTGAATTCTGGGAGCCGGATGATCAGGTCTGGTTCTCCAGCAGTCCAGGTTACTCCTTCATCGAACTCTAGAGGTGGCGGTGCGTCGTTTGGATCACCCATCGGCATACCGATTGCTTCCCAAGCTGCCAGTGTTTCAATTTCTTCGTCCGTGAGTGATGGATCATCTTTATAGTGCTGAATCCCGATATCTTTTTCGACGTACCACGGGGGCATGGCGCCAGCTACGTCCCTAAGTCCTGTTTTATAGACAATGCGCCTGGCGTTGCGACGCACATCTTCGTAGTCGATCAGAGCCATGGGGGCTACACCGTGGTCCCTATGGCAACGCTGACAACTACGCTGCAGGATTGGCACTACATCCTTAGTAAATGTCACGTGGCCATAATCTGCTGTATTCACCGCGCCTTGTTGAGCTTCGATCGGGCCAGAGTTAAGCGCGAAAGAAGCTGCCAGAGCCAAGAGGATTATTACTGGCCTGGTTCCACGATCGGTTTTCTTTGAAACTGCCACCATGTGACTATACTCCTTAATCGGACGAAGCTAGGAAAAGTTTATGGGGGCTGGGGGATTCCAGTCAATCAATTGCCCAATGCGTTCTGGGTGAGCCCCAGCAAATTAGACGCAAGGATCGCGCTGAGCCTGTTGTGTCCAAGGTCAGTAAATCTCGTCCGATATCGTTTACCCCTGGCGCGTCTTGCTCCTGACACCCAGTCTCGGACGCTGATGTTCGCATACTAGGAGAAGACTATGAGGGCCATCCTCTTCATTGGGGCAGTGCTATTTACCAACACGACAGCACTCGCTCAGCAGCAGCGCGATGCCAATTCCCTTGGTGGCGGCAATTGTGCGAACAATGTCTATAACTGTGCAGAGACACCAAATCCTCTCCCTGAGGCAAACACGGTTTGGATAGAAGAGATGACGTGGATGGACGTCCGAGACGCTCTGAGTGCAGGAAAGACAACCGCCATTATTCCAACCGGGGGTGTCGAGCCCAACGGTCCTTGGTTAGTGACCGGTAAGCACAACTACGTTCTTCGTTCAAACTGTGATGCGATCGCACGAGAACTTGGGAACGCGTTATGCACTCCGGTTGTGAAGCTCGTACCTGAAGGCTCGATCGACCCACCAAGTGGACATATGCGCAGCCCTGGTACACTCAGCCTCCAACAGGAGACATTTGAGGCTTTCCTCACCGATATCGCGCACAGCTTGAAGATGCACGGCTTTGAGAACATCATCTTCATCGGGGATAGTGGCGGTAATCAAGGTGGCCAGCGTGCGGTAGCGGATGCACTGAATGCCGCATGGGGTAATGACGTGATTGTAGGCCATGTTCAGGGCTATTACGACTACGGGAGCGTCGGCCAGTATATGGCTGAGCAGGGCCTAGTCGATGGTGAAGGAGATGGTCTTCACGACGATCCAGTGATCGCGCTTAATATGTTCCATGCAGATCCCAGGTCTATCCGATTCGACGAACGTGTGGCGGCCGGATTTGCATCGATTAATGGCGTCTCCCTCGCTGACCGTGTTAAATCTCTCGAGTACGCGAGGCAAATTGTTGGATTCCGTGCTGAGAGTACTGCTGGACTCATCCGGGAAACGATTGCAAATGGCGGTACCCTGCCTCCTCCGCAGCGCCAGGGTACAGCAGGTCGGGGCGGTCGAGGTCGCGGTGCAGGCCCTGGAGGCCAGCAGCGGCCCGAACCAGATCCAAGGACGATGGGCGGCGGTGACTGCCGAGCAAATCAATACAACTGTTCGGATACACCCAATCCTCTGCCCGAGGCGAAAACACCCTGGATCGAAGAGATGACATGGATGGACGTCCGAGACGCTCTAGCGTCTGGAAAGACTACTGCCATAGTCTCAACCGGGGGGATAGAGCCCAACGGCCCCTGGCTGGTTACCGGGAAGCATAACTACGTGTTACGCGCGAACTGCCCAGCAATCGCAGCGAATCTCGGAAATGCGGTTTGTGCTCCAGTAATCGAATATGTACCAGAGGGTAGTATTGAACCCCAAAGCGGGCATATGAGGAGCCCAGGCACAATCAGCCTCAGACAGGAAACGTTTGAGGCGGTGCTGACCGATGTTGCACACAGCCTAAAGATGCATGGTTTTGAGAACATCATTTTTATCGGAGACAGTGGTGGCAACCAGAGTGGTCAGGAGGCTGTGGCTGAGCGTCTTACTGCAGCGTGGGGTGGGGAAGCTGCTGTTCATCACATTGGTGAGTACTATAGACGGCCAGCTAATACTCCGAACGTGCTGCGCGATGAAGGCGTTACTAGGGAAGGGATGCCTGACGATGGAATACATGACAGTCCTGGAATCACACTGAACATGATGCTTGATGACATTAATTCGGTACGCTGGTCAGAGCGCGTTAAGGCTGGTCAGGCCGTAATCAATGGTGTGTCCATCGCTGATTTAGAGCGATCGCTGGAGCTTGCTCGAAAAATCTCGGAGGCGCGGGCGTCGTGGACGGCGGATGTGATCAGGGAGCGAATCAACTCTCGATAATCTGTCGTCTAGCAAGGCCAGGAGGCTTCTTTTCCGATAGATGAATCATGGTCCTGGGGCAAGTATGGCAAGCACAATAAGTTGGTCCTTGCTGTTATTCCGGATTCCGTGCGGCACCCCATCCGGTGCGACCAACATCAAGCCTGCTTCCATCTCTATATCCCGGTCCTCCAGGATGAATAGGCCTCGTCCCTTAAGAACGTGATACACCTTATCCATTCCCTCGTGGGTATGGAGTTGATGCATTTGGCCCGGTTCAAAAGCATTTAGCCCGACTAGAATGTGTTTTGACCGGAATATCGTGCTCTTTCCCATCTTTTCGGGATTGAATGCTGCCTTGGATTCAGGGTTTATCGCGTCGGTATAATTCGTGTCAACTGACAAGTTGGACTCCTTTAAGGACAATCTGAGTATCCGGAAAGAGGTTCCTGATCTGACTACAGCAGACCGGGGTTAAATCATGTTTCGTAGGTCTGCACGAACTTGTTCCATACAGACAAACCAATCTTCTCTCTGCTTCTGAAAGCCTAGCCGTATCCCATGTGCTTGCGCTATTATTGAAGCTTACCAGTACTGTAACCTCTTTAGAGCGTGGGCATGCGTAAAACCATACTTCCAGTTATGACGGTCGCCGGTATCTGCGGAGCCCTCACAACTTGTACGGTCCCGGCACCACCAATGTCGTTTCATGCTGCCACTCCCTTTGTAACCGCTGCATCTTTCAGCGATGGCGCTGACGATGGGACAAACGATGTGGTCGCAGAGTACTGCACGCGCTGTCACAATGACCGAATGCGCCGCGGTGATTTGATATTAGAAGACTTCGATGTGGCTAAAGCGCCAGAGAATGGCGAGATCGTCGAAAAGATGATCCGCAAGCTCAGGGCGGGTATGATGCCTCCCTCGGGGGCAAGGCGCCCTGATCCTGCAGTACTCGCAGAGGTAGCGCGTGACTTGGAGTCGACACTCGACAAGGCAGCTGAGCGGAACCCTAATCCGGGGACCCGCACGTTCCAGAGACTTAATCGTGCTGAGTACCACAATACAATTAGAGAATTATTTGGTATCGAAGTTAACGTAAACACTTTCCTGCCGCTCGATACTAAGAGCGCGAACTTCGATAATATCGCTGACGTCCAGACGCCTTCAGCTACCCTCATGGAGGGTTATCTGCGTGCTGCTGAACATGTCAGCCGCATTGTGCTTGGTGATCCCGATGCGGAAATCCAAAACACTGTGTATAGGTTGCCACGTATACAATCACAGAAGGACCGTGTTGAAGGAGCTCCTTTCGGGACGCGTGGAGGACTTTCACGTGTTCATAACTTCCCTGCAGACGGGAAGTATGTGTTCCATATCATGCCCTACAATGCGGTTGAAGGTGAGGTCTTCGGGCGCACGTTTGGAACTGAACAGGTTGAGATTTCAATCGAAGGTGAGCGGATCGCACTCCTTACGATTGACCGATGGATGATGGAATCTGAACCCAGTGGCTTGAATGTCCGAACAGACTCCATCTATGTGACTGCCGGGCCAAAGCGAGTCACTGCCGCATTTATTAAGCAATTTGAAGGTGAGGTCGATGACTTGATTCGTCCAATCGATCACACACTGGCAGATGGTCAGATTGGTATCGGTTATGGAGTGACGACTCAACAGCATCTTCAACGTCTCACTATACTTGGCCCCTTCGAAGTAACTGGAGTTTCTGATAACCCGACACGTCGAGCTGTTTTCACGTGCCGGCCGACGGCTCCGTCAGAGGCCCGGCCTTGTGCCGAAATGATTGTCGGTAACTTGGCCGGTGATGCCTACCGCAGGCCGATTAAAGAAGCTGACGTCAGCGCTTTGATGGACTTTTATGACGAGGGTGCGGAAGAAGGTGGTTTCGAAGGTGGAGTCCGGATGGCACTGCAGGCGATCTTAGCAAGTCCGCACTTCATATTCCGTATGGAGGAGGTTCCGGACGGAATAGCTCCCGGTGAGATCTACGACATCGGCCAGGGCGACTTAGCTTCTCGCCTGTCCTACTTCATGTGGGGCGCACCTCCGGATGCAGAGTTGATAGAGTTGGCGGAAAGAGGGAGGCTGTCTAACTCCAAAGAATTTGAGCAGCAGGTTCTGAGGATGTTGAATGATCCAAGAGCCGAAGCACTTGCGACACGCTTTGCCTCTCAATGGTTGCGCCTCCAAGATCTTGAAGATATCCACCCGGATGCTCTGACTTACCCATACTTTGATGAGACACTCTCTGAGGCTATGACCCGTGAGACAGAACTTTTCTTCTCACATCTTGTTGAAGAGGATCGTCCCATCCTTGAGTTGCTTACGGCAGATTACACGTTCGTGAACGAGCGGCTGGCCAGACACTATGGCGTTCCTGGGATTGTAGGGCCTGAGTTCCAGAAGATGTCCTATCCCGACGAGACACGCCGTGGACTTCTAGGCCACGGTAGTATACTGACGATGACGTCACACGCTGATCGCACCTCACCTGTTCTTCGAGGGAAATGGGTCCTGGAAGTCTTGCTTGGTGCCCCACCCCCACCACCTCCACCTGACATTCCGGCGTTTGAGGAAGTTGGTGAGGCGGAGGATGGGCGTTTTCTGACTGTTCGAGAGCGTATGGAGCAGCATCGCGAGAATCCTGCCTGTCGCTCGTGCCATGTCGTCATCGATCCGATTGGATTAGCCCTCGAGAATTTTGATGTAACGGGCGCTTGGCGTATCCGAGATGGTGGTAACATGGTGGACCCGGAGAGTGAGCTATACGATGGTACACCATTGGCCAGTCCTGAAGATCTACGGAATGCTCTCTTGAGCCGTCCTGAGGTTTTCTACAGGGTATTCACAGAAAATCTGATGGCCTATGCATTAGGTCGGCGTGTTGAATATTACGATATGCCTACAGTTAGAGCGATCGTTAAGGAGGCTGGCGAGGACGGCTATAAGCTCTCAGCTTTCATTTTAGGTGTAGTGAAAAGTGCAGCGTTCAAGAGTGCGAAAGCGCCAAGGCCAGCTATTGCGGCTGTCCCTGAAGGCGCCTAGGTAGGGACTAGACAAAGATTGGGTAACTCTTAATTCCTCGAGCGAGGTTTTGACGATGGAGTTCATCACAGGGAAGCACATCTCAAGGCGTACGATGCTACGTGGTATGGGGACGGCGATTGGGCTGCCGTTACTCGATGCTATGGTGCCGGCGAATAAACTTTGGGCAGCCACAGAGGCAGGCAAGGCAGCTGATGGCACTCGGTTGGTATGCATTGAGCAGGTTCATGGTGCCGCGGGATGTAACGACTGGGGTGCTAGTCAAAATCTCTGGTCTCCTGCGGAAGAGGGTAAGAATTTTGACCTTACTCCGAGTGCCTTGAGTTCGTTAGAGCCATTCCGGAAGCATCTGACAATCGTGAGTGATACTGATTGCAGGATGGCGGACGCCTTTGCGCCTAAGGAGATCGGTGGTGATCACTTCAGAACCACTGCAGTCTTCCTGACTCAAGCTCATCCGAAACAGACTGAAGGTTCTGACGTCGATGTTGGAACTTCGTTTGATCAAATTTATGCCCAGAGATTTGGGCATGAGACACCGATTCCTTCGATGCAGTTAACGATTGAAAACGTTGATCAGGCTGGTGGGTGTGCATATGGCTATGCATGTGCGTACACCGACACCATTAGTTGGTCTACACCGAATAACCCCATGCCGATGGTCCGCGATCCGCGGGCGGTCTTTGAGCAGATGTTCGGAGCCGGTGGCACACCGGAGCAGCGTGCTCAACGTATGAAAGCTAATCGGAGCATCTTGGACTGGGTGATGGAGGAAATGGCTGGGCTTCGCCGAAGTCTCGGAGCATCTGACCGACATAGGGTTGACCTCTATACCCAAAATATCAGAGAGCTAGAGCAGAGAATTCAGCGCGTTGAAGCTCAGAATGCGAGTGGGGAAGAGCGTGAGATTCCAGAGGCGCCTGTAGGCGTACCGGATTCTTTTGAAGAGCACGTCAAATTGATGTTCGATCTACAAGTGCTCGCCTTCATGTCTGACACCACCCGAGTTTTCTCCCTGAAGCTTGGTAGAGATGCTTCTCCTCGAGTTTATCCAGAGAGTGGCTCGACATCACCGTTCCACTCCTCCTCACATCACGGTGGACGTGAGGAACGTGTTCTAGACTTTAATAAGATCAACGCATATCACGTGTCGCTGGTGCCATACTTCCTTGAGAAGCTCCAGAGCGTGACCGAGGGTGACTCCACCCTTTTAGATAAAACGCTGCTGATGTATGGCTCAGCGATGGCTGATAGTAACCTGCACAATCACATTCGTTGCCCCTTGTTCCTCGCGGGTGGTGGAAATGGGATTTTGGAAGGTGAAAGGCACGTCAGGGCGACACTTGGTACACCGATGGCAAATGTATTTTTGGATCTACTACATCGCCTTGGTGTCGACGATTTGGAAACATTTGGGAACAGTACCGGGACGTTCTCGGTCTGAGGTGCTCGATCTGGAACACAAGGTGGATACCCTAACGGAGCGGGACATGTCGGCAACAGCTAGAAGAAAAAGGCTGTCTCTTACCAATACCAGTTCGCTCCTTGGATTAAGCCTACTGGTACTTCTTGCAGCTAAGCCTGCTGACTCACCAGTGGCTGATGCAGCCCAACAGGGAGATGCCCAGATCGTTCGGACTCTGCTGCAGCAGGGTGAGGATGTTAACGCGGCGCAGTCAGATGGTCTCACGGCCCTGCACTGGGCGGCTCTTAATAATGACCTTGAGATGGCCAAGCTCTTGCTTTATGCAGGTGCCACAGTGAAGCCGACGACAAGAGTCGGAAGCTATACACCATTACACCTTGCAAGTCGCAGTGGTTATCACGAAGTCATGTCGGTGATGCTTGATGCTGGAGCTGATCCGAATAAGCTCACATCGACTGGCGTAACTGCGATGCATTTCGCTGCGCAGTCTGATGCTCCTGAAGCTATAAGAGTGCTTACGGAGCATGGGGGCGACCTCAACATGGTGGATGGCTTTTTCCAGCGAACACCTCTGATGTTCGCCGCAGTGAAAAATGCGACCAAAGCTTTAGAGGCCCTAGTTGAGCTTGGTTCGGACCTTGAGGTAGTGACTAGAGTGAAGGACTATGTCGAGTTCGCTGAAGAGACAAATGCGGATCGCACTCGACGAAATCGTGTACGGGATGCTGAAAAGGATCCGGATTCAAACAGCGCTGGATCAGGAAGGGGTGGAGCGTTTCGACCGCAGCCGAGAAGTCAGAATACTGCTGCGACTCCTCCCGACTCCGCAGATAATAAAGAGCCGGATGAGGACGAAAAAGCAGAGCCGGAT
>PBPC01000093.1 GCA_002724575.1 Gemmatimonadota bacterium | reverse complement strand
AGGCGCAAGCGGCTATGGGAAGAAGATCGGATAGGATCTGAGATCGCCTATCTGGAGGCTCGGTTTGGAGCGGAGCAAAGCAGGGCTGCGCTCAAGGGCCTCGAGGAACGCCTAGCTCGGACAACGATCCGAGCCCCGTTTTCAGGTGTTTGGGATGAGCGTCACGTAGAAATTGGATCGATGGTAGCGCCGGGACAATCAGTGGGACGCCTTATTGATCTTGATCCGGTAAGGGTGGTTGCAGGTGTACCGGAAAGATACGTCCCGGATGTTTGGGTCGGAGCTGAGGCTGCCCTCGATTTTGACGTATTCGCTGGCGAGCAATTCACTGCTCCGATCCGTTATGTGGGTTCTACTGTGAATCCTCGAAATCGTACGTTTCCTATTGAGGTTATGGTGCCCAATCCCAGTAGACGTATTAAACCTGAGATGGTCGCTAATATGGCGGTGACTCGACGGGAAGTTGAGGAGGCAATTGTTGTGCCCCAAGACGTCCTTGTGCGAGTTGAGGATGGTTACGTCGTGTTTGTAATAGCTGAGCGAAATCAAGGGTCAGTGGCTGAAGTCCGCCCGATCATTCTAGGGCCAGCTCGCCGTAATCTTGTAGTCATCGAATCAGGGATTGAACCCGGGGAACAGCTGATTGTGGTAGGTCAAAAATCTGTAGCGGACGGTGACAGGGTAAACATTGTCGGAGGGAGGCAGTAGAGGCGTGAAAGAAAACAAGAAAACGCGTCAAAGAATGGGAGTAAGTGACCCCGATGTAAGTAGAGCGGGGCCCAACTCCTTAGAACGATACAAAGAGTTCCTCCCGACGAGCTTTGCGATCAACCACAGAACTTCTGTGGTCATATTATTACTGATCATTGGTGTTATGGGCGCCTTGTCCTACCAGGCAACTCCAAAGGAGTCTTTTCCACAGATTCCCATATCAATGCTTGCAGTCAATACGGTCTACAGGGGTGTATCCCCGGGCGACGTCGAAAGCCAAGTAACTCGGGTGTTGGAAGAAGAGCTCTCCACAATCAGTGAAATCAAAGAATTATCGTCCACATCGGTAGAAGGTTACTCAAGCATAGTGGCAGAGTTTGAGGCATCTATCGATATCGATGACGCGTTACAAAAGGTCAGAGAGAAGGTGGATCTAGCAAAATCAGATTTGCCTCAGGATGCTGAAGAACCTTCGATTCTTGAGTTCAGTTTCTCAGAAATGCCGGTGATGCAGGTCAACTTGGCTGGCGAATATGGACTGGTGCGTTTGAAGGAATTAGCTGAGGAATTGCAAGATCGAATAGAGGCGCTGCCTCCCGTCTTAAGAGCGGACCTCCGTGGTGGGTTAGAACGGGAAGTCAAGGTGGATGTCGACCTCGGAAAACTGCAATTCTATGGCATCGCGCTCAACGATGTAATCGACGCGATCCGGAATGAGAACGTAAATATTCCAGGCGGTTCAATAGATGTTGGTGATACTAAATATCTAATACGCGTAGATGGGGAATTTGATGAACCCACTTTAATAGAGGATATAGTCGTCCTTATCGAGGAAGGGCGACCGATCTACGTCAGGGATGTGGCAACCGTAGATTTTGGTTTTGCTGAGCGGGAGAATTTCGCTCGCATGGATGGTGTCGCAGTTATCACTCTTGATGTTATCAAACGCTCCGGCGAGAACATCATCGAAACCGCTGAAGGAGTGAAGAGAGAAGTCGCAGCGATGGAAGCACTCTTTCCACCCAGTACCAATGTCACATTTACCTCGGATATGTCCGAGGAAATTGACGTAATGGTGTCCAGCCTTGAAAACAACATTGTTTCAGGACTGATTTTGATCGTAGCTATACTTCTTTTCTTTCTTGGGGCAGGGACTTCAGTATTCGTAGCTATCTCAATTCCTGCGTCAATGTTTCTTTCGTTCATGATGCTCAATATCCTGGGCATTACGATGAACATGATTGTGTTGTTCAGCCTGATTCTTGCCCTGGGTATGCTTGTCGATAACGCCATCGTCGTTGTCGAGAATATTTACCGATTCCTGGAAGATGGGTGGGATCGGACATTGGCTGCGAAGAAGGCAACTGGAGAGGTTGCCGGACCGATTATCGCGGCGACAGCAACCACGTTAGCAGCTTTCACACCGCTACTATTCTGGCCTGGTGAGATAGGTGACTTCATGGGCTATCTCCCTAAGACACTGATTATCACACTAACCAGCTCTCTTTTCGTAGCCATTGTCATCATCCCAACGCTGAGCGCCATGTTCATGCAGCTTGATGGTGTGCCACGCAGGCCGATGCGGCATGCTATGCGTTGGACATTAATTGGTGCGACCCTAGCAGCCTTAGTGTTTGTCTTTTTCGGTGTGAATCCACTTTCTGCCGTCCTGCTATCAATCACTATGGCAGTTCTGTGGGGGCTTTATCGCTTCATCCTGAAACGGTTAGCTCGGCGTTTCCAGGACAACTTCCTACCGAACGTAATGCGAGCGTATGAGCGTCAACTAAGGTGGGCGTTATCACACCGTGGTATCATGCTAGCTGGTACTTCTGCGGCCTTCGTGGTGACTGGTGTGGGCTATGGTTTATTCGGATTGGGCACGGAATTTTTCCCAGAGTCGATGCCTCCGGGGGAAATGGTGGTTCAGATTGAAACACCCGTGGGAACAAGGGCAGAGGTGACTGACGAATTTGTTCGTGAACTCGAGCAAGAACTCAACGGAGTTGGTGGACGCGCAGATTGGGTGTCGGTTGTTTCCGTTACGGGTAGTGGTGGTGGTCGAGGCGGTGGGAGCCCGAGAGGGGGCGGTCCAACAGGCCCGGAGGGTGGTCGTTTAAGTGTGTCCTTGGTCGACTTTCAAGATCGAGAACGTGACGCTTTCGAGACCTTGGCTGAAATGCAGGCAACAGTTGGTACGCAAATAGCTGGCGCCAAGGTAACAGTTGATAAGATCGTGGAGGGTCCACCCCAGGGAATACCGGTTAGCATAGAGATTGTCGGGGAGAATCCTGATGAACTTAAAGAGTTGTCCGATGAACTACTGGGTATCCTTGAGGGTGCTCCGGTATACCCAAAACTAGTTGGTCTAGAGAGTGATCTTGATGAAGCACGCCCAGAGCTAGCTGTAGCGATAGATCGAGAGAAGGCGGCTCTCTACGACTTGAATACTTCAAGAGTAGGGAATGCTATCCGTGGTGCTATCAACGGTACCGAAGCAGCTAAATATCGAACTGGTAACGATGAATACGACATCATAGTTAGGCTTGCAGACCCATACCGTAATGAGTTGGAGGGCCTCCGCGAACTTACGGTGATGGCAGAGGGTGGAATCCAAATCCCACTCGTATCAATGGCGACCTGGAGTGTTGAAGGCGGGGCAGGTGCGATTCGCCGAAAAGATCAGGAGCGGATGGCAACGATCACTTCAGATGTGGCAGCTGGCTATACGAATAATGCGGTTATGGAAGAGGTACAAGAAACACTGACTCAGTTTGAGAACAGCCTTCCTCCTGGGTATACCATGCGCTATACAGGACAGTCCGAGGAGCAGGATGAAGCACAAGCATTCCTGAGTGGTGCGTTCCTCACCGCATTGATGCTGATTGGGTTCATTCTCATTAGTCAGTTCAACTCGATCGTTAAGCCCGTCATCATCCTGACTTCAGTGATCATGTCTACGATTGGTGTGCTGCTTGGACTCATGATCTTCCGGATGCCATTTGGAATTATCAATACGGGTGTGGGTATCATCTCGCTTGCGGGGATTGTGGTAAACAACGCGATAATTTTGATCGACTATATCGATGTCCTGCGGAAGCGAGATGGCATGGATCTTTCTGATGCGCTCGTGACAGGCGGAAAGACTCGCTTCCGTCCGGTCGTGCTCACCGCATTAACTACAGCTTTGGGTTTGGTACCCCTTGCCATCGGATTGAACTTCGATTTTTTCGGATTCTACGGAGCTTTAGATCCGGACTTCTATTGGGGAGGAGAACAGGTCGCTTGGTGGGGGTCTATGTGTGTGGCCATCATCGCAGGGATTCTGTTCGCTACATTTCTTACTCTGATCTTAGTTCCGGTCATGTACTCTCTGGTTGATGAACTGACGAGGTTCTTAGGGCTCCATTTCCTTCATGCTGAAGAGTCTGGATCGACTAAGGATGGGAGTGTAGGTCAGCAAGGACGGGTGCCACCTTTTGGTCCTCAGGATCCGGCAAGGATTCCGACTTGATAGAAGGGCGTTGGTTGATACCATGCCGAGCTCTGTGGCTGACATTCATGGGAGTGACTTTGTCAGCTGTTTTTCTTTCAGCGCAAACATCCAGGCAAGGACTTCTGAGTCTGGAGGATGGGCGGATCTTCTATGAAGTGATTGGGTCCGGTGATCCGATAGTCGTTATTCATGGCGGACCAGGGTTGGACCATAATTATCTTCAGCCCGGCCTTGATATACTCTCTAGTCAAAATGCTCTCGTGTACTACGATCAACGAGGTACAGGACGGTCCGAGGCTACACTGGCCCCGGATGTTGTAAGCCTCGACGGATTTATAGACGATGTCGACCTTCTCAGGCAGACCCTTGAGTATGAGAAGATCACGTTACTTGCCCACTCGTTCGGAGCCTTGATCGCGTTAGGCTACGCCAGCAAGTATCCGCTTAATGTGAATGGGATTGTTCTGATGAATCCGGTAGAGCCCGGTAAGAGGTTTTCAGGTGCTACCGCAACACGGCAATCTGCTGCTCAGAGTGAGCAAGATACTATCGAGTTAGAGAGACTAAGGGCGTCTGAAGGTTTCCAGGCTCGGGATCCTGCGGCTATTAGCCAAGCTTATCGCATATCTTTCAGGGGCATGTTCCGGGATAGGGGGTTGGTCGATGAGCTAGAGTTGAACTTTTCTGTTAGGACTGCGCAAAACGGTCAGGAAGTAGCGAAACTCCTTGGAGATGACCTAGAGACAATCGATTGGTGGAGCAAACTTTCTGAGATTGAAGCGCCCACACTAGTTGTACATGGTCGTTATGACATTCCGCCCGTAGCAATGTCGCGAGCCCTTGCAGATGCGCTCCCTTCCGGTTCACTGGTTGTGCTCGAAAGCGGACATTTTCCCTATGTAGAGGACCAGGTGGGCCTGGCATCTACTTTAGTAAGATTCCTAGCAGATCTACCAAGGTGAGCAAGGAAAAACTCAGAAGGGTCATCGTAGTTCTTTTGAGCTATGCCGTTGGGTCATTGATAGTCTTTCTGAGTGCTTCAGTGGTATCGCGAATGTTGGCACTGCCCGACCTTTTTTCCCGTATACTACTTACTGGTTTGATTCTTGGAGTGCCGATTTCGGCGACTGTTGCGTGGATATATCCAAATATCGGATTGAGTGGTCGCTCACAGCCGGACGAACACGAAGTGGGTAGGGAAAGCCATAAAGAGGACTAGAATGCGGTCAGGGCTAGTGTACGATCAATTAAGCCCCAATCCTTTCCTTCTCTGGGCTTTTCCTACGGGTGAATAGTCCGTTCCCGGTGTTCCCTGGAATAGACTGAACAACAAACAAACCAGGAATCTCTTGCGCATTATTAGGGCGTAATGTCGACAGCGTAACGCGTAGTAAACGCTATGAACTTACTAACCTCAGTCATGTCATTGCCTATAAAACGGATCGTATGAGCGTCCACCCGATCAACATTTGGGAGATAGGCCATAACTTCAGCTGGTAAATAGTTTTTGAATGAGATCTCAAGCTCAATAGGAGGTTCCAAAATATACGGCTCGAAATCCTCCACACGGTTGAGTGCTGCCCTGACATGGTTACGAATGACTTGGTAGGCCGCTTCAGGCATAAGTGTGCGGGCTGAGTGAAAACCGAGAGCCCATTTGACGACAGCTCCTTCCATATCTCCCACTACACGTTGGGCCTCTTCAACGACCGCGTCGTCTCCCGAAATCATCACTACAGGGACCCCGAAATCTCCTGCAATAGCAGCGTTGATACTAGCCTCCAGCATTTCCACGCCGTTCAGTCGAATGGCTGTAAGGTTAGCGCTTGAAATGGTGTGCGCTCGAACTCCCTCGGTGTTCGTGGTACTAGAGTGATATCCGATGAAGATCACAGCATCAAAGGTTTCATCGATACCTTCCATCATCATCAGCGGGCGAGGCCAGGAACGGATGAGTTGGATGTCATCGGGTAGTTGTTCGATGAGGAGATTTTCTCCATTCCCATGAGAATCAGAAATAAGAATTTCCGCAGCACCCATCTCTCTAGCTGCTTCAATAGCAGCGTTTACCTCATTGGTCATGATTTGGCGAAACCTTTGATATTCGAAACCGCTAGGTCCGAGTTGATCAGAGGTCACTGCACCGACCAGTCCCTCCATATCTGCTGAGATATAGATTTTCAGGCCATTTTCTTGGGCAACAGTGAAATCCGGGGATATGAGTCCCAGAAGTCCAATTAAAAGGGGAAGCATCTTCAGTCTATTCATTTTACCTCCATATCAGGGCGCAGCCGCGAGTGCATCGGCGCAACGCTTTACGACTTCACGAGCTGAAAGGATTTCATTGATTCCGGATACTGAGCAACCGGCTTGCCAGTAGTCTTTAGTGCCTTGTTCATCAAGTGAAGTACGCTTGAGTTCGAATGTAGATTTTAAGGCGTAAATTGTCCGCATAATGTGTTTTGTTCGTGGCCCTCGGAGCATCCAGCGTGCTAGGAAGCCTGACTTGGTTCCTCGACGCTGCACATAGGGAGTATTGATCACGGCCACAGGGATACCGCTGAGTCGCTCAGTCAGAACTATGTCATCTTCTTCAGCGTCCAGAATGGACTGCTTGTAGGGTGTGCTTGCCCGACATTCAGTGGTAGCGATGAAACGTGTGCCCATTTGTACGCCGGCATATCCTAGTCGGAGCGCCTCTACGAATTCTTCCTGTGTACCGATTCCTCCAGCACATACTACGGGAAGGCCCAAATCGCTGACCTCTTCAAGAAGGGGAGCCTGTGCTAGGGGCCCGGCATGGCCACCCGCTCTCCTGTTCACCGCGATTAGGCCTTGGACGCCAGAGTCCAGAGCCTTTAGTGCCCATTTGCGTTCGGTGATGTCGTGATAGACCACTCCTCCCGCAGCGGATACGCGGTCAACGACCCAGCGAGGTTTGCCAAGGGATGTGATAAAGAAACGAACGCCTTCCTCAAGAGCGATGTCGATCCACTCGACCATCTTGTTGTGATACCTCTTAGATGAAGCTTCAATGAGTGCGTTCAACCCGATCGGGCGGTCAGTAATTGACTTTATTAGTCTGAGGCCTTCCCTGAAGTCGTGCCCATGGACATAAGTGAGTGACAACGGCTGAACCACACCAATCGCTCCTGCATCTGAGGCAGCGGCCACAAGCTCTGGGTTCGAACAGGGATACATCGGGCCACAGATGAGTGGTAGCTGAATTCCCGCGTGATGAGTCAGGGGAGTGTCATTTCTCATTTGATATCTTGCTTCTCCGGAACCGGACCAAGTCGCCAGTGTGCATAAACTTCAGCCACTATGTCTCCAGAGCTATCACGGATCTTTGCGTCAACTCGGTAATCCATCGGCTCATACACCTCAGGAATTTCACACTTAGCCTCTGATTCGATGGTGCCACGAGCCTTTTTCGTATAGGAGACGTTTAGGCCGACGAGAATTCCGCGAATGGATTCGGGTATTGCTCCTACCAGTGCGAGTCCAGTGGTAAGCTCTCCCAAATTCGCGAGTGCGATTGCGTGAATTGACTGAAGATGATTTCGAACAGACTGGCGTTCACGGAGTTGAACTTTCACATGGCCTGGCTCGAGCGTCACAATTGTTGCTCCAAGTCCACCGGTGTAGGGTATTTTCCATCCCAGGATCTTGCTGAAGATCCAGCGTCCTCCGGGGAAGGGCGAAAGGCGCGTCCATAGGGTTTGGAGCTTTGCACCAGGAGACTCTTGGGTTTGTGCCATCCAGGGGAAAGTTAAGGTTATTAGAGAAGGCGCTTATCTTCGGGGGTACGGACCGGTTCGGCAACGCGTCCAGAAAAGATGAGCGTATCGGTTGATTGTGATAACGAAGCTGCTGACCTATAGAGGCTAGTATGACAGAGGTGACTAAGCACCATTTAGAGGTGACCCGCACAGCACGGTACTATCAAGTGGGACACTGCGACCAGGAAGGAGAGCTTTGGTATGTGCTTCATGGTTATAGACAGACGGCTTCTAGATTCTTGAGTCGTTTCAGAACTCTAGCCAATGACTTGAGGATGGTTGTAGCCCCGGAGGCTCTAAATCGGTTTTATCTGGGCTCAGAACCAGGCCGCCACGGGCCCGAGTCCATGGTTGGTGCCACCTGGATGACTCGTGAAGACCGGGAGTTTGAGATCCAGGACTACGTGCGCTACCTAGATGCTTTAGCAGAAGGTGTCGGTCTTGTTTCTTCTACAACCGTGCTTGGTTTCTCTCAGGGTGTTGCCACTGCTGCACGATGGATTGTTCTCGGTAGGATTCAACCAGGTCGGTTAATTCTATGGGGAGATTGTCTCCCTCCAGATTTAGACATGGAGCTAGCGAGTAAAGCCCTTAAGCATACTGAACTGGTCATCGTAAGGGGCAGCGAAGACCCAGCGCTCGACAAAGAATCCACAATGAATGAAGAAGAGCGGCTTAAGCGTGCTGGGATTACTTATCAGGTACTCGTTTATTCAGGTGGACATGAGATTGATCCGCGGGCCTTAAGTCAACTTTCTGCTTAGTCCTAGAATTTGTGTGGCTAGACCCTCGACCGCGGATTAGCCAGAGAACAGTTGGGATTATTGGATATAGGCAGAGACTAGAAGTCGCCTACAAGGGTGATCTCCTGGACCAATTCGTAGCCAGTCTCACGAGCGACAGTATCCCGTGCCAGATTAATCAGATAGCAAACTTCGTTAGCTGTAGCACCACCAAGGTTCACGATGATATTTGCGTGCTTATGAAAAATCCCAGCGGCCCCATGGGTTAGCCCCTTAAGTCCACATTCATCGATCAGTCGACCTGCTCCAATTCCGTCGATTTTCCGGAAGATTGAACCAACGCAGGGGTAAAGCCAAAGGTCAGGATGTCTTGCATCCCGCCATTCAAGGTTCTCACGTATGACGCGCCTAAGGTCATCAAGTGGGGTGACCTCTAGCCGGAACGTTGCCGACAATACGATGTCACTTTTGGTTTGCAGGATACTTTCATCGTAACCGAACTCGAAATAGTCGACGTTTACTGTTTTGAGTTCCCCTTCATCTGTAAGGATTTCTGCTGAATCCAGAACTTCTTCGATGAACAGCGTGCGCTCACGATTCGGTGCAGGGGAAAGGAAATGAAGATTTTGCCATAGTGCACCGCCGACGGTACTCGGAATTCCGACGAAATGATGCAGGCCACCAAGATTTCGTGTTACCGTTGCGTCGATTAGATCCGGAAATGTTTGTACACCTGCACCTGCTTTAACAGTGGCGTCGTCGAGAAACTCTATTCCCCCGACCTCGCTTCGGATGACCAGGCCGCGGAATCCCTTGTCACCGAATAGGATGTTCGCACCTCTCCCCAGCAGGAAGTAGGGTACGCCTGCTTCTTTGGCTGCGAGCACCGCGCCAGCCAACTCACTAGGGGTGCGTGCCCGGTATAGCAGATCTGCTGGTCCCCCGATCCTGAAGGTCGTCATAGGGGCGAGCGGTACACCCAGTTCCAGGCGTTCTTCACTCAGTGTCCCACGAAGGGCCTTAAGGAAATCGAGACTCGACGTCATACTGGGCGGGCCTTTTTTGGATACAAACTGTAGTCAGCATCCGGCGTGGTATAGCAATGCATCTAAAAGATAGCCGCGGTTTTGAGGGACTGGTAGCTTCCCGGTCGTCAGAGTGATATCGATACAAGTTTGGGGCCAGAGTGTATGAGTAATCAGGAATGTAGGGATTTTGCAGCCCTCTTCATCCGTGAATTGGACCGACTCGAAGGTGAGATAGAGCAGTATTCAAACGAGTCAAAACTGTGGGCTGTTTCGGGGGATCAGAAGAATTCCGCAGGCAACCTTGTACTGCATGTGTGTGGCAACTTGATGCATTACATAGCAGAGGGTCTTGGGCGGTCCGGTTACGTCAGGGATCGTGAGGCTGAATTCTCTGAGCGTATCACCCGGAGCGAACTTATTGAGCGTGTTCGCACCTGTAAGCTGAGCGTTAGTGCCGTGCTTGAGACTTTGGACGATTCAATACTAGACCAGATCTACCCAGCACAGGCACCGGAGCGGATGGGAAGGATTCGTTCGCGCACCTTCCTGCTACACTTGATTTGGCATTTGGGCTGGCATCTCGGTCAGATTTACTATCACAAACTTGGAGGTTCAGGCCAGACAGAATCAGTTTAGATGTCTCCTGAGAACTCTGCCTGCTCGAACATCTCTGAATGAACCTTCTTCGACTGTGATTTGGCCGTTGATAACCACCCAGTCAATCCCGACTGGATACTGGTGAGGCTCCTCGAAGGTTGCTTGATCCTCAACCGTTATTGGATTGAACACGACGATGTCTGCAAACCAGCCCTCTTGGATTTGACCACGCATGTTGAGGCCGAGCCGTTCCGCCGGTAGGGTCGTCATTTTCCGGACTGCTTCGATCATGGAGATGGTCTCTTTATCACGTGCATAATGACCTAGAACTCGAGGGAAAGTGCCGTACCAGCGGGGATGCGGGTGGCCCTCTCCAGGTTGGGTAAGACGGCCGTCGGACGCGATCATCGTGAAAGGGTGAGCCATGATTCTCTCTACGTCTTCTTCGCTCATAGCATGAAATATCGCACTCGCTCCACCTCGACGCACTGCTTCAATAACCAGTCTTGCTCCAGTCTCTGGCGTGGACGGCAGGTTTTCCCTTAGGGCCCAATCATGCAGTGTCTTTCCTTCCAGAGTTCTATCCCAGCCTACGAGAGCAAATTGAACACGACTTAAGTCATTGCCGCCCCGATCGTTTACAATATTGAATGCGATCCCGTCGAGAATGCTGTCTGCTAAGGTTGGGTCATTCATTCGAGCTAGGAGGGCCTCATCTCCTCCCGCCATTGCCCAAGCTGGAATGAGGACCCCAATTCCTGTGTAGCTGGCGGTATACGGGTATTGATCGATCATCGCATCGGTGCCGGCTTCTCTAGCAGAGTCAACCATAGCGAGCGTGCGGGTTGATGCTCCCCACATTGGTTGCCCGACCACCTTATGGTGAGTAAGCACGATCGGTAGCTTCGCGCGCTTCCCGATTTCGAGTGCTTCCCCAACACCATCTAGAAGTCCAAGTCCTTCTTCCCTGAGATGTGAGGTGTAAAAACCCCCCTCTCTGCCTGCGACCTCTGAAAGTGCGATCACCTCTTCGAGCTCTGAGAATGCGCCAGGTAGGTACTTCAGTCCGGTTGAAATACCCCAGGCACCCTCTTCCATTGCTTTAGCCACCATACCCTTCATGCGGTTGAGTTCAGACGGGGTTGGAGCACGATTTTCGAGTCCCATGACAGTTCGTCGAATCGTATTGTGTCCGACTAGAAAACCAACGTTCATTCCCACCGAAATCTCTTCTACCGCATCTAGATGTGCCTCGAAGGGCCAAGGACCACCACCGTCCGGGCCACCCAGCGCGGTTGTCACCCCTTGCCTGATATGACTTTCTGAGTCTGGAAGGCGGAGGAGCGGATCAAGGTGAGCGTGAAGGTCAACAAATCCTGGGCTGACAACCATACCAGTAGCGTCGATAACACGACTAGCTCGATCTGGATCCAAGCTGGTTTCTGATACGGCTACGATCCGGTCCCCTTGAATTGCCACGTCAGCCCGGAAAGCAGATTCCCCACTACCATCGATCACTGTGCCGCTACGAATGAGCAGATCCCAGTCGTTCGTGTTTGCTTGCCCTAAAGCTAGGGACGGGTGAAAGAGGGCCGGGTTAGCAAAAACCAACATTAGTACGGCGAACCACATCACCTTCCTCCATGAGCGTGTTGGATGCCCAAGGTGCCGTCTTGAGCAGTGCCCCGCCACCCTCTCCCGGGGAAGAGCGTGGCTCAGGTCCGATTGACACATTCGGACACCATCGGCAGCTTTACGGCTCGTCTAAACGCGGTCAGACTGACCGCAAAGGCCCCACGAGGGGCCATTTTCTTGAGCCCGCGGTAATGCATGTTCAAGACGCCAAGAAGCCGGCTTATAGCGATTGTTTTACTAACCGCGTTATTTGGTTGGCTGCTATATGATAATGGCCTTAAGCTTGGGCTTGATCTCCAGGGTGGTATGCACTTGGTGCTGGAGGTAGATGACCCTGAGGGAACCATGACGGTCGAGGCTAAGGCCGACATGATCGACAGGGTAGATCGTATCATTCGGACTCGCATCGACGAATTTGGTGTGGAGGAACCACTCATTCAGAAGGTCGGGGGTGAGCGGCTGATCGTCGAGCTCGCTGGGATCGACAACGAAGATCGGGCAAAAGAAATCGTTCAGCGAAACGCTTTCCTAGAATTCAAACTCGTTTTGCCAACGACCGACATGACGGCTGCGTTGAGCAGAATCGACCGAAGTGTCGTAGCGGCACTTGGGATTGATTCGATCAGAGCTCTCGGAAGAGACGTTGTCGCCGATGACCAACCAGAGATTGTAGATCTCCTGTTTGGTGGCGGGGACACAGCAGTGAGTGCAGAGCCGGTGGACACAACTGAAGTCGTTGAAGAGGTGCCGGAGGAGGAGGAGGACCCGCTCGATAACCTCCAGCCGTTCTCATCGCTCCTAAATCTCGGCGACGTTCCGGGAACATATCTGATCGCCATTGAAGATGAGCCTACAGTTCAATTATTCCTAGATATGGATGAGGTGCAGCGTGCGCTGCCTCGTGACCAAGCTCTGCAGTGGGGCATGGAGCTCGTGGGTAGGGGTGCTCGTACCTACAAATATTTATGGGTACTGGAGGAAGACCCGTTCCTAACAGGTGATAGATTAGAAGAAGCAACTGCGGGCCGTGACCCTCAGTTCAATCAATCGCAGGTCCAGTTTGAGCTTAGTCGCGCCGGTGGACGGACTTTTGGGCAGTTCACGGGTCAGCATATTGGTGATAATCTTGCAATTGTGCTTGATGGTGCAGTTCAGAGTGCACCTGTTATCCGAGACCGGATTGGTGCCCGTGGTCAGATTGATATGGGTGCTGGAACACCACTTGAGGAAGCCTCTGATCTAGCGCTCGTCCTACGAGCTGGAGCACTCCCTGCGAAAATCAACATTATAGAAGAGAGGACTGTTGGTCCGTCATTGGGCCAAGACTCTATTGACGCTGGGCGAATTGCTGGAATGCTGGGGATTGCCTTGGTCGTGCTTGTGATGATGGCGTATTACCGGGTCGCTGGGATCCTGGCTGTAGGAGCTTTGGGGGTGTACGTAATTCTTGTGCTTGGTGGTCTCGCAGGTTTCGGTGCAGTACTAACGGTTCCCGGTATAGCAGGCCTAATCCTTTCGATCGGGATGGCCGTGGATGCCAATGTCCTAATTTTTGAGAGAATCCGTGAAGAATTGAGTGCCGGTCGGGCAACCAGGACCGCAGTAGAAGAAGGTTTCCAGCACGCATTTTCCGCCATCATGGATGCGAACATGACCACGCTGATTACGGCCTTAATCCTCTTCCAATTCGGGACTGGCCCTGTGCGTGGCTTTGCAGTCACGCTCTCGATCGGCATCGTAGCATCGTTCTTCTCAGCCCTGTTTGTCACACGTTCCTTCTTCCTTCTGTATCTGCAGGGGAAGAAAGCGTCTGACCCGATTAGCGTCTAAGGAAGGGCAATGCGACTCTTTCACGATGCGTCGTTCAGATTCATTGAGGCCCGACGCAAGGCATACATTGTTTCCGCTGCAGTACTAACGGCAGGCGTGATTTTTATGATCACAAATGTCCTGAATACTGGGAGCTGGCAGAATTATGGAGTTGACTTTACCGGCGGATCACTGATCCAAATTCAGGTATATGAGAACCTAACTGCTGCAGATCTTCGTGGCGCACTCGCTGGGTCAGATGAGATCACACGGTTCGGTGAAGAGAGTGAATTTGTTGTGCGGGCACCTGTGGCTGAGGACGGATCAATAGGTGCGGTTGCTGATGAGATTGAAACACAGCTCGCTGCCGCTTTTGGTGAAGAAGCCTTCGAGATAGTCCGGACGGAGCAGGTTGGTGCCAAGGTAGGGGGAGAACTGCAGCTGAAAGCTTTGTATGCGATCCTCTTCTCATTCTTGCTCACTCTCATTTATCTGGCCATCCGCTTCGAGCTGCGTTTTGGGATGGCAGCGGTCATTGCTACCCTGCACGATATAATGATCACTCTGGGCTTTCTGGCCGCTTTTCGGGTTGAGATCGCATTACCCACGGTCGCGGCGATCCTCACTATCCTGGGGTATTCTTTAAATGACACGATTGTCGTCTTCGACCGCATTCGTGAGAACATGCACAAGAAGGGGGCACGGAAGCGTGACCCAGTTGACCTAGTCAACCAATCGATCAATGAGACTCTGCCGCGTACAATTCTTACATCTGGTACAACACTGGCAGTCCTTCTAGCACTCCTTGTTCTTGGTGGTGCCGTGATCCGTGATTTCACTGTGGTACTTATTTTGGGAGTGATCATCGGTACCTACTCCTCGATTTTCGTTGCTTCTCCGGCGCTGATTGAAATCCAGAATCGTTGGGGATTGGGAAGGGTCGGTGAGAAGAAGAAGAGGCCACAGCCTGCTACGGTGTGACCGAGGACGTTGTCTGAGTACTTCGACAGTCACTGTCACCTAACTGCGGCTGCTTTTAGCGGAGACCTAGAAGAGACACTTTTTCGGGCTCTGGAGAGTGGTGTGACCCGATGGGTCACTATTGCCTCGAATCTTGAGGATGCTCGGGAAGCACTTACGCTTGTAAGAGATCGGCCAGGTGCATGGGCAACAGCTGGTGTACATCCACATGAGGCAGGCGAGGCACCAGAAGATGTTATCGATCAGATTCGAGAACTGGCCTCTACTCAAGAAAAGATAGTAGCGATCGGAGAAACAGGACTCGATTTTTATTACGACAATGCCCCAAGAGATGTCCAGAGACGGCTGTTCGCAGCACATCTGGCACTTGGGTCTGAACTTGATCTTCCAGTTGTCGTTCACGCCCGTGCCGCCGACGGCGATATCGCAGAAGCCCTACGATCTATGCCACCAGGAACATCCGGGGTACTGCACTGCTTCACTGGAGGGGCTCTCGCGTTTCAAGAGGCCCTGGAAGCAAATTGGTATGTCTCATTTTCAGGCATCGCTTCGTTCAAGAGCTTCGAAGCTCTTGAATTACTTCAAGCCGTTCCCAAAGATCGATTACTGATTGAGACGGATTCCCCATATCTTGCTCCTGTACCACACCGTGGAAAACGTAATGAACCCTCGTATGTACCGTATGTAGCTCAAGCAGTTGCGCGCCATTTGAAGTCTGACCCCCTTGAAATCGCGCGTTTGACGAATGAGAACGCCTGTCGCTTCTACGGCGTGTGGTAGGGGGATAAGCCTGACGATGACTAGACGGATCAACGTGTTAACTGATGTAGTCGCGAATCAAATCGCGGCAGGGGAGGTCGTTGAGCGACCCGCATCTATAGTCAAAGAATTAGTTGAAAATTCTCTTGATGCTCGTGCTTCACGGATTGAGGTCTCCTTGTTACGAGGTGGGAAAAGTGAGATCCGCGTCAGTGACGACGGAATTGGTATGGGTCGCGAAGACGCACTGCTAAGTCTTGATCGCCACGCTACGAGTAAGATTTCATCGTCCTCAGATCTAGCTAGCGTACGGACCTTTGGATTCCGTGGTGAAGCGCTGCCCTCAATTGCGGCTGTAAGTCGACTCAACATCAACAGTCGGGAAGCTGATCAGGCAGCGGGCACCAGGGTTGGGGTGAACGGTGGGCGTATTGAGATAGTCGAAGATAGTGCACGACAGAGAGGTACGACGGTTGAGGTTAGGAATTTGTTCTTCAACGCTCCTGCTCGTGCCAAGTTCTTGAAATCGGTAAGTGTTGAAGTACGAATAGCTAGTGATGTTCTGACCGGGCTCGCATTAGCAAACCCGCGAGTCAGCTTTTCTCTCACATCTGATAAGAGGAACCTACTCGACCTTCCAGCAGTGGATGATGCTGTTGCGCGGATAAGTCAAGTTTGGGGCCTAGATCAGGGTAACACGCTGATTCTTGCAGGAGCTGAAGACCCGGGTCTCGAAGTCAAAGGTCTAATTCAGCGTCCGGATGCAGCAAAACCTGGTCGCGGGAGGCGTTACTTGTTCGTTAATGGGCGCCCGTTCAAGGCTCCTAAACTTGTTCAGGCCGCCGAGCGGGCCTACAGAACAACCATCCCACGAGAAGCACGGCCCTGGATGTTCCTTTACCTCCAAGTCTCTCCAGGTGTAGTAGACGTGAACGTGCATCCAACTAAAGCTGAAGTACGGTTCGCTCAAGATTCTCAGATAGAGGATCTTGTAGAAAGAGCGGTGTGGTCAGCGTTGGACGATCAACGGAGCTCCGCAACGTTAGATAGAGAGCTTGAAACTCCCCATTTGCTCGTTCAGGAACCGAAGCAAGGCCAAGAAGTCGCCCAGCCGCTTTCAGATGCTCAGATGGCCTTATTTGTAGCGGGGCCTGAGGTCGAAGACGTTGCTGAGGGTCAGCTAGTGGGGAACCCTGAGGATCCGCGACCAAATCTTTGGCAGATTCTCAACACCTATATTCTCGCTGAGACACGAGACGGCATCCTGATAATAGACCAGCACTCAGCTCATGAGCGGGTGTTATTTCAGAGTCTGATGGACGCTTTTGAAGAGGGAGGACGGGACGGACAGAAGCTTCTTTTCCCCTTAACAATCCGGTTGACCGCTCCCGAGTTGAAATTGATAGAAGAACTTCGCGGATTACTTGATCGATCTGGATTCGAGGTTGAGCCATTTGGTGGTGACACAGTGATCTTGAGGGCAGTACCCAACCCACATCCTTACTTCAATGCCGAACGTGCATTTCGCGAGATGATTGATGAGCTCACGCATGGTTCTGAGTTAGTCCGGTCAGCAAAGAATCAGCATGAGAAGATCGCGATGACGTTTGCCTGTAAGGGTTCAATCAAAGCTGGCCAGCAGTTGGCTGATATCGAGATGCAAGAGCTTTTTGATCAACTATTTTCCACAGACCTCCCGCACCATGACGTTCATGGTCGTCCAACGATTATTCGACTTTCAGCTGGGGAGCTTGCGAGGAAGTTTGGACGGTGATCTCCAAACTCAACCCGACCTTTATCGCACTGACCGGACCGACAACTTCGGGTAAGACACAGCTGTCTTGTGCGCTTGCTCGGATTCTTGAAGTTGAAATCATCTCAATGGATTCCCGACAGGTATACAAGGGAATGGATATTGGGACGGACAAGGTGCTTGATGATGTAAGGGAACAAGTTCCACATCATGCACTTGACTTGGTGCATCCAGATGAGCGGTACTCGGCAGGACAATTTGCACGTGATGCACGTGACTGGATAAAAGAGATTATCAAACGTGACCGGGTACCAGTACTAGCAGGTGGTACAGGTTTCTTCCTTAAGGCGATCACAGAGCCAGTTTTTAGTGAGCCTCCTCTAGACTCAGCACGCCTAAAGAAGATTCGTCGGTACTTAAGTGCCCTCGACTACAGAGTGCTTGCTAGATGGGTTGAAAAGTTAGATCCAGAGAGGGCTTCTTTGGCCATTGATGGTGGCCCTCAGCGTATGAGTCGCACTATCGAAGTGGCGTTGTTAACAGGGAAACCTCTTTCCAGTTGGCATAGAGAATCACCGTCTGATGTTGCTGCACTTACTGGCCTCATCATTCAGCTTGAGCTTCCGCGCGAAGAGATAGATAGGAGAATCAATGACCGTGTGACATACATGGTAGAGCGAGGCTTGGTCAGTGAGGTGCGGAGCTTGCTTGAAGCCGGCTATACTTTTGATGATCCAGGAATGACCGCAACTGGCTATCGCGAAATAGCACATTACTTGGAGGGTGGTCAGACCCTTGAAGAAGCCATGGAAGAGATACGTAGAAACACACGACGTTATGCTAGAAGACAACTCACCTGGTTCCGTAATCAGCTTCCGCCCTCAGTTTGTATGATTGATGCCACAGCCTCTATAGATGTGCAGGCCACGGCAGTGCTTGATGCATGGATTGAGATTCGTGAACAGGCAGGTCTGCAGATTCGCAGAGTTGAGCCCAGCTTATGAAGATTGGAATTACTTGCTATCCGACTTATGGGGGATCTGGTGCTGTAGCTACACATCTTGGCCTTGAACTGGCAGAGAGAGGCCACGAGGTGCATTTCATATCATATGCTCAACCCTTCCGCTTGGAGCATTTTCATGAGCGTATTTTCTTCCATGAAGTCGAAATGGAGGACTATCCGCTGTTTGAACACCCTCCTTATTCATTGGCTCTAGCAGTCGCTCTGCATGACGCAGTTCGAAAACATGAACTTGACCTTGTTCATGTACACTACGCGATACCACATGCTACGTCGGCCTGGGTGGCTTGTGAGATGCTTGAAGGTGAGAGAGACCTGAAGATCGTGACGACATTACACGGTACGGACATCACTCTTGTTGGTCTTCACCCCTCATTCCAAGCTATCACACAGTTTTCGATTCTTCGTTCACATGGCCTAACCGCTGTCTCAGATTTCTTGAAACAAGAGACTGTACGTGACTTCTCAGTCCCGGAGAGTCGTATAGAAGTTGTACCGAATTTTGTTGATACCCGGATCTATCGACCGGGTTTAGAGCCTTGCCATCGGGCTACACTGGCCCCTGACGGGGAAAAAATCGTCATGCATATCTCGAACTTTCGACCTGTGAAGCGAGTGGAGGATGTGGTAGAGATCTTCGGACGTGTCTTGGGAGAAGTTTCATCCCGACTAGTCCTCGTAGGTGATGGCCCTGAGCTTCCACGTGCGCGCCTAAAGGTTGAGGAGTTAGGAATCCGTGACAGGGTCGTGTTCCTTGGAGAGTACACACCGGTGCAAGAATTGCTATCGTGCTCGGACTTATTCCTCTTGCCCTCCCAGAGCGAATCGTTTGGCTTGGCTGCATTAGAAGCAATGGCGTGCGGATCACCCGTTGTTGCCTCTCGGGTTGGTGGCTTGCCCGAGGTGATCGTTGATGGAGAAACCGGGCACTTATGTGAGGTGGGTGACGTCGATGAAATGGCAGCCGCTAGT
>PBPC01000092.1 GCA_002724575.1 Gemmatimonadota bacterium | reverse complement strand
TTGTTTTCAGCTGAGTTTGTCCAGCAGAGCAGAGCCCCGAAACAAGATTCATCTCTGACCACCCAGAGCTGTCCTGGATGCGGAAAGCTGGAGACGGATCAACAAGCAGATTACTGCCGGTACTGTGGTCAGAAACTCATGCAACTACCATCTGAGTTGCGAGGCTGAGCTCTTTAGTAGGAGAATGAAGTCATGAAGAGGATCCTGGTGTTTGCGTTGTGCCTGTCTGGCTGTGTCTCTGGTCCTGAGTCTCAATCTGCTGGTTCAGGAGGCCCAACGAATACAGATGTTGATGCTGTTTTTGCGGATTTAGTTGGCATGCGCCCAGGAGCAGCGGTAGGGGTTGTAATGGACGGTGAGGTTGTGCACAGGGCTGGGTATGGCATTGCAGATATGGATCACGGTATTCCAATAACTCCTGAGACCGTATTTGATATTGCTTCTATTTCTAAACAGTTCGGTGCAATGGCAGCCCTTCTTCTTGAGGCTCAGGGTCGCCTAGACCTAGAAGAGGATGTCAGGGCCTATGTACCGGAATTGCCAGATTTCGGCCCCACGATTGTGCCGCGTCATCTTATTCATCATACAAGCGGGATCAGAGACTGGCCTCATACCATGTCGTTAGGTGGTGTCGAGTACAGTGATGTCATCTCATTCGAGAAGATCCTGCGTATGCTCTATCAACAGAGAGCGATCAACTTCCCGCCAGGTTCGGAGTACGCCTACTCGAATACGGGCTACAACCTTTTGGCTAGGACGATCGAAGTCCAATCAGGCATGACGTTCAGGACCTACACTCAAGAACAGATCTTTGCCCCCCTGGGAATGACGCGCACGCACTTCTCGGACGACTACCTGGAGATTGTCCCTGGTCGTGCTGAATCGTATGCACCAGTTGGTGATGAAACTGATGGGGTCTTCCGCCGACAGATTAACCAACTCACGGCTCTAGCTTCGAGTTCACTCAACACCACGGTGGATGACTTCATTTTGTGGATGAAGAACTATGAGACGGGTGTGGTTGGGGGTGAAGAGATCATCGGTAAGATGTTGCGGAGGGGCGTGCTCACCGGTGGTGACACGATCGACTATGCCCATGGGTTAACCGTGGGGGCATATAGAGGGCTCGTAAACTTTGGACACGGAGGTTCGTGGGCGGGATTCCGAACGAACTTCGTCCGATTCCCTGAAGAAAATCTGTCGATCATTGTCTTCTGTAACTTCTCAACCTGTAATCCAGCAGGACGGGCTCTCGAGGTTGCAGAAGTTTTTCTTGAAGACCAGATGGGTCCCATTCCCTTGCAGCCTGATGGCTTAGATGACGTTACTGAATCTTTGAGCCTTTCAGATTCTGAGCTACGAGAATACTCCGGTCACTATAGGAGCCCTGAGTTGGACTCAACCTATGAGGTCTTTGTGGAGTCGGGGCGGCTTGTTGCAGAGCATTGGCGAAACCCGCGCTCGATCCTATCCCCGACTGGTGATGATTTGTTCAGAGGGGACCAACGGTGGTTTCCGGAAGTGCGTTTTGTCAGAAACCAACCAGGTCAGGTGGTGGGCTTCACCGTGACAGGGGGCCGCGTGCGGGATTTGATGTTCGAAAGGGTTCAATAGCCGGATTCTAGTTCGTCTCGGGACGTGTCAGGACTGTACCGGGTCTTTCTCCAGTAAGGGCCATTCCGTCGATGACCAATGTTCCATTAATGATCATCGTTTCTATACCTGTTGAGAACTGATGAGGTTGGACGTAGTCGGCATTGTCCTGAATAGTCTCTGGATCAAAAACCACTAGATCTGCGATCATGCCTTCAGCGATGGATCCTCGCTCCGCTTGACCGAGTCGATCCATCGACAACCGGGTCATTTTGTGGATGGCTTCCTCTAGTGTAAGCACACCTAAGTCACGGACATAACGGGCTAGCACTCTTGGGAATGCTCCATAGCTCCTGGGGTGCGGGAACCCCTCACCGTACCCAACTGGATCACCATCCGTCTGAAATGTTGCGAGAGGGTGGCGCATGATGCGCTGAACATCCCCCTCATCCATGACGTGGTAGATGGCACTAAACCCACCAGCCAGCTGGAGCTCAATCCCCATCTGTATTCCGCTTGCTACCGTATTAGGTAGTCCCTGAGCTGCGGCATAATCAGCCAATGTTTTGCCATCAAATTCAGGTGCTGAGGGAACGGTCCTGAATTGAATACGGTTGAGGTCGTCTCCAACCCATTCGTTCACCAGCCGGTCCCTCATCCCTTCTTCAACTTGGGGCCGGACTGCCGGGTCACTCACTCTAGCGACGAGAGAATCCTGTCCTCCTGCAAGTGCCCACGGTGGAAAAATGACAGAGGAGCCGGTGCTTCCTGCAGTATAGGGATATAGGTCATGGCGAACGTCTAGGCCGGAAGCATTCGCTGAATCGATCATCGCGAGCGTATTCGCACTCCATCCGAACTGGGCTACGCCCATCGCCTTATGGTGTTGAATCTGGACCGGGATCTCTGCTTCCCGGCCAATCCGGATGGCTTCAGCAACCGACGCAAGTAGACCTCTACCTTCGTCGCGCATATGCGTGTAGTAGATACCACCATAGCGGGATGCAACCTTGGCTAGCTCTATGACTTCTTCAGTTTTTGCGTAGTTAGCGGGGACATAGAGCAGACCTGTAGAGAGACCAATCGCGCCTTGCTGCATCGCCTGATCGATGAGGTCTCGCATCTGTTGAAGTTCTTCACCCGAAGGATCTCGGTTGTCCATCCCGAGTACCTGACGTCGTGCCCAGGTATGTCCTGCGAAGAAGGCCACATTGGGTGCCACATCCAAGGCAGCGATGTATTCGTCCAAAGGCCAGGGCACATCACCACTATGTAAGCTCGCTACGATCGTTGTAATACCTTGGCGGGTGAAGTTTTCTGCCAGCGGATATTGGTGGATCGTTGTCTGGATATGAGCGTGGTTATCGACGAAGCCAGGCGTTACGGCTTTTCCGGATACATCGATCACTTTGTCCGCAAGGGTTGGATCCAGTCCTGATCTACCCACAGCTGCGATCCGCTCTCCCCTAATCGCGACATCCGCCGTGAAGCGTGGTGCTCCTGAACCGTCCACAACGGTGCCACCTCTGAGTAGTATATCATAGCGCTCACTTGAGGGAGTTCCCGAATTTGTTGCGGTACAATTAATTGTGACGAGCGTGAGCGCAGCAAAGGTAAGAGAGCGGTGTACAGTAGTGCTGGTACGCATAGCTTTTTCTGGTTCTAGAGTTGGACTGGCGTCAGGAAGATCAACCTGGGCCGACATTCTTATTTCTTTAGTCACAGTGTCAGATGCAAGATGTCCGATATATTGAAACCATGCCACCGAAGGATGTAGACGGATGAAAGCTTGGTTAGCTCTGGTCGTATCCTATGTGCTCCTGACGGCTCTTATCATCGTTCCACGACTCCTAGGGTCTGAGCCTTTGCCCTTAAGGTTCGTATTCCTGCTCATCCCGATCGGAACAGCTTTGTTCCTTTATTTGTTGCTACGTGGAGTTTCGAAGAAAGATCATATACAGAGGAAAGTCGACTAGATCTGCTAGGTCCCCTCTCTACAGCGTGAATCATCGGGGCAGAGGACTCATGAACAGGCTTTGGGAATGAGAAAGACTCTGCTTCTTGTGCTCTGTGTGTTTTCATCTGGATGCGGACTCCTAGAGCCGGACTCAGAGGTGCTGACATTATTCGTAGGCCCGGAACGAGTTGAATGTATGGGCTTTATGTTTCCCACTACCTGCCTACAGGTTCGCTTTCAGCCGGAAGGGAATTGGGAGGCTTTCGGTGATCCCATAGAGGGATTTGATTTTGAACCAGGCTTCTTTTATGAACTTAGGGTGAAGCGAGTCTCTATTACTGATCCTCCAGCTGACGCTTCAAGTTATCGCTGGATTTTGTTGGAGCTCATCAACAAGATTGTTGCCCAAGCCTATGCCCTAGATAGCCGAATCGTGATATGACCCTAGTCTTATGCTACAAATGCCCTCGAGAGGCCAGTGAAGGTGACCCGGCTTGTCCGGAATGTGGTGTGCTAGATAGGGAAGGACCGTTTGAACAGCACTATGAGAGCGGTCAGCTAATGGCCAGAGGCACGTATCTAAACGGTGTATTGCATGGATCCTATGAAGAGTACTACGAGAGTGGACAGTTAGAGGGAAAATATAATTTCGAAAAAGGTGACCCTCGTGGAGACGGTCTTTTCGAATACTACAATGAAAGGGGTGAGTTAATGGCCAGGGGCTTTTTCCACATGTCCAAGAAGTGTGGTGAGTGGTTTGCGAAAGGTGCTGGGTGGTCTGGACGAGACAAGGTCGAGCACTATCCACCGTGTCCAGAATCCCGGGACTAGGTCATGAACATGAAAAGAGCCCAGCTAATCCTTTGGATCCTTGCTTCATGCACTGTCGCGGATACTTCAAGCGATTTGTTAGACCGAATGCCACCAGATGTGCCAGAATCTTGGCTTCCAATTATCGGCGAGTATGCCTCGGGCTCAGATACTGTTTCAGTGCTGGAAGAAGACGAAAGTCTGGTGTTGCTATTTTGGGGTGGTGCACGGTTCCCACTCTCAGCTTCAAGTGATGGACATTTCGAAACCGATTCCAATGCAGTGGTGGAGATGGTAGCGGATGCTAGTGGTCGTGCAGAAATATTGTTGGTAGACGGCCAGGCCTTTAGTCGACTCTCGCTTGGTGCCGAGGATGGTGGCACATTCCGTATCACACCCATTCGGGCACCGGAAGAGTTACTCACAGAAGCCCTCGCTGCTTCTCCGCCCGAAGAAGAGGGTGACTTCCGGCCTGCAGATCTCGCAGAGCTAGTGGCTCTGGATTCTACGATTCTCTTAGACATTCGTTATGCGACTAGAAACAACTTTATGGGTGAGATTTTTTATTCTGAACCCAGAGCATTTCTGCAAAGACCAGCAGCTGAAGCCCTTGTAAGAGCTCATCATTGGCTCGGTGAGCGAGGCTATGGCCTCCTGATACATGATGGATACCGGCCATGGTACGTGACCAAGATGTTTTGGGATGCAACCCCCGAGGAGCTGCGGGTTTTTGTCGCGAATCCTGCTAACGGCTCCAGACATAACCGCGGTTGTGCTGTGGATCTGACGTTATACGATCTTGAAACAGGCACACCGGTTACGATGACCGGCGGATATGATGAGATGTCGCCGCGTTCTTATCCTGACTATGCAGGAGGGACGGATAGGCAACGATGGCACCGGGAACTCCTTCGCGAAGCTATGGAGGCCCAGAGTTTCACGGTATATGAAGCAGAATGGTGGCATTTTGATTACAACGATTGGCCCAGCTACCGCATCGGTAACGAGAGGTTCGAAGAGTTGGGCATGGGATAACCGAGAATACGCCACACCAGTCGTTTCTTAGCGCCTTCCTCCAAACCTATAAGCAAAATTAATGACTGGGATACAACATGCTAAGGCTCCTGCTCCAGTAGCCCCCAGCATTCCAACATCTCCAGAGAAGTTGCTCGCGAGTAGCCGGACCCCCCCCATCACTAAGCCAATTGCTTCACCCGTCGGTATGAAATAATTCTCCGTGATTAACTTTACTCGCCGACTCAACCTAGCTTCTCCACCTAACATCAGTACTGGGTCACTAGCAAAATCTGAACCGGCATATCCAAAGCCTAAGCCAGTCGTCAAAGCTTTGTCATCCGAACCGAAAGTAGCCACCCCAAAAGCAATCCCTATTGTCTCGAAGTCATCTTCGTCCCATAAGCCAGCACCCCAATTGCTGAATGCTATAGTTCCGACAGCCACACCAAAACTCTCGTTTTGTATCAGCGTTAGTTTGGGAGCTATATAAAAGGGTTGTAGCTCTCCAAATAGGACTGGTGCTCCCCCCGCTATCGTGAAACGATTTCCAATGCCACAACCAACAAAGGGTAAAAGGATCATATATGTGCCTACATAACATGCCCCGTTCGGCACTGGTCGAGAGCTTGGAGCAAAAAATAGCCGCGTATTATTTGGGTCCTCCGACCAGTACTCGCCGTCTACTACCCGACCAGAAGCCTCGGTAGTGCTTCTAACTAAGACCGCCTCAAGTTCTATGTTGAGTCCAGCTACAGTCCTAATGCTAAGCGCATCATCTCCCCTTGAGATTATATAACCGTAGAGAGTAGAACCATCCTCCAAGTCTATGACATAGAGAGTATCGGTTTCCATGGCTGGTTCTTCCTGAGCAATACCAATCATCGGACTAGCGACTAAGCAAAAGCCCGCCCACGCTAGTGCTCTCAGAACGTTCGCGCGGTTGGTCATAGCTTCTCTCCGGAAAAGAGATCAAGAAGTTGTTGCACCTGGTCTAATTTCTCTGGACTTGCCCGCACATCAAGAACTAAGCAAGAAATTAATCTTTTGTAGTAAGCTGGGTCTTCCCGCTTGCCCCTTTAATGCAATGGTTCTCATCTTACAGGTAGAGGAGTAGTGGGTGTCCCCGAGCCTGAGAGGTAAATAGATGAAGATCTCACGAAGAGATATGCTCAAGATCAGTGCTGGAACTGGGGCGGCCGCCTTCTTACTCAATGACTTTCCAGCAGTTGCTCAAGAACGGCCTTTACTCATGCGTGCTATTCCGTCCTCGGGTGAGGAGGTTCCTGCCGTGGGCTTAGGTAGCGCGCGCACGTTCAGTGTGGGCGCTTCCGGTGAAGAACGAGCTCCTTTAAAGGAAGTGTTGCGACTATTCCATGAGATGGGGGGACGGTTCTTCGATACCGCTCCCACGTATGGGAGCTCTGAGGGTGTCGCAGGTCAGCTTGTCCAGGAACTTGGCATTCAAGATGACCTGTTCTTTGCCACAAAGATTTCAACAGGCGGTGGCAGACAGGCAGGTATCGATCAGCAGGAAACGTCCCTTCAAGACTGGGGACGTGACATCATCGACTTGAATCAGGTACATAACCTTCGGGATACTGAGATTCATCTAAGGACTATCCGGCAAGCGAAAGAAGAAGGTCGCACACGCTACGTCGGCGTGACGACCTCATTCGGACGACAGTATGAACAGATGGAACAGGTGCTTCGTGCTGAAGAGTTGGATTTTTTGCAGGTCAATTACTCACTTGGGGAACGTGAGGCAGCAGAGCGACTGATACCACTGGCACAGGACCGAGGCATGGGGGTGATTGTGAATGAGCCCTACAATGTCGGACGACTATTCGGTGCCGTGAGTGGACGGGATCTACCTGATTGGGCTGCTGAGTTCGATTGTGAAAGCTGGGGACAGTTTTTTCTTAAGTACATCCTGTCTCACCCTGCTGTGACGGTGATTATTCCGGCTACTTCGGATCCGGAGCACCTGATAGACAACATGGGTGCTGGTATGGGGAGATTACCCGATGAGCAGACCCGGACTCGGATGGAAGAGTTCTTCGACGGGTTAAGCTGACTGCGAAGCCAGATGAGTCTTTGAGAATACTGGGAACGAGATCGACCTAAAGTGACCGCCCGAGAACTAACGATTGCGGGGAATGCTTTTCAACAGCGCGGGTAGCCCCTAGTATCGCGAATGATCGATATCGGTGAAGATACTTACTTCAGTAGTGTCAATGATTACCGAATAAGGGTTTGCGGAGCAGATCGATGAAGCGCTCATACTCTCCAGTACTGCTTTTGTCCGCTTTCGCGGTCAGTCTTGCATCATGTGGTGGAGCTGCTCGATCGGCAGCTGATCTGGAGGCACTAGCTGCTCGCAATCGGCAAGGCCATAGCCCTGCTGATGTGCATTTTATGGCCAACATGATCCCTCATCATGCTCAGGCTGTTTTGTTTGCTGGGTGGGCGGAATCACATGAGGCGAGTTCTTCTATACAGATCTTTTGTGCTCGCATGGTTGTTGCTCAACGTGATGAAATAGTGACGATGCGTTCTTGGTTACTTGAACGTGATGAGCCTGCTCCTCCCGCTGAATACAGCCGTATGCGAATGCCAGCTGATACGGATCACCATGCTATGTCTGGTATGCTGACCGAGGCACAACTAAACGAACTTGATAATGCACGTGGTGCCGATTTTGATCGACTTTTCTTGAAATACATGATCATGCACCATGAGGGTGCCTTAGCTATGGTTGACGAGTTGTTCAGTTCCTACGGGGGCGCACAGAACGACTTCATCTTCAAGCTGGCCTCGGATATGTATGCAGATCAGACGACTGAGATTGAGCATATGCAAGTGATACTTGATACGTACGAGCCAGGTCGGTAAGGCTCATAGTTTTTTCTGACTTATTTTATTTCTCTCCTAAACTCCAGGGGATCTGATATGAACAACCAATCCTTCGAACGTCTTCCTGGCATGCGCTGGACCGCACTCGGTTCCGTACTATGTGCAGTCCTGGTATTTGTTACCGCATGTGCCACAGGGATGTCGACGCCCTCTCCTGCCGCGATGATGTCGGCGTTATCCGATCTCCCGCATACCCCACCAGACCCGGATCCGCGCATCGGGCTTGCTGCCGGTTCGGGTCCGCTCGGATCGGGTGCAGGGGAAGCATCCTGGAACCTCAATCTGGTATCCAATACGCCGCCCCCCGATGAATTTGTTGGAGTCACGAACTCTGATTTGGGGTTCACCGGCGACTACGCGATCCAGGGCAACTACAACGGTTACGTGATATGGGATATCTCGGATCCGACAGATCCGACCTTGGAAACTTCTTATGTATGTCCAGCATCGCAGAGCGATGTATCCATCTACAAGAATCTTCTCTTTGTATCCGGTGAAGGGTTGGGTGGTCGTGTTGACTGTGGTACCGGCGGAGTTCCGGACACGGTCAGCCTCGATCGACTTCGAGGCATCCGTATTTTTGATGCGACCGATATTCGGAACCCAGAGTATGTGGCCAACGTTCAGACGTGTCGGGGCTCACATACGCACACTGTTGTAACGGACCCGAACGACGCAGAAAACGTCTATATCTACGTTTCAGGATCATCCAGGGTTCGGTCCCCGAACGAACTTCCGGGTTGCTCAGGAGGTCCGTTGGAGGACGATCCGAATACGGCTTTATTCCGCATCGAGGTTATCCAGGTTCCTCTTGCGGCTCCCCAGAACGCTCGGATCGTGAGTTCTCCTCGGATATTCAACGACTTAACTGCACCGCCAAGGCATGCCGAGCCAGACCAGGAAGCACGCAGAGCAGCAGCCGGAAGAGGTGGGCGTGGTGGACGTGGTGGTGGTCCTCCACGTCAGCGTACTGGGCCGACTCAGTGCCATGATATCACCGTATATCCCGGTATCGGGTTCGCAGGTGGTGCCTGTGGAGGCTACGGACTTTTGCTTGATATAAGTGATGTGGTGAACCCTCGCCGGTTGTATGCTGCTGCCGACTCGAATTTCTCGTTCTGGCACTCCGCGACGTTCAATAATGACGGAACAAGGGTTCTGTTCACGGACGAGTGGGGAGGAGGAGGACAGCCACGCTGTCGAGCAACGGACAAGTACGAATGGGGTGCGGATGCTATCTTCAGCATCAATGATGGGGAACTGGATTTTCACTCCTACTTCAAGATGCCCGCGGCACAGACAGAACTCGAAAACTGTGTTGCCCACAATGGATCACTGATCCCCATACCCGGTCGAGATGTGATGGTACAAGGCTGGTATCAGGGCGGGATCAATGTCTTCGACTGGACCGATCCTGATAACCCATTCGAGATTGCTTTCTTTGATCGAGGACCTACAGACGGTACGCGCAGAGGTAGTGGTGGTTCATGGTCCGTATACTGGTACAACGGATACATGGTCAGTTCTGAGATAGCGCGAGGGCTCGATATTTTTGAGCTGACACCTAGTGCTCATATTTCCCAGAACGAGATTGATGCGGCTAAGACTGTGCGTTTCGAATACTTCAACGCACAGGAGCAACCTAAGATGGTCTGGCCGCCCAGCTTCGCACTCGCTCGCTCATACCTCGATCAAATTGAGCGGTCCAGCGGTCTTGATGCTGCTAGGATCATGAGTGTAAGAAGAGGATTGGCTGAGGCTGAAGGACTCTCGGGTCAACAACGGAGTGACGCACTGGGCGAGTTGGTGTCAGATCTTCGTGGCACAGTAAGAAGCTCGACTGATCCTCGTAAGGTCAGGATGTTTCTAGGAGCGGTTATGGATTTGGGTGCCACCAGATAGTTCTAGCAGCAGAGAGCATTGTTTTCGCTTGTGAGTTAAGCATTGGGAGAGTACATAATGCCAAAAACTGTTCATCTACTACTTGCTTCTAGTGCGGTGGCTTTTGCCGCGTGTGGAGATCAGGCTATAGCACCCCAAGCACAACTCAGTGACCAAGATGTGCAGGCTTTGGTCGTTAGGCTTGATGGCACAATGATGGGTTTTCTAGATGATGTTTGGGGTGCAAGCAATGTTAGCCCCTCATCTGCTGGAGCTGCTCTGGGTGATGATCCTCGAGTCTGGAACTACTCTTGGTGGAAGACGCGTGATTGCCATACTGCAGGCTCATTCACTGCGGAAGGGACTGGTCAGCGTACTTGGGATGCTGACGCTTTGACGTTTGACGTTGCAAGCAGTGGTACGAAAACGCGTGCTGAATGTGCTCGCCCGGGCGATGAGGTGACGATTACCGTGGATGGGATTGGTGATTGGACACATGAGCGGCAGTATCTGGGTGGAGAGGAAGGCCTCTCTGCTAAGGGTCGCGAGCCGACTGGAAGTTGGATCACGACATACGATGGGGCTTTTGATTGGGCGAAGAGTTCCGGTGACAACGGGAGTTGCACCTATGAGCTGACTTCCACAATCGATACGGAAGCAAATACGAAGACGCTTGTGGGTACCTATTGCGATCGAGTGGTCGACCGTTCAGAAACGTGGCGAAAGGTCGACGACGGTTAGAGGTCGGATTCGCTTTAATCGGCAAACTCTGGCTACGGTAGGGCGCGAGAGATTGTTACGCTCTCCCGTCCTCTGACCAGGCGCCCTGTTCTGTATGATGAAGCCGGTTATCAAAGAGAGATCCGTTCTCCTTTATGATGATCTCTGCGGGTTCTGTGACCGGTTTATCGGCT
>PBPC01000091.1 GCA_002724575.1 Gemmatimonadota bacterium | reverse complement strand
AGGTGAAGGTCCAGTCGATTGTGAGCAGATCATGCGAGTGGGGCAGCATCTAGGGGTGGGTCTTTTCACGCCGAGAAATGCGGATCGGCCGTTTGAGACTTTTTACGTGGCAGTTAGGCCAGGGGTATGGCAGACGTATTTTTATCGTCAAGAAAAACTGATGAGTAACTAGATTGTGACTTGCATATGTTTCCAGGAGGGCCATGTACTGCTCCGCTCTATTCAGAGTCCTCCCAAAGAAACTCTATACAATCATCGAGAACGACGAAAATTCGATGTATACCATGATATTGCAACGGTTTTCTGGTCACTCCTCTTCCGGGTGAGTGACCTAAGGGCAAAGATGCACTTTCGTTTTATCTTCGGGTATTATATTTTGGGTGTCGAACCCCTTAGAAGTGGGGTCTCACGAAGACGGAGAACACATGGCTGCGGCTCAAATGACTGACCAAGACGTGAAGAAGAAGGCAACCCAGAACCAGAAGGCTTTAGATACTGCGATCACACAGATCGAGCGTTCTTACGGTAAGGGCGCAATCATGCGAATGGGAGAAGATTCATTTGCAAATAGTATCGAGGCCATCCCTACTGGCGCGATCAATTTGGATGCTGCAATCGGCATAGGAGGAATCCCGCGAGGTCGAATCAGCGAGATCTATGGTCCGGAATCCTCAGGTAAGACAACGCTCTGTCTTCAAGTGATCGCAAATGCTCAACGCCTTGGTGGTATAGCAGCTTTTGTAGATGCTGAGCACGCCTTGGATGTGACATATGCCCGCAAGCTTGGTGTCGATGTAGACAACCTCTTAGTCTCACAACCGGACACCGGGGAACAAGCGCTTGAGATTGCAGAAGTGCTAATTCGTAGCAATGCAATTGATGTCGTGGTCATTGATTCTGTAGCAGCGCTCGTTCCAAGAGCAGAGATTGAGGGTGAGATGGGCGACACCCATGTTGGACTTCAGGCAAGACTCATGAGCCAAGCGCTCCGAAAGCTCACAGGTGCTGTAAATCGCTCTAATACTGCGGTGATTTTTACGAACCAGATACGTGTTAAGGTGGGCGTCATGTTCGGTAGTCCAGAGACGACTTCAGGAGGGCGAGCGCTCAAGTTTTATGCCTCACTCAGGCTCGATATACGCCGCATTGGTGCAATCAAGGACGGGCAGGATGTGATCGGTAACCGGACACGCGTAAAGGTGGTAAAGAACAAATGTGCCCCTCCATTCAAGCAAGCTGAATTCGATATCCAATACAACGAAGGGGTCAGCCATACCGCACTACTCATCGATCTCGGAGTCGACCACGAAATTGTTGAGAAATCAGGCTCATGGTTCTCCTACGGGGATCTGCGCATGGGTCAGGGAAAGGAAAATTCGAAGATTTTCTTAGTGGAGAACCCGGATATCGCCGAAGAGATTGAATCGCAGCTACGTACTGCTTTAGGGCTGGATCGTGAGAATCAAGAAGAGCTTGAAGAAGGTGATGACTTGGTTTCAGAAATGCTTGGGGAGGAAGTTGCCGGCTGACTTTCTTAGCAGTTGGAGCGAACGTAAGCTTTTGGCCTTCGGTCTTTCGGCTCTCGTGATTTCATACTATCGGGTACTCCTTACACACTGCGTCACCCGTTATCGTTAGTAGTTTGGCATTAATAAATGTAGTTTTCCCTTAATGTGACGCCATGACGACCGCCGAGATCCGGGAGCAATTTCTCAAATTCTTCGAGGAACAAGGTCACTCTCGAAGACAGAGTTCTTCGCTTGTACCGGAGGACGATCCCACACTGTTGTTCACTAATGCGGGCATGGTGCAGTTCAAGCGCGTATTCTTGGGTCAGGAAGAGGTGTCGTTCAGACGAGCAGTCACATCCCAGAAGTGTGTTCGTGCCGGTGGTAAGCACAATGACCTTGAGGAGGTCGGACGTACTACTCGTCATCTCACATTCTTCGAGATGCTCGGTAATTTCTCTTTCGGGGACTACTTCAAGAAAGACGCGATTCGTTTCGCTTGGGATCTGTTAACAGGAGTTTATGGGCTTGATCCCGAACGTTTCTATGCGACGGTCCATCATACGGATGATCAAGCGGCAGAACTGTGGACAACCGAGGTGGGACTTCCAGCGGAACGGGTACATCGCTTGGGTGACAAGGATAATTTCTGGCAGATGGCTGACACCGGACCGTGTGGCCCCTGCTCAGAGTTGCACTACGACTTGAGAGAAGACCGGACCTCTGTGACGGACACAGAGGAGTTTGTCGAGCTCAATGATTCTGGGAAGATCAGCGAGTTATGGAATCTTGTTTTCATGCAGTACGATCGGGCTGAAGATGGTAGCCTCACCGAACTTCCTGCCGCATCTGTTGACACCGGGTTAGGACTGGAGCGGCTCGCTTCGGTACTTCAAGATGTGGGTTCAGTGTACCATACTGACCTTTTTCGCCCAATGCTTGATCGTGTCGGTGAACTAGTGGGGAGAGCTTACGACGCTGAGGCTGACGATGCTGTTAGCTATCGGGTTCTGGCAGACCACTCCCGTGCAGTTGCCTTTCTTCTTTGTGATGGTGTTTTTCCAGGCAATGAAGGTCGTGGGTATGTGTTGCGTCGTATCCTAAGGAGAGCGATGCGGCATGCTTGGCTACTTGGACAACGAGAGCCAACCCTCACGGGTGTAGTCGCTGCAGTCATCGATAGTATGGGCGACACTTTCCCTGATCTGATCCATAGACGCGATCATCTGCTTAAAACAACTCAGGCGGAGGAAGAACGTTTTCTTTTGACCATCGAAGGTGGCATGACCCGGTTTAACGAACTCATATCAGAGGGGGGAGGTACAATAGCTGGGGATGACGCTTTTAAGCTCTATGACACTTTTGGTTTCCCGATCGATTTGACTGAAATCATGGCTAAAGAAAGAGAGTATGGTGTTGATAAAGTCGGCTTCGAAGAGGAATTAGCTAAACAGCGAGCCAGGTCACGCGCAGACCGTGAAGAGGCCAAAGAGGTTTTCAGGGCGGGTGATATCACAGATGGCTGGATGCAGATTGTCGACCAAGAGCAGACATTTGTCGGTTACCAACAAATCCATATAAGAACTGAGGTTCTTGCGTATCGTGTTAAGGATGACGTAGTCGGCCTCATACTGCGTGAAAGCCCCTTCTATCTTGAAAGTGGTGGTCAGGTATCAGATGTGGGTGTTGTTTCTGGTGATGTCTGGAAGCTAGATGTTCAAGAGGTAGCTGACGTAATGGGACAAACCGCAGTATTTGGCTCAATCGAGGGTGTATTCCCCGATGGAGGCGAGAAGCTTTCAGTTGAAGCTCAGGTGACCGATCATGTTCGGCGAGACACAGTGAGGAACCATACCGCGACTCATCTCCTGCACTCGGCTTTGCGAGAGGTGCTGGGCGACCATGTTGTCCAGCGCGGTTCCCTGGTCGCTCCTGATCGGCTCCGCTTTGACTTTGCACACACGGGCCCATTGGGTACCGATGAACTAGAACAGGTAGAATTGATTGTTAATGAAGGGATCTGGGCTAATCATCCGGTTGAAATTGACCACCGCTCCTATGCAACTGCTGTTGAGGACGGGGCGATGGCTCTTTTTGGAGAAAAATATCCCGAACAGGTTCGAGTTGTGAGTATAGCCGGCGTCAGTATGGAACTTTGTGGGGGCACGCATGCGAGCCAAACTGCTGAGATTGGTCTATTCAGGTTCGTTAGTCAGTCAGGAGTCTCAGCAGGAGTAAGACGCGTTGAAGGACTTACTGGGCGAGCAGCGTTTACCTTCCTAAAGGGACGTGAGACTGCTCTGGAAGAGGTCTCAGCAGTACTGAAAACGCGACCGGATGGGGTAAGGCATCGAGCAGAGCAACTTCTGTCTGATACCGCTGAACTTGAGAGCCTCCTCGATCAATTAAGGTCGGGGGGAGGGAGCACTGAAACAGATGTCACTTCTGATGTGATTGATCTCGGAGGAGGAGACACTGCACCCTATCGGGGTGTCCGTATTCGTGCTCGGAATGCAGATGATGCACGAAAGTGGGGTGACCGATTTCTTGAGTCTGGCACCTCCGGAGTCGCAGTACTGGCGGCTGAGATGCCTAACGAAAAGCATGTGCTATTTGCGTTTGTGAGTGAGAATCTGATCTCAAGGGGTGTACGCGCAGATGCATTGATTCGGGAAGTGTCCGGATTTGTAGGAGGAAGGGGTGGGGGTAAGGCCCATATCGCTCAAGCGGGTGTGGAAGACATCACGAAAATTGATGAAGCCTTGGAGTCTGGTGCCAACACCGTTAAGGCTTTTCTCCGAGAGGCTGAGGGGTGAGTGACCTAAAGACATGGATTAGCCAACGACGCGCAGTATCCCCGTTAGAGTTGGGATCTTGGATTGATGCGTCGGGAGTTACTGCTGTGTCTGCTTCCGGCCTCACGAAAATCGCCTGCGATGCTCTAGGCCAAGCGCGATTGTCGCCAGGGCGCGTGCGAAATAGTGCTTTTCAACTTCTTACCGCAGATGCATTACTTACCTATGCCTGTGAATTAGCGCTTGATACTGAAGATCCTGACTTAGTCTTGGGATTGATTATGCAGGATTCGGCTGCGAGTTCTTGAAAGGTCACTATCAGATAGTGTTAATCAAGGATTCGATACTACTATGCTATTGGTTATGAGATAGAAGTGAGCCAACTGATTAGTGAGAAACCCTAAGATGCAAATTGACCTCACAGGTAAGAATGCTCTCGTCACTGGTGGATCACGGGGAGTAGGCCGAGCTACAGCCCTTCTATTGGCTAGCGCTGGAGCGAATGTAGGTATTGGATATCACAGCCGTTCTGAGCAAGCGCAAGAAACATTGGATGCACTTCACGAAATCGGGGTCTCTGCATGGGCTGAGATGGGTGATCTCTCTGATCCTAGGGATGTAGAGAGCCTCTTCGAACGAGTGGATACAGAATTCGATGGCTTAGACATTTTTGTTGGGAACCATGGGATATGGCCAAACAAAGAAGCGAGTATTGCAGAAATGTCTAACGAGCAATGGCAGAAGACATTAGGCGCTAATCTGCACTCTGTGTTCTATACCTGTCGTGCGGCTGCTCAGCGTCTTCGGGATCATGGGCGATTGGTTCTTGTCGGAAGTACAGCTGGCCAACGTGGTGAAGCATTTCATGCTGACTATGCTTCGACCAAAGGAGCGATGATATCTCTTGTCAAAAGCTTCTGTATTGAGCTCGCTTCGCGAGATATTACAGTGAATTGCTTGGCACCAGGTTGGATTGATACCGAGATGTCGTCATCAGCCTTCGAGGGGGCGGGGCGAGAGCTGATCTCTCGATCAATTCCGCTGGGCAGGATTGCGACACCTGAAGATGTCGCTGGTCCGATACTATTTCTTTGTTCAGAGCTTGCACGCCATATCACCGGGGAAGTTCTGAACGTAAATGGAGGTGCTGTCCTAGTGGGATGAGCACGGTCCAGCTTTCGCCTCCTCCAGCAGTCCACTGGATTACTGATACGCTCCAGAAGGCGGGTCACGATACCTGGGCGGTAGGAGGGGCAGTTAGGGATATTCTGTCTGGTCACTATGCGGGTGACTGGGACCTCGCCACACAGGCCCGGCCTCGAGAAATAGAAGAGCTATTCAAGAGGACTGTCCCGATAGGGATCGAACACGGTACTGTGGGAGTTCTCGCTCGGGATGGGACTTTATTTGAGGTTACGACTTTTCGCAGGGATGTCGAAACTGATGGAAGACATGCAGTAGTAACTTTCGCCGATACAATAGAGGAAGACCTGGCCCGGAGAGATTTCACGATAAACGCTCTCGCGTGGCATCCTACCGACCAGAAACTTCTCGATCCCTTTGGTGGGCTCAAGGATCTTGAAGCGGGTGTTCTCAAGACTGTCGGTGTTCCTCAGAAAAGATTTGCGGAAGACTACCTCAGAATTCTTCGGGCCTTTCGATTCGCAGGGCGCTTTGATCTCAACATTGATGAGGCTTCATGGAAGGCACTATGTGACGGTATAGAACACTTGGGAGTTCTCTCGTGCGAGAGGGTTCGGGACGAACTTCTGAAGGCTTTGTATCAGCACCGTATTCCCTCAAGAACCCTGAGCCTTTACAAAAAGTCAGGAGCCTTGGGTGCACTTTATCCGGAACTTGAGCAACTTAGTACAACAGACCGCTCAGTTGCCCTGAATCCATGGGAGTTTACGCTTGCATCAATTGATGAACTGCCTCCGGGTAACGCCTTTCTAAGGCTGGCCCAGCTCCTTCATTTGCTCGATCCCGAAAAGATCTTAGGAATCCTTGTTCGACTTCGATTCTCAAATGCCCAGACTGATGAAATATCTGAGCGATCCTCAGCTAGTCTTCTTCCGGGGCTAGATGAGGATGATGAAGCCATAAGACGCTGGCTCAGTTCAAATAGCCCGGAACAACTTAATGCTCTGGCTCGTCTAGAACTGGCACGAGCGAAAGCTCATCCTTCTCTAAAGAAGACGCCAGCAGAGGTTGTACAGTCATGGCGTCGTGCTCGCTTAATACGAGCGACTGGTGTGCCATTGAGCATCTCTGATCTAGCCATTGATGGCAATGACCTCATTCGCATGGGGCTCCGCCCAAGTCCGGCTTTTACTCGAATACTTCAAGACCTACTGGATTTCGTTCTCACAGACCCAACCCAGAATGAACGAGAGGTTCTCGAGGCCCGTGTTGAGACCAGTTCAGATGGTTAGTAGAAAATGAACTCACACATCTCGACCAAATGAGTAGATTGACATCGTTCAAACACAAGCCTTTCGAGTTATTCATGACTGAGCAACAGATCCCCCTAATACAGATGTCTGGAGGGTAGTGGGATACCGACTCAGCTCATCGACATGCGCACGCCCGTGGATAGGGCAATCCTGGTTGGGACACCACCCCGTCAAGCCGTCAATCCTGCTCTCATAGAAGATCATCTAGAGGAACTCGCACGTTTAACAGACACGGCTGGAGGCAAGGTTGTAGGATGTTTAACTCAACGCATCAATAAGCCTAATCCGAGAGTTTACCTGGGTGAGGGTAAGGTGACAGAACTCAAAGAGCTCGTTTTTGATCAGGAAGGGAACCTGGTAATCTTTGACGACGAACTCACACCGGCTCAGGGCAAGAATCTCGAAGATGTTCTTGGCGTCCGCGTTATGGATCGCTCTGAATTGATCCTAGATATTTTCGCTACAAGAGCGCGTTCGAGTGAAGCTCGAATGCAGGTTGAGTTAGCACAACTTGAATATCTTCTGCCTCGCCTTCGACGGATGTGGATTCACCTCTCACGCATTCGGGGTGGTATCGGGCTTAGGGGTCCCGGAGAGACTCAGCTCGAGACTGATCGTAGACTTATACGGAAGCGTATTTCTATCCTAAGATCAAAGCTTCGCCAGGTTGCGAAGGCTCGAGAGGTTCAGCGTCAGCAGAGAGAAGGAACTTTCCAGGCAGTGTTGGTCGGTTATACAAACGCTGGTAAATCTTCTCTTTTGGGCTCTTTGTCGGGTTCGGACCTGTTTATCGAAGATCGTCTTTTTGCAACACTCGACTCGGCGACCCGTACCGTCGATCTGGGTCAGGGCTATCAGGCGCTAATCACGGACACGGTGGGTTTCATCCGAAAGCTCCCACATCACCTGGTGGCTTCATTTCATTCCACACTGGAAGAGGCGAAAGAAGCCAATGTTCTACTGCATGTGATTGATGCTTCTAGGGAAGATTGGGAGGATCAGTATGATGTGGTGATGGGTGTACTATCTGAACTTGGCCTAGCAAAGGCCAGTAAGGTTCTTGTTTTCAACAAGGTTGATCTTATCACTCATGCGGAAGAAGAAATGCTTCGTAGACGGATTCGGACCATCGAACCTACTCCTGCGGTTTTTGTATCTGCTAGAGATAAGAGCACGTTGATAGCACTTAGAGAGACACTTGGTGCTAGGATTCGGGCTAAGTTGGTCGAGGTTGTAGCCCACATCCCGGTGTCGAATGGACGGATGATCTCAAGAATCTATGAAGAGGCCGAGATTCTTAATCGAGTGGATGAGAATATGACGGTTTCGATTACCGCACGGGTCTCACCCGCATTTCTCGGAAGACTTAAGGGGTGTCCAGACATCTGTCTTGAATAGATTACTAGCTGTGTGCTTTTAAATATTAGATTCTGGGCATCCTGTGTAAGGACACTTAGCAAAGTAGTAGGTATAGTCTTCGAATATGGACCTATCATAAAGGAGCTAGATGTGAGGCTTCGATTGGAAAAATGCGCTTCTATCTGAACGTAGACCACGTGGCTACTGTGCGTCAGGCACGGCGCACCGATGAACCGGATCCCGTAAGGGCAGCCGTGCTCGCTGAACTAGCTGGTGTCGACGGAATCACAGTCCATTTACGTGAAGACCGACGACATATCCAGGATCGAGATCTCCGACTTTTGATGCAAATTGTTCGGACAGGAGTAAATCTCGAGCTTGCTGTTGCTTCTGATATTCTTGAGCTAGCACACGAACTCAGACCTATGCAAGTGACACTCGTGCCCGAAAACCGAGAGGAGGTGACTACCGAAGGTGGTCTAGACCTTTCTAGTGATTCGAAACGAGAGGAGATCGGTGGGGCGATACGTAGTCTAGGAAAGAGTGCGATAAGGACTGCGCTTTTCGTCGATCCGGATGAGGAGTCGATACGATATTCGGCTGAGTTAGGAGCAGATGCTATTGAACTGCACACTGGTGAATACGCCAACTCTTGGAGAGGGAAGCCAGAGGAGGCGCAGATCGAAAGACTGGCTGGTGCGGCTACCCTTGCCCAGGAGCTTGCACTCGCAGTTCACGCCGGACACGGGCTTACCTACGAAAACGTAAGTCCGGTAGCACAGATACAAGAGATTGAGGAGTTAAATATAGGACACAGTGTAATTGCCCGGGCGGTGCTGGTTGGGATGGAAAACGCTGTTCGTGAGATGAGCGAAATTTTGAGACGGGCGCGGTCAAAGGGATGAAAAGACAATGGGGCATGGCCCTCGTAGGTGCCCTAGTCACTGTTCTCCTTCTCTGGTGGGTACTCCGAGGCGAATCGCTAACGGACATCATCGCCAACATCACACAGGCTAATTTCTGGCTTCTGAGTGCCTCAATCAGTGTTGGAACCTTTGGCTACTTCATTCGCGCCCTTCGGTGGAATATCCTCCTGACACCCGTCAAGGCGGATACAGCACTCCGATCAAGGTTCGCGAGTGTCTCAATCGCATTCATGGCCAATAACCTTCTCCCAGCTAGAGTGGGAGATCTTGCTAGGGCGTATGCCTTCAGCCGCCTAGAACCTGTTTCTGCGAGTGCGGCTTTTGGGTCACTCGTTGTTGAACGCTTCATGGACGGTGTGGTTCTCCTACTATTTCTGATCATTCCGGTGTATACCTCTGGATTTCCTTCGATGGAGGTGCTTTCAGAAGGTTGGGGGGCTGGGCTTCTCAGGTTGGCTGTACTGATCGTGATAGTAGTGACATCAGTACTCTGTCTAATCGTAGCAGCGCCACGCTTAGTGCTTAACATTGTTGAGCGGTGTGGTCAGCTAGTAAGCCCAAGAGTCGGAGCGGCTTCAGTCGAGATCCTCGAGTCATTTATCAGCTCGCTCAAGATCATGAGAGATGTGAAACTCTTGCTGCTTGGTTTTACTTGGACACTAGCCTTCTGGACCTGGCATGCTCTCTCTTTTTGGTTGGGTATGCTGGCATTTGGAATAGACACTGGTTTTATCTCAGCAATCTTCACTGCAGGCGTCGTTGCTTTTGCAGTTGCTCTTCCTGCCGCTCCGGGATTCTTCGGTACATTTCATGCGGGCTCAGACTTTGCTATTGGCACAGTTTACGGTGTAGAAAGTGCCGACTCCCTAGCATTCGCTTTCGGATATCACTTTGGAGGTTGGATCCCGATCACAATTATTGGCCTGTATTACACTTGGGCACTCGGTCTCTCCCTTGGTCAGGCTAGGTCCTTGAATCCAGACACAAATGGAAATGAGGATTTCACGGAGGAGCATTGAATCAAACTGTATCCCTTTCGGCTCCTGCGAAGGTGAATCTGTTCTTAAGGGTTTTACGTCGTCGCTCAGATGGGTTCCATGAACTGGAGACTCTCTTTCAGGCCATTGATTACTGTGACGACGTACTGATTGAGTTAAACGACCTCGGACAAATAAGCCTTGAAGTTACAGGTTTGGAAGTAGGGCCCGTAAAGGAGAATCTCGCATACCGTGCGGCCTCTGCTTATCGAGAGGCAGCTGGTTTGCATGAGGGAATCCATGTGAGCTTAGCAAAGCACATCCCTGCTGGGGCTGGCCTTGGAGGTGGGTCATCCGACGCTGCGGCCGTGCTTCGCGGGTTGGACTACCTTACCGAGAGTCTTCTGGATAGCGAGTCCTTAAGTAAAATCGCATCCAATATAGGGTCAGATGTCCCATTTTTTTTGAGTGACAGCACCACTGCGATAGCCCGTGGACGAGGGGAGATACTTGAGCCCATCCAGGCCCTACCCGGGCACACTCTCCTCCTCGTGCTTCCACCTGTGCACGTGTCAACGCGTGATGCTTATGGGATGCTCGGGAGGTCGTCGGATGATTATGAGCACCACACTAGCCCAGGTCTTGTTAGCGCGAGAGGGGGTTGGGATACGGTTATTTCTTCAGCACACAATGATTTCGAGGTCACGATTGCTGACTTGTACCCCGAAGTCCGATGTTCTCTTGGTGCCCTGAGGCAGAAAGGTTACCCGCTCGTTTTGCTTTCCGGGAGTGGCGGTGCTTGCTTTGCAATCACTAGGAATGGCGGTGACGTTGAATCCGATGCACATGAGCTTACGGAAGAGCTTGGTTGGCCTTGTCTTGTAACACGGACATTGGAGAGCTATCAACTGATTACACCAATGTCCGCGAAGCCTTGAACCTAGGGCCTAGCTTCCGGTAGGATGATTATGATGGCCCGTGGTCTAATGGCAGGACACCGGTCTTTGGAACCGGCGGTGGTGGTTCGAATCCACCCGGGCCAATTGCAGTACTTCTAGCCGCAGTAAAACGAGCCGAGATATTGGTGAAGTCGAGGAGACATCTGTATGCCAGGGGACTCGGCACACTTCTATTGATTTGTGCTACCTCTCCTCAGGTCAACATGGCACAGAGCGTATACCGTGAAATTGATACGGTAGCTGCTGTTATTGATTCATCGGATATACAGGGGATTGCCCGGGCAGCCCAAGCTCGTTTTGAGCGACAGAGAATTCGTCACTTTCCTCTCATACTTGGCTCGGTCAATGATGTTTGTGATGAGCGAGTTGGGCGTTTTTGTTCTTGGTACGATGAAGGGGATTGGTACCCGCGTCCCGAATCAGTCCAAGTTGAAGAACTTAGAGAGGAGTTGCTGGTCTTATTGGACTCAATACAGGTACTTCTTCCAGGTGACGGATGGTTGCTGGGGCAGCGAGTCTGGTACCTTTCTGAAGCTCGGCGTTGGGAAGAAGCGCTTGAGACAGCTCGTTCATGTGGGACTGTAGAGCCGTGGTGGTGTGCAGCTTTAGTAGGATTTTCTCTACATGGACTGGAAAGGTATGTCGAGGCCGATCGAGCATTTTCGATAGCAATAGACCGAATGGATAGTGGGCAGTCACTTAGGTGGCGGGTACCGCGTTGGATTATGGATGACGACGGTCAAAATGCGCTAAAGGAAGCAGAAAACTTATCTTCTGAATCCCTGGATACTGTTCTCGAACGCCTCTGGTTACTAGCGGATCCGCTATATCTAGTCGAGGGTAATGACCGAAAAACTTCACACTATGCGCGCTGGACTGTTGCAACGATCCGTGAGGAGGCAAAGAACCCCTACCGAATTAGTTGGGGTAAGGACCTTGATGAACTGACGATCCGACACGGTTGGGAATTAGGGTGGGATAGGACTTCTGATACAGGATTCACTACCGTCGAACATGTGATTGGTCACAAACATCCGGAGGGAAGGGACTATATGCCTCCTGGTAAAGTGCTGAATACCCCAAGCCGTGCAGCACCAGAAGATTTGCGGGCAGATGTGGAACGGCCTCGTTCTTTATATGCGCCAGCATATGCACCTGTCTTTCTTCCAATGGAAGGTCAAGTCGCATTGTTCCCCCGAGGTAGTCGAGTAGTTGTAGTGGGAACTCACTTTCTTCCAGATGATACGACTCGGCATGTGGACCATGACCATCCGATACCTTGGCTAGATCCGGGTGCCCAGGATGGGATGCTGGATCGTGCTGGAATCTTTCTAGTGCCACAAGACGGAGCACGGATCAAGAGTGCTCAAAGAATAGGCAATGTAGAGGGTGCACTCTCACTTGAGGTGCCGTCGGGGAGTTATGTGCTTTCGGCTGAAATGTGGAGTCCGAGTAAGCGTCGAGCTGGGCGCCTAAGGATGGGGCTTGAAAGTCTGCCAGTACCGGAGGATGTGGCATCGCTTTCTGACATCCTGATGTTGCGACCTTCTTCCGAGGAGCCTGAAGTTCTTGAGGCATCGCTTCCTCTGGCACTCAAACGAGCAGAAATCCTAACAGGTCAAACGTTTGCTATTGCCTGGGAGGTCGCCGGCCTTGGATTTAGATCGGAGACTCTGCTTTTCGAAGTCTCAGTAAGTCAGATAAATCGGGGAGTGCTCCGCCAGATCGGGGAGTTTCTCCGGATCACAAAACCCCCAAGACCGCTCCGGCTCTCTTGGGAGGAACTTGGACCGCAAAGCCCAGGCCCATTATTTCACTACTTAAATCTAGATTTGCCAAACCTCAAGGCGGGCAAGTACGAAGTTCGTCTGGTTTTGAAGACGGTGGGGCGGGCAGACGCAGTTAGCACTCGAGTTTTTAGCGTCAAAGAGCGTTAAGAAAGTTTTCTATCTTTTGGTCAGATGTAGGACCAAAGTTAAACATCCATTACACTCTTAGCGTTGACCACTCATAGTGGTTTTTCTAACGTTGCATGCTATCAAATGATAGCTATAGGGATTCAGATTCTAGCTTCGGTCAAATGGAAGACACTTACAGGCATGGGCCGCTTCTGCTGCTTAGTGGACGCGCCAATGTTTCGTTAGCACGTGAGATAGCTGAAAAGCTTGGAGAATCGCCAGAAGGAGCGACGATCAAAGATTTTTCGGACGGTGAAATCTTTGTTCGGATAGACCACAATGCTCGTGGGCGGGACGTTTTCATCATCCAACCCACTTCAGCTCCTGCGAACAACTTCATGGAGTTATGTCTTCTGTTAGACGCTGCTAAAAGGGCTTCGGCAGCTCGAGTCACAGCGGTTATCCCGTATTTCGGATATGGTCGTCAGGATAGGAAAGACCAACCGAGGGTCTCGATTGGTGCTAAGCTCGCTGCGAACCTTATTGTAGCAGCTGGAGCTGATCGGGTTATCTCAATTGATTTCCATCAGCATCAGATCCAAGGGTTCTTTGATATTCCCGTTGATCACCTTTACGCAGCACCGGTTGTGACAAAGTACTTCAGGGATCTCGCACTCGAGGATCTCGTAGTTATAGCCCCTGATGTCGGAGCGGCAAAAATGGCAAGGGGTTTTGCCCGTCGTCTTGGGGCGACCTTGGCGATTATCGATAAACGTAGGCCGAAGGCAAATATGTCTGAGGTATTAAACATTGTTGGTGATGTTCAGGATCGGACTTGTCTGATCGTTGATGACATGGTTGATACAGGAGGTTCGCTGGCTAATGCCGTCGAAGCACTCAAGGACCGTGGTGCTAAGACAGTTTATGCGGCGGCAACCCATCCGATTCTTTCCGGGGAGGCACCGAGTAGGCTTGCCAACTCGCCCTTGGAGCAGATGATCGTGACCAATACGATTCATGTTCCAGATGAAAAGCGGTCTGACAGGCTAGAGATTCTTTCCGTAGCTGACTTGCTCTCTAAGGCAATTCACCACGTGCACTCGAACGAATCTGTAAGCAAACTCTTTGAGATTCCGAAGGAAAACTGAGGGAAAGGGCCCCAGGATAGCCCTGGGGGCCGATAATCAGGAGAACGAGAGTCCACAATGACTACTATGCTGAAAGCACAAAAACGAGAAGGTACGGGAAAGGGTGTAGCAAGAAAGCTGCGTCAGGAGGGCCGGGTTCCAGCTGTCTTGTATGGAAGGGAGTTGGGTACCATGCATTTATCGCTGGATATACATGAGGCGGAGAATCTTTTCTATTCGATCAGTACTGAGAATACAATTGTGGATCTCAAGGTTGAGGGGGTGGGTGAACCATTCCAAACTTTGGTGCGTGAGATTCAGAGCCACCCATTCAAGTCTTCGCTTATTCATGTGGATTTTCTCCGTATCCAGGCTGGTGTTGCGGTTGATGTTGAAGTTCCCTTGCGTCTGATTGGAGATCCGGTCGGTGTTAAGAATAGTGGTGGTGTGCTTGAGCAGGTGATGAACGAACTTCCAGTAAAGTGCATCCCATCGAAGATTCCAGAGCTAATCGAGGTCGATGTTTCTGAACTCGATATTAACGATTCCCTCCACGTCTATGATCTAGAGCTTGAAAAAGGCATCGACATCACAGTTGATGAAGGCCGAACTATTTGTTCAGTGGCAATTCCCAAAGTTGTTGAGGAGGCCGTGGTTGAAGAGGATGAATTGCTTGAAGGTGAGATACCGGACGAGGAAGCTCTGCCGAGTGAAGATGATGCAGCGGAGGCAGAAGGGTCACCGGACGATTCTGGGGGAGATGGCGATTAGGATCGGTTCATTCCTATGTGCGTAAAGATTGTGGTTGGACTGGGGAATCCCGGTCCTGAACACGACGCTACAAGGCATAACGTAGGGTGGTGGGTTGTTGATCGGCTTGCCTACGATTGGGGTTTTGGTTCTTTCGAAAAGGAGGGCCGCGCTCTCGTCGCTGAGGGTGAAGTCGGCGAGTCGCATGTGCAGCTGGTAAAGCCCACAACGTATATGAACCGCAGTGGACTGTCCTTGCTACGATTGGGTGAGATGGAGTCTTTTCAGATCGGAGAAGACCTTCTGGTAGTTGTGGATGATGCTGCACTTGATGTGGGACGAGTGAGGTTTCGACCAGAGGGAGGATCCGGGGGACACAAGGGGCTCAAGTCAGTAACAGGAGTGCTACAGTCCGACGCATATACTCGGCTCCGAATTGGAGTTGGCTTGAAGCCAGAAGGACAAGACTTAGCAGACTGGGTGCTCTCGCGCATGCCCCAGGAGGACGAGGACATCGTGGTAGATCTGCTTCCCATCATGACAGGCGCGATTGAAGCATGGATTGAAGAGGGAACTGAGGCTGCAATGAACCACTTCAATCAATAAAGAGATATAGTTCACAAATCATGGTAAAAATAAGAGTGATTCAATGACTGACTTTGTAGCAGTAACTGAATGGGCATGGCTTCTGGGTCTTATCGGCTTGGTTATAGCATTCTTTATCTACCGATACTTGAAAAAGCAGCCGGCTGGATCCGAGACTATGATTGATCTAGGTGAACAGATTCACGATGGGGCGATGGCTTTCCTCAAACGTGAATACACAGTCCTAGCCGGGTTTGTATTGGTGGTGACAGTCATGCTTGGCTTTGCGATCGGGTGGACTCCTGCAGGAGCGTATGTTTTCGGGGCACTCAGCTCGGTCTCAGCTGGCTTTTTTGGTATGAAGGCAGCAACCCGTGCGAACACACGTACCTCAGCAGCGGCTAATCAAGAGGGTCAGGGCAAGGCCCTGCGCATTGCGTTCTTCGGTGGGGCAGTGATGGGACTTGCCGTCGCAGCCCTTGGACTCCTGGGACTTGGCATCCTCTATATGGTTTTCGGTGCCGGAGCAGTAGTAGATGGTGAGTACGCGACCTTCGCGGAGATTGTCTCAGGCTTTGCTATGGGTGCGAGCTCTATCGCGCTTTTCGCTCGAGTCGGAGGCGGTATATATACGAAAGCTGCGGATGTAGGGGCTGATCTCGTCGGAAAAGTCGAAGCAGGTATCCCGGAGGATGATCCGCGGAATCCGGCCACGATTGCGGACAACGTGGGGGACAATGTTGGTGACGTTGCCGGAATGGGTGCTGATATCTTCGAGTCGTATGTAGGTTCAATTGTTGCGACGATCGCGATTGGAGCGACAGTGCCTGCTCTTGCTGGCCATCGAACTGCTGCGGTCGCACTCCCAATCCTTACGGTGATGGTCGGTCTCTTGGCATCTCTAGTCGGCATCGGCGCGATGAAGACACTCGAGAAGCGCAATCCAGCTCACGCCCTTCATGGAACGACGTGGATAGCTGGCGCACTGTTTCTGGGAATTATGTATTTCGTCGTCCAGAGCATGGGAATCACATACGTTGATGCTGGGCAGTCTTTCCCCATTTCTGGACCCTGGATCGCAATCCTAGCAGGAACTCTAGCAGGTGTGGCTATTGGTATGGTCACAGAGTATTACACGGGCAAGGGTCCGGTTAAGAAGATTGCGGAAGCTAGCCAAACTGGCTCGGCGACCAACTTGATCACCGGGCTAGCTGTTGGGATGCAATCAGCGGTCTTCCCGGTTTTCCTCATTTGCGCTGCGATTTGGACCGCCTTTAACTATGCGGGTCTATACGGTATCGGGATAGCAGCAGTTGGTATGCTAGCAACTGTTGGTGTGACGATGTCAGTTGATGCTTACGGACCCATCGCAGATAACGCAGGTGGGATTAGCGAGATGAGCGGACTGGGTCCAGAGACTAGGGAGATTACAGACTCACTCGATGCGATCGGAAATACAACAGCCGCTATCGGCAAGGGATTCGCAATTGGGTCGGCTGCTCTCACTGCTCTAGCACTATTTTCAGCATACTCATCTAAGGTTGGCCTCCAGGAAAGCGGGATCAATATCCTTGATCCACTGGTGGTAATTGGTCTCTTTCTCGGTGGATGTCTTCCATTTTTCGTTGCAGCATTAACAATGACTGCAGTAGGTCGAGCTGCCCAGGGTATGGTCGATGAGGTTCGTCGACAATTCCGAGAAATTCCGGGGATTATGGAAGGCACGGCCAAGCCAGATTCGGCTCGATGTGTAGATATTTCCACAACTGCCGCATTAAGGGAAATGATCTTACCCGGCATAACAGCGGTCCTCGCCCCGGTACTTGTTGGTTATGTACTAGGAGTAGAGGCACTCGGAGGTTTGTTGGCGGGCGCTACAGTTACCGGTGTACTTATGGCTCTTTTTATGGCGAATGCCGGTGGCGCTTGGGATAATGCAAAGAAATACATCGAGGGTGGAGCATATGGTGGTAAGGGATCCGATTCTCACAAGGCTGCCGTTGTAGGAGATACCGTAGGAGATCCATTCAAGGATACCTCAGGGCCATCTCTGAATATTTTGATCAAGCTGATGAGTGTAGTGTCACTGGTACTTGCCCCTTGGTTTGTAGAAGTGCACGGACTTAATGCAGAGGGTGATTCGCTTTCCAGGATCATAGACGTGATCCAAACACTCTTCAGCTAATGCCGAAGGAGCCGAGTTTTGAGAATGCACTTGCATTTGCCGGTGAGCTGATCAGCATCCCAGGACTTCCTGGGGAAGAGAGAGAAGTTGCCTCTCGGCTCAAGGCGGAAATGGAGGTGCTCGGTCTGAGTGATGTTCACATCGACAATACAGGCAATGTCATAGGTGTTGCCGTGGGAGCAGGGGATGCACCTCCTGCCATGCTAAACTGCCACCTAGATGTCGTTGCCGAAGGTGATCATTCGGAGTGGGAAGTGCCCCCGTTTAGCGGAGAGGTGAGGGATGGTTTTCTCCATGGACGTGGTTCTATGGATATAAAAGGCCCCCTTGCTCTGCAGACGTATGCAGCAGCCTCAATGATTGGACAAGCTCCTGGTGATGTCATCGTGGCTCACACGGTTCTTGAGGAACGTGGTGGGCTAGGAATGAAACATCTCTTAGAGTCAGGCACAGTTGATCCGGCAGTAGTGATCATTGGTGAGGCGACGCACGGAGATGTATGTATTGGCCATCGAGGCCGTGCAGAGCTTGAAGTCGTAATCACTGGGTTAGCTGGACACGCAAGTGCCCCTGATCGTGCTAGGAATGCCTTAGACCTGCTGGGGGATGTATTGGTCGCAGTAAGAGAGTTGGGTGAAAACCAAGAGGCTGATCCGGTACTAGGGCCTGCTAGTTTGATTGCTACGACTGTGGATGTTCTTCCAGAGAGTCGAAATGTAATTCCGGACAAGGTTATTTTGGCTTTAGATTGGAGGATTTTGCCATCTGACGATGATGATTCACTTCTTGATAGGGTCAGGCGCTCGATCAAGGGCCAGATCCCTCTGTTACCCGAGGGGTTGTCCTACGAAGTGCGGATGGCAAAAGAACTTCAAACTACGTACACAGGAATCCAAGAAGAGAGGAGTCTGTTCACTCCTGGATTTCTGATGGACCCAGAGCATCCAGTTGTCACCAGTGCAGCTGGTGCTGTGGGTCTACAAAGAGGTGAGGGAAGGGCTGTCGTTCGACCGTGGTTGTTTGCAACGGATGGGGGCTGGTCTTGTGGGATTCACGGGATTCCGACGATTGGTTTCGCTCCCGGAGAGGAGGGCTTTGCACATACAAACCGTGAGCGATTAAATGTTGAAGAGGCTCAGTGGGGTTATGCACGGTATCCCCACCTAATCACTGCAGTTCAGAGGGCAGCAGCAAATTAATAGGCGTCCTGTGAAAACTTATTGTTGCTTCGTATGCTTCCTGGAGTACTAAGATTCAACTAGGTTTTCCAGGTAGTACTGATGTTTACAAGAACAGACATCCCGCTCCGTGGGTAGCCGCTCTCGCAATGATATTGGCTGAATCGACGGGGCCCGTTACAAACCTACGGACCGAGGGAACAAATCATGCGACTCTACGAGGTCGTTTACATTCTCGACCCCGCGCTTGAAGAAAGCGCTATCACTGCCAAGCTCGATCACCTTCACCAGCTGGCAACCTCCAAGGGTGGTGAAGTTTCGGCAATCGATCACTGGGGAACCAGACAGCTAGCGTATCCAATTAATAAGCTGTCTAGAGGTTATTACGTGGCAGCCCATTTTACTGCGGTACCGGAAGCGTTACCGGAGTATGAAAGGATGCTCAAGCTAGATGATGATATCGTCCGCTATCTCTTGGTTCTCAACGAAGGAGAGCCTACTGGGGGAGACTCTATAATGGGAGAGCCTCGGCCAAAGAGAATCAAAGATGAAGACGAAAATGAAGATGGAGATGATCAGCAAGAGCCTCCGACCGATGCTGAACCTGGTCTAGGTGAAGAGGAAGATGGTGAAGATACTGAATCTGAGCATCGAGTATCTGGCCCCCCAGAGTTTACGGGTCCACGGGGGCGCCGCCAACGTATGGAAGGACCTCCAATTATTGCCTTGAACTACAAGGATGTGGGAACCCTTTCCAATTTCGTTACTGAACAGGGGAAGATTTTGCCCAAGCGCACGACAAAAGTGACTGCTGCGTTCCAGAGGCAATTAGGACGAGCAGTGAAGCGTGCACGCTATCTGGCTTTGTTGCCTTACACACGTAGCCACCAGGGATAGCCTGACTTTATGCCAGATCTGACACGGAGGGCATCAGTCTTCCGGAAAAGTGACTGGCTGCGTGCTGGTGTGCTGTTTGTGCTCGTGCTTTTAACGTCTACAGCCAGGCCATCAGTGTTGGTGGCAGTCCCATTCCTTGTACTCGTAGCGACTAACCTGCCTCACAGGTATGCGATTTTAAGTGCCACGCTGATAGCTATGCTCATTGTGATGATTGGCCCATATGATGGGATGTGGTACCTAGAGCGTGGATGGGCCTTATTACTGGGAGGTAGCTTTGTGGGGCTGTCTATAGTTCGTCCAGGAATGAAGATCTCAGATCGTGCTCTTGAAGCTGTCTTTGGGGCTTTAATGGTTCTGGTAATATTGATGACCTTGATTCCCGGTGCCTGGAATGTTGTGGATTGGGTAATATCCGACCGGGTCAGAGCTACGGTTGCCCAAGTTATTGCCCTTGGTGGTAGTGAATGGTTGACTCCTGCTTTTATTTCGGCCCTTTATCAGACTGCGGAGGTGCAGGTTCTGATATTTCCAGCCTTGACTGCTCTCGCTTCGATGAGTGCACTTCTCCTTTCTTGGTGGTTATTCACTTTATTTTCTGGAAGGAGTGAAGAAGTACTTGGATCGGTTAAGAGCTTTCGTTTTAATGATCATCTTATCTGGATCTTTGTAGTCGGGCTTTTCTTGCTATTCACTCGATGGAGTGAACCACTGCAGCGTGTAGGATCTAATGCAGTAGTGTTCATCGGTGCACTCTGTGCCGTGCGTGGTGCGGCTGTCATCGTATTCATAACTGGGGGATTCTCAGTTCTTGGTTACGCTATGACGATTTTCGGTTTGGTTATCGTTCCTCCGATAGTACTGGGCGGTGCGATTCTAATCGGAATTGCGGATATCTATTTAGATTTTCGGAAGCGCTCGGAACAGTTAGCTGCGCGCTAGACCCTCTGGAGGAATGATGAAGCTGATCTTAAAACAATCTGTCGAGAACCTTGGTGAGGCTGGAGAGGTGATAAAGGTTAAGCCTGGATACGGAAGGAATTATTTGATTCCTCAGGGGCTAGCGTATACTGCAACCCAAGCGAACATAGAGAAGCTTGAACAAGAGCAGGCTCAGTCAGAAGAGCGGTCCAAACGCGACTTCCTCGAAGCAGGTCGAAGAGCTTCCCAGCTTGAAGATATTTCTCCTATCACCTTCTATGCACGTGCTGGAGATGACGGGAAATTGTTCGGGTCAGTTACTACCGCTGACATCGCCGATCGCATCAATGAATCCGGTATGGATTTTGAGCTCAACCGGCGAGCAATTTTGTTAGATGAGCCGATCAAAATGCTAGGTGTGTGGGAGGTCCCACTTAATCTCCATGGAGAGGTTCAAGCTCATGTAGAGGTGCATATTGAGCGTGAGTAGGTCTTGGCATTAGAGTGGCTATGTCCGCCGCAACCTGCCGAAGACTTTGGAAGTCTTAGCAGTGGACTTTCCTACCGATGTCACCCGAGCTCTTGACCTAGCGCTTGAGCTTAAGGCACACGAACTCGTTGTGCTTGATCTCAGGGGAATCTCTACAGCTACAGATTTCTTTGTCTTGGTTAGTGGAACTTCAGATGTGCAGGTCAGGGCGATAGCGGAACACGTGGTTGATGAACTAAAGGTAGAGGGTGTCCGCCCAGGCCATATTGAAGGGATACGAGGAGGCCGTTGGGTTTTGTTAGACTACATCGACTTTGTCGTCCATGTATTGCATCCTGAGGCACGGATATTTTATCAGCTTGAGGACCTTTGGGGTGATGCGCCTCGTTGGGACGTCTCTAACGAATCGTAGTGCATCAGTCGGATAAATTAACAAGTACGCTTTCGAGTATCTGAGAGCTAAAGATACTGGTGCTTTTCAAATGTTCTGGGGTTTGCAAGATGCACCTGTGGCTCTAACTTTTTAAGCCTCGCGGCGTTGGGATTGCGGTCTTATCTGAAGTGTCTTGTGCTCCCGTATGATCCAGTTGTGGCTTTGGTATTAGGTACAAAAGGGCTGCACCTTCTGTGCCTTCAAGACACAGTGAATATTTTGTGCCCAGTAAGGCTTTATCCCAGTTGTATCTGTAGTCCGCATCTGTTGAAAACTTCTACAAGATACTGAATGAAGCTTCGTTCACTTCGAGTTCATGGGTTCAAGTCCTTTGCGGACTCAACGGCCATTGAGTTCCATGATGGTATTACTGCCGTGGTAGGCCCGAACGGATGTGGCAAATCGAATATCAGTGATGCGATCCGTTGGGTTTTGGGTGAACAGCGCCCGACCGCGATCCGGGGCGCTAAGATGGAAGAGGTAATCTTTCAAGGGACCGTTGCGCGACGCCCAGTGAATCGTGGATCCGTATCTCTTACGGTTGCCAATGAGGACGGAGTACTACCTATCCCATTTGAAGAAGTAGAGGTTGGGAGAGAAGTCTTCAGGGATGGTGGTAGTGAGTACTCGATTAACAGGTCTGCATGTCGTTTGCGCGATGTCCTTGACCTTTGCAGGGACACAGGACTTGGTGCAAATGCATACTCGATCATAGAAAATCGAATGATCGACGCGATTCTTTCGGATCGTGCTGAGGAGCGGCGTGCTTTGTTTGAAGAAGCGGCTGGTGTTGGTAAGTATAAGGATCGCCGAAAAGCTGCAACTCGCAGGCTTGAGAGAGCTGAAGTAGATGTCCAGCGGCTCGAGGATGTTATCTCTGAAGTGCAGACTAAAGTGCGTTCCTTAGCTCGGCAAAAGGGGAAAGCTGAACGTTATCTCAAGTATCGGCAGCGCAGATTAGATGTAGAAGTTGCTGTTGTCCGTGGTCAATTAGATCTCTTGCGAGAGCGTTTAACAGGGGTACAAGAGTCGTTGGATACAGATACCAGATCTAGTGAGCATACCGTTGTGCAACTTCATACTGCGGAGGCTGAGTACGAGTCTATGCGGCTACGGGAAATTGAGGCCGAGAAGGAACGCACAAAGGCAGCCACGACTCTTGAGAAGGTCAGAGAACAGCTAGTCCGTTGGGAGCGGGATCTTGCTGTTGCAGATGAGCGGGCAGCTTATGCAGGTCGCCGTTTGGCACAAATTGATGAGGAACGTGCTGAAGCACGGCTTCAGGCTGAAGCGCTTGAACGTGACGAGCGAGGCTTGACGGGGAAGCGGACTCGGGCACTTGAGGAGCTTGAAGAGATTCAAAAACTCGCAGGTGATCGGAAAACTAGAGTTGCAACACTTCATGATGACATGTCTGTTGCTCGACAAAATCTTGAGAAATTAGAGGCGGAAGAACGTGATCTGGTGCGTCGAGGAGCTCAATTAGAGGGTGATGTTGAAGCTTCCGAGGCCCAGGCTGATGAATTAGGGAAAAGGTTGACTCGAGTTTCTAAAGAGTTGGACTCTACAGATGAAACATTCTCAGAACTCCAGGCACAAAGTGATTTATTTGAGGGAAGGCTCGAAGAAGCCTTAAAGGATCTAGAGGTTGTTACAGCTCGTGTAGAGCAGAAAATCTCTGATGTCTCGATAGTTCGGAGGGAGTTGGATGATGCCCGTCAGGTAGAACGCATATCTACCGATCTTGTGATAGAACTTAAGGCTCGTCTGTCTGCTCTAGAGTTACTTGAACGTGACCGGGAAGGCATTGAACCTGTCGTGCAAGCTGTGCTCGATTCAGGGATTCCAGGCGTATTAGGAACTTTAGCAGACTATATCGAGGCGTCTGCTAGAATAACCCCTTCTCTTGAGTCCCACTTGGGTACATTCGCACGGGCTATTGTCGTGAATGAAGGTGCTACGGTCGACAGTATTCTCCAGTGGTTCAACGAACGCTGGAAAGGTGGAGGAGGTCTGATAGTCCTGCCATTGGACACGGTTCCAGAATCTAGCATTGGACAAAGCAAAGGGCTTCTCTCACAAATCAACACTAGTGGTGCGGGAGCACCTTGGGTGAAGGCACTTCTTAATGGCGTTCAGATTCCTCAAGGGGTCGAAGGTACATCCTTTACGACCTCTAATGGCGTGGTGCGAATTGGTAATCCTTCCGGTGGCTCAGGAATACTAGAACGTAAGGAAGAACTGCTGAGGATAAGGGAGGAACTTGATCTCCAGTTGCTAGAGGAAGAATCGGCGTGCAAGACACGTGAGGCTCAAGAACGCAAACTTATAGATGCTGAAAAACTGGTGGTTGCCTCTAGACTAGAAATGCATGAGACAGAGGACGCTCTTCACAAAATGAGAGCTGAGGGAGAAATACGATCAGGTGAGCAAGGTCGGATGAACCGTCTACAGGATGATCTTGCTCGCGAAATAGGAGCTACTAACTCGACACGTGCACGAGTGCTCGAAAGAGCTCAGGAAGCACGATCTGATCGGGGTATTCTATTAGAACAAGAGGAAGGCCTCAGCCAACAACGTGAGGAAGCAAAAGAAATTCTTCAGTTAGCTCAAAATGAATGGGAGCACGCCCGATCTGAAGAAGCTGCTTTGGCCGTAGATGTTGCTCATCTAGAAGGAGACGTGGCACGCTTAAACGAGCGTCACGAGACAATTGGTCAAGCGCGTGACCAGGCTGAAGACCGTGTTCTTGCTCTAGATGAAGAGGAAGGTCAGTTGAGGAAGGAGCAGGCAGAGGCCCGCGAGATTAGATCGGAAGGTGATGCTGTCACAGAGCGTTTATTTGATGAACGTAGCGCTGCTGAGCGTGAAGTCAGGGACAAGGACAATATCCTTCAGGGATTAGAGGAAGCCCTCGGCATATCTGAGAAACACCTTCGAGAGGCACGGACAGCTGAACGTGCGGCTTCAGATCGTCGGCATACATTAGAGTTGGAGCATCAAGAACTCGATGGTCGCATAAGTCGCATTCGAGAGCGATTGGAGACCGAGTGGGGACGGTCGCTAGATGCTCTCCTTGAGGAAGCCGAGGTAATCGAAGGTGATCAGGATGAACTTGAGGCAGAACTCAAGGAAATCGTGCTAAAGCTAGAGAGATTAGGCCCGGTGAACATGCTTGCAGTGGAAGAGCATGAAGAAGAGAGTGAGCGCCTCCAGTTTTTGGCTGAGCAGAGAGATGATCTTTTCGAAGCTCGTGATGATCTCCGTTCGGCAATCCGTGAGATTAACACAACTGCTACGGATCTCTTTATGTCCACTTTTACCGAGATTCGTGAACACTTCCGAAAAACGTTTCTGAGATTATTTGAGGGTGGCGAGGCAGACATCTGGCTTCAGGTAACAGATGACCCACTGGAATCGCCGATCGAAATCCACGCATCTCCAAGGGGAAAACGGACACAACGAATAGATCTGCTTTCTGGAGGAGAGCGCGCATTGACTGCCCTCTCACTTCTTTTCGGAATCTACCTTGTTAAACCGAGTCCATTCTGTGTTTTGGATGAAGTAGACGCTCCTCTTGATGAAAACAATATTGGTCGGTTTATCAAACTACTGGAGGACTTTAAGGCGGAGAGTCAGTTCGTAGTGATCACGCACAATCCCCGTACCATCGAAGCTGCTGACTGGATTTATGGCGTAACTATGGAAGAGCCAGGGATTAGCACAGTTGTGGGTGTTAAGCTGGAAGATGCTCTAGAGAATGCGGAAGCTTCTTCCAAGCCATAGCCGATTCAGGGTATACACGTTTACTTCCTGCTATATGACCTTGTGGGTGTATTTGGATCAGCGGTGTTAATTGTAGAATCAAGTCTGGTGGGCAGATTGAGCCTGGAGGTTATTGTCCGACCTTTCGGGTTCAAGAATCCGAGACCAAGGTTTCGTTAAGAACTGCGCCTCACACCCTAGAGTTCTGAAGAACACAGAGGGGAATAACTCCCATGCTAATCGTGATGAAAAACAATGCGTCTGCTGAACAGATCCATGCGGTTGTGGGAGTAGTCAAGGATATGGGCTACGATGCTACGCCCATACCAGGAGGACAGCGCACTGCCATAGGAATCATAGGAAACGATGGCGGGATTTCTTCAGATAGACTTGCGGGTCTCGAAGGCGTGCTCGAACTCATTCCTGTTACCCACCCCTATAAACAAGTTTCTAGGGAATGGCAGGATGAGGATACCATAATATCTCTCCCGAACGGAACTAAGATTGGTGGTTTGGAACTGGTCCTAATGGCTGGCCCGTGCTCAGTGGAAAATGAACGTGAGATCTTAGACATAGCTCACAGGGTCAAAGATATTGGTGCGACAGTTCTGCGTGGAGGTGCATTCAAACCACGCAGTTCACCCTACTCTTTTCAGGGACTTGGGTTACAGGGCCTCGAGTTCCTGGCGCGTGCCAGAGAAGAGACAGGGCTTGCGGTCGTGACGGAGGCCCTGGATCCGGATGGAGTAGATCTGGTTGCTCAATACGCTGACATTGTTCAAATCGGTGCACGGAACATGCAAAATTATGCACTTCTTCGTAGAGCGGGCAGGGCGGGGAAACCCGTTCTTTTGAAGCGCGGAATGTCAGCCACGATTGACGAATTGCTTCTTGCTGCAGAGTACATTCTGGCTGAAGGGAATCCTGACGTAATTTTATGCGAACGAGGGATACGTAGCTTTGACACTCACACGCGGAACCTCTTCGACTTGGCAGCGATTCCAGTTGTAAGATCTCTTTCCCACTTACCTATAATCGCAGACCCAAGCCACGGGACCGGGATTCGTTCCAAGGTCACCCCAATGGGTAGGGCTGCGGTGGCAGCCGGTGCTGATGGGCTTATTGTAGAAGTTCATCATGATCCTCCTAGAGCGATGTCAGATGGAGCACAATCCCTTTATCCGGATCAGTTCGCAAAGTTAGTGGATGAAGTAAGGGTGATCGCGCATGCGATAGGACGGGAATTCACACCCAGCCTCCAGTAACTCTCCTTTGGTTGACGAGGTGAGGTATAGCACTACTCTTGAAATAGCTTCTATCGGTTAAAACGTCGGAAATGTTGTTGGTGTGCCGGAAGGCACTAATGGTAAGCTCAGCAGTCGGTATTTTGGGTCCCTTAGGGGAATTACTCTTATTTCTTCTCTAAGGACTGGGAAAACTCAGACTAACTCTAACAACAACGACTCTATCATAAGTATAAACTATTGTCTTACAATGCCTTAGCCAGAAAATATCGTCCGAAATCATTTGCGGACGTAACGACTCAGGAGCATGTGTCAGAAACACTCCGTCGGGCTGTATCTGGTGGCCGGGTAGGGCATGCGTACTTGTTCTGTGGACCTCGGGGAGTGGGCAAGACTACGCTGGCGCGAGTTCTTGCTATGGCCTTGAATTGCTCGAAACGGAGTGATGACGGTGAACCTTGTGGTGCCTGTGATAATTGTACGCGGATTTGGGGTGGTCACACTGCTCTCGATGTTGTCGAAATTGACGCGGCATCAAACCGCGGTGTAGATGACGCACGCGATCTCCGAGAGCGGGCGATGTATGCTCCTTCTGCGGAAGGGCGCTTCAAGGTATACATCGTCGATGAGGCTCACATGCTCACTCGAGAGGCATGGAATGCCCTGCTCAAGATACTTGAGGAGCCTCCAGCGAGTGTGGTTTTTATTTTTGCAACGACCGAACCTCAGAAGATAGAACAGTCGGCTTCTCCTATTCTCTCACGTTGCCAGCGCTTCGACTTCAGACGTATAGGAGTAGATCATATTCTATCACGATTAGTTGCCGTTGTGGATCAAGAGGGTTCTGAGGCTACGGACGAGGCACTCCGACTGATTGCACGTAAGGCTGATGGCGGGATGCGCGATGCTCTCTCGCTCTTAGATCAGGTCATGTCACTCACTGGGGGTAAGGTCGAAACTGAATCGGTGAGGAAGGTGATGGGTCTCGTCGAAGAGGAGCGATACCTCGAACTCTTGGACATTTTTTCAGAGAGTAAGCACTCGGAAGTATTTATTTTAATTGAAAAATTAGCTAACGAGGGGTATGACCTAGTCGAATTCTATCACGGTCTCCTTGATATTTTACGTACCCTCCTTCGTCTGCGTTTAGCGCCTGACACGGAGGTCCGCCTACCAGGTACTCTTCGGGATCAACTTCTAGAGCAATCAGTTCGTTTTGAACCGGAAGACATCGTTCGAATGCTTAGTGTTGTCGCTGAGCTTGAGGGTCAAGGCAGTCTGAGACGTAGTTCGAATCCTCGAGTGTTGATTGAAATGCTCTTGCTGCGTTTGAGCTACATGGACAGAACTGTTGCCTTAGAGGAGTTGATCAAGGCTCTTGGGGGAGTTCCTCCATCGGCAGGTGGTGCAGGAAACCCTATTGAAGGTGGAGGGGATTCAGGAAAGTCAGAGCAGATCGATAAAGGAGCAGCGAGTGATGTTCCTGAGCTGGATATAGAATCACAAAAACATACTCAACATGGATCAACTGAGAGTTCCTCGGATGGGTTGATCCTTTCAGATGATGTTCAGGAAGGTTGGACGAGGTGGCTGGAATCAGGAAATAATATTCCCCTTGGGTTGAGCGGGTTCTTGAGATCAGCAACAGTAAGAGAATTGTCAGATGGTAGACTTGAGGTAACTATCTTACCGGGCCCTGGGGCTAGAAAACTCAAGGAACCCGGGGTCATGTTAGAGATCTGTAAAGGGGTTGGGGCCTACCTTAAACAGGCTCCAGATATAGTTATCGCTGATATCACAACAGAGCCTTTGGATACTGAGCGTATTACTGAAAAATCAGTGCGCGAGGATACCTTGAGAGAGTTATTGCAACAGGAACCCCGCCTTGGCAGAGCTGTAGAAGAGCTTGATCTCGAGTTGATGGACTAAAGAGATGCCAGCTAGCCCCTCAATCCTTTCTAGAACACATGGATAATCTTAAGCAGCTGATGCAGCTAGGTCAGCAAATGCAGGAAAAAATGAAAAGTCTCCAAGACTCTCTCGACCAAGAAAGAATATCCTCTTCTTCAGGTGGAGGGATGGTAAAGGTGACAGTAGATGGGAAGGGTTCGGTGAAACTGGTGAAAATTGATCCTACTTGTGTAGACCCGAGTGACGTGGAGATGCTAGAGGATCTCGTCTTGGGAGCATTGGGCGACGCTCAAGACAAAGCTCGGTCTGTATACCAACGCAAGATGAAGAAGGCCGCCGGAGGCTTTCCGATGAATATTCCAGGTCTACCAAAACTCTTCTGATCTGGTCTGGAAAGGGCACTGGGCCATGTCGGTTATCGATCACCTCAGCAGCGAACTAGCTCGACTTCCGGGCATCGGACCGAAAACGGCATTACGTCTTGTTCACCACCTTATGAAGGGGTCCAAGCATGATATTCAGAGGCTATCTAAGCTGGTTGTTGAACTAGCTGAAAAGATTCGCCCCTGCGATGTTTGCGGGAATTTTTCGGAAGAGGATCGTTGCCAAGTATGCTCAGACACAAGACGCGATCGTTCCACAATCTGCGTAGTCGAAGAAGCATATGAAGTTGGTTCGATTGAGCGAACCGGCCAATACAGGGGTCTTTTCCATGTCCTAGGTGGTAGACTCTCACCGCTAGACGGTGTGGGGCCGGACGAGTTGAATGTCGGTGGCCTATTACAAAGGATCCAGTCTTCTAACGGTGAAATTAAGGAAGTTATATTAGCTACAAATGCGAGTGTTGAGGGTGAGGCCACTGCTGTGTATTTGGAACATGAGATCCGGCCTCTAGGCCCTAGCGTGACTCGTTTGGCTCGAGGTATTCCGGTGGGTGGTGATTTGGAGTATATAGATGGAAATACGATTGCCCAGGCGCTGGCAGGGAGAATAGAGATGGAGTCGTGAACAAGAAAATTCGGAGAGCAGGTATTATAGTGCTTGTTGCAGCGGGTTTTGGCGCGTTAACTGCACTAGTTATTCGTGATCAGATTACCCGTCGGCAGAGAGATCTATTTAGTGGGAGCAGGCTCCGTCGCTTAGCTGCCTTAGGTCATATATCAAGTGCACCAGCGTCAGTGGATATGGTCAACTTACTTAGGGACTTCATTGCGTGGGAGCCTAACGGTCTTCTCCGTGAAAGAGCCGTATCAATCGTGGAGCGTATGGAAGAAGAGGTGGCGGAATTGATCGCGCAGCCCAAGCTGGAAACAGTGTGAGGGAAGTGATCTTGCCTCATCCCGCGGTGGAGCCGAATTTCCGGCCGCTCTAGTCATTCACTGCACAGGGGGAGGCCCCTTGCCGAAAAACCTCCTCACCCTACCCCTGGTTATCACGCTCTCGCGGATAGCAGCGTGCCCGGTTGTTTTCTTTGCTGCGCAATCGGAGGATTTGGGTTGGAGATTTTCAGCTTTTGTGATTTTTCTATTAGCAGCTCTGTCTGATGCTTTGGATGGCTATATTGCTCGACGTTATGATCTCGTTACCGACCTAGGGAAATTACTTGACCCTATTGCTGACAAAATTCTGCTTGTATCGACATTCGTTCCGATCTTTATCGTCTCCAATAGGGGCTTTGAATCTGAACACATCCCTTTTTGGGGGGCACTTTCAGGTTGGGTGCTGTTTATCATCTTTGGTCGAGAGGCCTTAATTACGATTTTTCGGACCTATGGGGCTAGACAAGGAATCATCATAGCAGCTGGAAAATCAGGGAAACGAAAGGCACTTTTGCAGTTTCTATTTGCAGGCGGACTACTTTTATGGTATCCGCTAAGTATCCTTGCAAAAGCTCAAGCCTGGGATGGAGTTGGTTGGGCCTGGTCTGAAGGATTTTTTCTAGTATGGAGTGGTATCACACTCCCTCTAGCTATTCTAATGACGATTTACTCTATGATGGAGTATCTGTGGTCCTATCGGTCTTTGGTGCGTTCCAAGAGCTAGGATTCTCCTAGATTTGTCGCAACCTTCTGGGAGCGTGTAACATGACCAGTCAACTTGCACGCGCAGTACTTGTTAGTGTTGGGGATGAACTCTTATTTGGTGAGACTATCAATACCAACGCTGCTTGGCTGGGCCGTGCACTGGCGGAAAGGGGCATCGTAGTTTCTCGTGGATACACGGTCGGAGATAACCGAATCAGTATCCAGGAGGTGGTGCAGACGGCAACCCGCTCTACCGATCTTGTGCTTATTTCTGGTGGCCTAGGTCCGACCCAAGACGATATCACGAGAAATGCGGTAGCGGACTTGTTTGACCGCCCACTCCACCGAAATGAAAGGCTTCTCTCTGATCTTAAAGCCCGGTTTCATTCACGCGGCTACCGGGAGTTTCCTGAGACAAATCTTTCTCAAGTTGAAGTGCCCGAGGGAGCAATAGTGCTCGATAACCCAAATGGAACCGCACCAGGGCTGGCTTTCGAAGAAGGCTCGACACTAGTGGTAATGTTACCGGGTGTACCACGGGAGCTGCGTGGAATTTTTCTTGGTGATTTAAGCAAGCTGCTGGAAGAATGGCTTGGGGATAAAATAGCACCAGTCCATCATAGGATGCTTCACACCACAGGAGTTCCAGAGTCACGCCTAGCAGAAATAATTGAAGATGCGATCAACTCAAACACTACTTTCGCGCGTGCAATGAGAGAGGTCTCACTCGCGTATCTACCGGATCTGAGGGGTGTGGATCTTAGGATAACGGCTCGGGCAGTCTCAACGGGGAAAGCGGAGGCTTTAATTGATCAGGCTGAGCAGGAATTAGATGCTCGGATTGCACGTTGGCGCTACCATGCCAACGGTGGCGACATTGTCGAATCAGTATCAGACACCCTAAAAGATCGGGGTTTGATGTTAGCAGTGGCAGAGAGTTGTACTGGTGGCCTGGTCACTAAGCGCTTAACGGACTATCCGGGTGCGTCTGCTTCCTTCGCTGGTGGAGTCATCGCATATGATGACTCGGTTAAGATTTCTGCTCTTGATGTGAGTCAGCAGGACTTGTCCCGATTTGGTGCAGTCTCAGAGGTTGTCGCTCTTCAGATGGCCTTGGGGGTTTCTAAACGCCTGGATTCAGACGTGGGATTATCCGTGACAGGTGTTGCAGGCCCAGGTGGGGGAACAAAGGATAAACCAGTAGGAAGGGTGTGGTTTGCCGTTGTAAGTAATGGTGGGAAGATGACACGTTCGGTCGACTTCTTGGGAGATCGTGATGCTGTAAGGGAAAGAGCAGCTCAGGCCGCGCTCGCAATGCTGCTACGAACTCTCTGAGAATTCGGCCCCCAACACTGAACGGATAGCAGGGTCCATTATAAATTATAGAACCCCGATCCATAAGGTACGATGATGACGGAAGGAATATCACAGGAAGAGGATCTCGGTCCGGCCGAAGAAATTACAGATGCCGATGAGATTGCAGAAGAAGAGGTCCAGCAACTCAACCAAGTCCTTGAAGATTTCGAGGATCTAAAGGATCGACACTTAAGACTTGCTGCTGAGTTCAACAACTTCAAACGGCGCAACGAGCAGGAGCGGTTAGAGTCCTGGTCTAGAGCGCAGGCCGACATCCTTTGTTCATTCCTCGACATTCTTGATGATCTAAATCGAGTTGCTCAGCTGGAAGTGGATGCCGTGACTGTCGAAGGGGTCATGGAGGGAATCAATCTTGTTGAGAAAAAATTTCTTGGTGCCCTCCAGGACTCAGGAGCTGAGATCATTGATCCACTTGGTAACTCTTTCGATCCCGAGCGAATGGAAGCGATCATGCGCGTTCCGGCTGAGAGTGCAGAGGAAGATGACACGGTAGCCCAGGTATTTCAGAAGGGCTGCTTGCTAAAGGGAATCCTCGTCCGACCAGCTCGGGTGAGCGTCCGCAAGCACGGCTAGTAAGGTCGGGGGTAGATGGCGCCTGCCAGGAAGGATTTTTACCAGATTCTCGGAGTCAACGAGAAAGCGGGTGACGAAACGATAAAGAAGGCTTACCGGAAGCTGGCTAAGGAGTACCATCCAGACGCCAACCGGGGTGACAAGAAGGCTGCTGAACAGTTCAAGAAAGTAGGTGAAGCCTATTCTGTCCTGAGTGATCCTACAAAACGCAGCCAGTATGACCAGATGCGCTCTGGGGATGCTTTCAGTATGGGAGGTACTAGGTATTCCAATCGTCCGCCTCAGGGAGGTCATCAGGTTTTTTCTTTCGAGGATCTAGAGGGTGGCTTTGGGAACTTCTCCGACTTGTTTAGCTCACTTTTCGATCTTGGAAAAAGAGCTTCTTCTGGGACTCAGAATAGACGAAGAGAGAGTGGCAGAAACCTAGAATATGTCCTTGAGATACCATTTCTTACGGCGGTACATGGAGGAAAGGTCTCGTTCGATGTTTCTTTCACAGAGGACTGTGTGACATGTGGTGGAAACGGTGCAAAACCGGGAACAGAGAGCCAGCGGTGTCCGGAGTGCGGTGGGACCGGGGATATTTCATTTGGTCAGGGTGGGTTTGCCGTAAAACGTCCTTGTCCAGCCTGCTTTAGTCGAGGGAGAATCTCAGGAGTGCCTTGTGGTTCCTGCGCAGGTCAGGGGGCTCTCCGACAGCAACGCAAGCTTCAGGTGAGAGTTCCTCGTGGGGTCGATACAGGTGCTAGAGTTCAACTTTCTGGCCAAGGAGTGAAGGGTCACGGTGGAGGAAAACGTGGCAACTTGATTATCACCTTCAAGGTGGAGCCGCATCGTTTCTTCAAGAGGCAGGGCCTCGATGTTCACGTAGTGGTACCGATAAATATTGTGCAGGCAACACTAGGGACAAAGATCAAAGTCCAAACAGTATCCGGACAAAAAGTGATACTCAAGATCCCAGAAGGCACCAAGTCAGGTACGAAATTCAGGATAAGGGATCAGGGGGTCGAAAAGGAGGGTGTCTTAGGTGACCAGTATGTAGAAGTGCTAGTTCAGGTGCTTGAAGAACTTTCAGAGGAAGAGCAGCAGGCGATGGAAGAGTTTGCGACTGTTAGGGGAAAGCGGGATTAATCACTGGAGTGAGCACTTGCAATTGTACCCCCGCCTATTAAGCACCGATTTTCTTGATCAAAGAGTACGGCTGATTGGCCAGGTGTTACTGCTGGCTGAGCTTCTTGGAGTTTTAGAATAACTTGATCTTCCTCACGACTCACTAGCGCCGGTACAGCTGGAGCTCGATATCTCAACTGCACTAAGGCTGTTGCACCATCCTCGATGGGTCCTCCCAGCCAGTTGAGTCCACTGATAATCACAATGTCATCAAAAAGTTCAGCACGAGTGCCGACGATGACCTCTTTGGTGTCCGGATTAATGCTCAGGACGAACATGGGTTCCGAAGATCCTCCGCCAAGTCCTTTTCTCTGGCCAATCGTGAAGCCGGCATAGCCATTATGTTCTCCTACGATCTCTCCAGATCTACGTACTAGATATCCGGGCTGTAGAGCGGGGTGCACTTTTCCTAGGCGCTCTCGAAGGAGATCTCGATAATTACCTGTCGGAACGAAACAGATCTCTTGTGACTCGGGCTTGTTTGCATTCACCAGTCCTTGGGTATGAGCATGCTCGCGCACTTGTTCTTTCGTGAGGCTGCCAATAGGGAATAACAAGCTCTTTAGCATCTCGTCCGGAAGCGCCCATAGGAAATAGGATTGATCTTTTTGTTTGTCCTGACCTCTCAGGATCCTTGATTGGGAGTGGGTGTGCTCGATCTGCACGTAGTGGCCGGATGCAATGAGATCACAACCAAGGGAGCGACCTCGAGACAAAAGATCTCGAAACTTGGTGTACCCGTTACATCGCACGCACGGGTTTGGCGTTCTCCCTTCAGCGTATTGGGTTACGAAGTCATCAATCACATCACGATCAAATGCTTCTTCGACATCGAAAACGTAGTGCGGAATCCCAAGTGCGGCGGTGACTCGTTTGGCGTCACTTATTCCATCGAGTCCACAGCATGTTTTAGAATGATCAGGAGTCTCTGAGTAACAGAAGGTTTTCATCGTGACACCTACGACATCGTGGCCCTGTTCTACAAGAAGTGCTGCCGCCACAGATGAGTCTACTCCACCGGACATAGCCATTAGAATCCTGCTCACGATGCTACCCCCAGCTTCCGGAGTCGTGTAACGATACTAGTGAACTTGAGTATGGTCTGTTCAATGTCTTGCTCAGTGGTCTCTATGCCGAGTGAAAATCGAACGGTCGCGGCAGAATGTTCCTCGCCATATAAGGCTGTGATCACATGACTGGTCTGTGTACTTCCACTCTCACAGGCTGAGCCACCAGATGCTGCTATACCTTCGAGGTCAAGCGCAGCGAGTAGATCTTCTCGATCAACGTCATCGATAGCAATACTTGAGATATGTGATGCCCGTTCTGCATCTTGCAGGTTGATGCTTAGTCCAGGGATAAGTTCTAGAAGACGTCTCTCAAGCACAGATCGGAGCTCTGTAAGTTTTTTGCACGATTGTTGCTGTTCTTCAATCGCCAGCTGTAAAGAGCAAGCGAAGCCTACCGCACCCGCAACATCTTCAGTGCCAGGGCGGAGTGCTTGTTCCTGTCCGCCACCGTGTATGAGTGGGACTAAATCCACACCTGAACGAACGAAAAGTATCCCTGTACCTTTTGGGCCGTATATCTTGTGCCCCGAGGCTGTAAGTAGGTGAATCGAAGTCTCTTTGACGTGTACCGGTATCTTCCCCACGGCTTGGACAGCATCCGTGTGCATAGTGCCACCCAGTTCGTTGACTAGGCCTGATATTTCAGCAATCGGAAAGACCAGTCCTGTCTCGTTATTCACCCACAGTAGTGAAACGACCGTAGGTCCAGACTCCAGTGCCAACTTCAGAAGTTCCTGGTCGAGTACTCCGTCTTGTGAAACTGGGAGTGTAACCAGCTCTACCCCCTGCCACTCTCTAACGAGTTTAGCTGGATCTAGAACTGCACTGTGTTCGATTGCACTCACTACTAATGTCAGCTGCTTTTTGTGAGCTTTCATGAACCTGCAGCAGCCAAGAACTGCAAGATTATCGGACTCAGTTCCTCCACGGGTGAAGTAAATTTCTTGGGGGCTTACGCTGAGTGTTTCAGCTACGGTAGCCCTTGCGTTCTCAAGAGCTGCAGATGCTTCTCGCCCCCACCTATGAAGACTTGAAGGGTTCCCGAAGGATTCAGAGAGGTATGGTTCCATTGCCTCGCGAACCTCATTTCGGATGGGGGTCGTTGCGGCATGGTCAAGGTAAACCGCCTTCATAAGATCGTACTCGACTCCAGTTTTGTGTTGCTACAGCGGACGTGATCCGTAAGTTAACCGCCCCCCGGTCCGGGCCCTACTCCTTAACTGGCTAGCATTGAATATGCCGATTGCACCACCATTTCCTGCCGGACGTCCGACATGTTTCCGGTCTACCGTTCATGGTACCATTTTTGCCGGACGTGACCAGCATATCGATGCAGTTAGGGATGGAGATATGCTCCAACTCATTGCTGATCCCCCCGTACAAAGTAAACCGGAAGTTTGGGTGCATCTCGACTCTGGGGATCCAATTGGGCACCTCCCAGATGAGATTGGATGTTGGCTATGGAGATGGATGCTCAGCGGGGGCGTGGCCGAGGCTAGAGTTCTGCGAGTGGGTGGCGCAGACGTGCCATCATGGCGTCGTATCGTTCTCGAGGTTGTTTGTAGGATATAGAACAAAAGTAAAGACAGGCATCTAAAAAGTTGATACGCCCAGCTTTGTAATATCCTCTACTTCGAGTGCCTCTGAGATTCGGAAGGGTTCACCGTATGGTACGCGGATAAGCGATCCGTAATGGGCTAGTTGCATACGGATTTGCTCTATCAATGGACGTTCCCCTCCTGGTAAAACTTCTCCACCCTTTGTTGCTCCATCAAACTGGGAACTATATGCAGCTACCGCCTCAAGTTTCCTGTCTATGTGGTCTGTTATATCCACCACAAAATCTGGAGGGGATGCGTCTTCACGAAATGCGGTTGCGTAGACCAGTTTCATTGGTCGAAACGGTTCTGCTTCAATATCGAGCTTCTTGAGAGCACTTAGAAAACAAGCATCTCTAACGAGTTCGGCTGCAATACGGTGGTCAGGGTGGCGGCCAACAGGCCAATGAGTGATCACAGTTGTAGGCCGAAGGGCTCGTAGATGTTCAACTAGGAGATGACGGGACTCCCGGTCGTTCTCAAGTGCTGCGTCTGGTAGACCTAAGCACCGCCGTTCTACAAGCCCCATGATTTCCGCGGCGTGGCCCGCCTCCGTACCTCGAATAGCAGCTGATCCGGAGCTTCCCATTTCACCCGCTGTGAGGTCAATAACCCCAACCCGGTGAGTTTGGCGAGTACTCTTGATGAGCGTACCTCCACAGAGGAGTTCTGCATCATCTGGATGTGCCATGACTGCGAGTACGTCAAGTGGCTTTCGCAACGCTTGTATCTCGCCGTTTTCAGTCATTCGAAACGGAGGGCAGCAACTGGCTCTAGGCGGCTCGCACGGATTGCTGGCAGGAGACCGAAGAGCATGCCCGTGAGTGATGCCATACCGAGCGCTGTCCCGACAGCCCACACCGGAATCTTAGCTGGGAGTGGAGTCCAGGTAGCGATACCAGTTGCGAGTCCCCAACCCATGAACATACCTACACCGGCACCCATAGCTGTTAAAGCTGATGCCTCAACAAGGAATTGCCAGAGGATCTCCCTTCTGGTCGCTCCAACGGCCTTTCGGACACCAATTTCTCTGGTTCGTTCTGTAACACTTATGAGCATGATCCCAATAACTCCCACTCCACCCACAAGCAGGCCAGCTGACGAAAGTGCAAACATCACCAAGAAGAAGACTGCAGTCAGTTGATTAAAGAGATCAAGGATTTGAGCAGAACCGAGCACAGCGAAATTATTCTCGTCCCTAGGCCCGAGTCCTCTCATTCCTCTGATTGTTGCGATCACCTCATCCTGAGCACGTTCCATGGAAACGGAATCTATTGGCACAATCATGATTTGTGCTTGAGAGGTTGATTGACGCAACCTCCTGTTGGCGGCTGTCCACGGGAAGATGGCCCAGTGCTCAACCGCATCGCTAAAAACATTGGGTTCGTTCTCAAATATGCCAACTACTGAAAACGGCTCTTGTGTTCCGCGCCACCGGTTGAGCATTCGGACGCGTCTTCCGATTGGATCACGTTGGCCAAAAAGTTCTGTAGCCAATTCAGAGGACAGGACAACCACGGATCGGTTTTGGTCAACCTCCGCAGGAGTGAAGTCCCTCCCGGCGATGAAGTCGCCAAGCGTGTATTTTGGCCATCCGGAGGAGTACCCCGTCGACTGTACACCACGTACCTGGTGGCCCTCAAAGGACATGTCGGTGGAAAATTGAAATGTGTATAGGGCTTCATCGACCGTTGGAAGATTCATTAGGGCACGAGCTTCTTCAGGCTCAATCTCAGGCTTGTTCCACCATGGAGGCCGACCATTGCCTACATCCGAAATTCGCACCGCTGTGAAATCAAAGCGGGTAACCATAAAATTATTGGGGCCGCTAGCCTCGAACGCTTCCATAACACTAGTCCGGATCCCGGTAATGACAGCGGCTAGAGCTACGACAACCGATACACCGACTGCGACACCAAGAATTGTGAGCATCGAACGAATAGTGTTGGTACGTATCGCCTCAAAGGCTATCCTGAGGCCCTCATTAAGTGCGGCCAATCTCGATGCTCCCTCTTGCGGCTTGGGCTTATTCATACCGGAGTGCATCCACAGGATCTAGCTTAGAAGCCTGAGAAGCTGGGTATACTCCAGCTACGATGCCCACGCTCATACCGAGAGCAACTCCAAGCGCTATCCACTTGGCGCTGACTGCGGCAGGCATCGGTGAGAGCGATGCTACGAGTGTGGCGATTCCGATGCCTGCGAGGACTCCGAGAATCGCACCCATTGTGGAGAGAGTTGCCGATTCGATGAGGACTTGCGCCAGGATATCTCGGCGCCGCGCTCCCAGTGCCTTTCGCACTCCGATCTCCCGGGTACGCTCCATCACAGAGACCAGCATGATATTCATGATAACGATCCCACCAACCACCAAAGATATGGCCACGAGACCTGGCAATGCCGTAAAGAGTATACGGGAAATATTATCCCAAAAGCTTATGGCATCGTCCGCAGTTTCCAAAGCAAAGTTATTTGCTTCCGAGGGCCTTAACAGACGCCTGGTCCTCATGATACCCTCTGCCTCCATTTGAGCCTCAAGAAGGCGATCCGGGTTGACGGTCTGGATAATTACTTCATCCACAATACCGGGAGGGTTGAGTACAGCTTGAATCGGTGATTGGTGAGGAGCGACTGCAAAGTTGTCGAGTGACATTCCGAACAGTGAGCCCCGCTCTTCGAGTACACCGATCACCCTGTAGGGGAACCCCCTCAAACGGACTGTATGTCCGATTGGATCAAGGTCTTCGAAAAGGACTTCAGAAGTTTCAAAACCCAATACGAGGACTGGAGTTCCGGCTGCAGCTTCTTGTTCCGTGAAAGCTCGACCACGGTCAATCTTGAGGTTGCGGATGGGAAACACCTCGGGGGATGCTCCGATCAGCTGAACTCCGGTGGCAGTGCGACCATTATCTGCAACTGCCGTTCCACCGGAGCTGCTCTGGATTGCGATTCGTGCTGGGATCGTGAGTCTGGCACGGATCGCTTCTGCATCCTCGTAGCGAAGCCGGGGTGCTCGCATCCGACGACGCCACCGCTCCTCGTCGCTATTGATATCAACTTCGGGCCAGCGGCGAAGTGTGACGGTACTTACGCCGAATACCTGTGAGGTAACTTCTTCACGTACATAACGATCTAGGCCCTCGATGATCGTCACAACTACGATCAAGAACATTACCCCAAGGATCACACCTATAAGGCTAAAAAAGCTTTTCAGCTTCTCGGATCGAAGCTGTTGCATCGCGAGGATGACGCCTTCCCAGACCTGCATCTAATCCTTCAGCCTGCTAGTGAAACTTCAGTCAGCATCAATCAGATCCACCAATTCTGATCCTAAACCCGCTGCCACCACCACCACCACCACCACCACCACCGATGCTGAACTGGAAGCCGCCGGTGCTTTCATCATCCACATTCCTTACTAGATCCCCGTCTTGTAGTTGGCGGATCATCTGGTAAGGACCTGCGACCAAGTTGTCTCCAACATCAATACCAGCAAGGACCTCAAAATATTCCTGACCGGCGATACCCAGTTTTATGGGGGTGAACGTGACAGTGCCATCAACGACAGTGAAGACGCCTTCCTCATCCGGAGAGTAATCTTCTCCTTGAGAGGAATCACCGGATCCCGGAGCAGTCCTGTCAGTTGATTGATTAAGATCGGCAGATTGATTCTCTGAAGATTCAGTCTCTCTAACCGTCACTGCGATGATTGGAACTGAAAGAACACTTCTACGTATTTCGGTGACGATGTCAGCTGTAGCGGACAAGTCTGGTCGTAGGGATGTACCCGTCTCATCTAGTGTGATCACAACTTCAAAGTCGATCGCAGCCTGCTGACCCGCTGATTGCTGAGATGGAGGGTTGATTGCTGAGTTACCGATTTCTGTGACCCGGCCGGAGAAATACTCGTTAGAGAAGGCATCAATCCGAATTGTGGCACTGTCACCTAACGAAATCTGAGGGACATCAGTTTCGTCTACCTGGACAACAACTTCAATTACAGAAAGATCAGAGATTGTAAGTACAAGTGAGCCCGGGTTGTTCATCGTACCGATGATAACGGTCTCCCCTTCTTCAACGTTCAGTCTTGTTACCCTACCATCCATGGGCGCGATGAAGATTGTCTTCGAGACCTGTTCGGCAGCTTCCTCAACCGCAGCCTGAGCCTGTGACACTCCATGTCTTGCTGAGGCAAGAGTTGCTTCTGAGACATCTAGATTAGTGCGTGCATCATCGATCTGTTGACGACTCACCAATATAGAATCGCGGGACCGTAGAGCCAGCAGGCGATCTAGGTCGCGCTGTGTACGTAGGAGATTCGCCTCTTGTTGAGTTTGCTGCGCTTGTGCTTGAGCGAGAGATGCTTGGGTACGTGATAGCGATGCTTCGTATTGATCCGGCTCTAAGCGAAGCAGCACTTGTCCCTGTTGGACGTCCTGGCCTTCATCAACTAATAGCTCTGCAACTCTAGCAGAAACATCAGAACTAATATTGACTGTTCGTCGAGGCCTGATATTCCCACTTGCTGTTACGACCTCAACAAGGTCACGTCTTTGGGTTTCCTCGATACGAACATCGACTCCTCGGTCACCTCGAAACATCGTCTGGAATGCTGCGGCAGACGTTAACAAGATGATGCCGATAATCCCGATGACAACCTTAGTTCGTTTTTTCATATCTCTTGTTAGATCGTTCTTCTTTGGTTTGGTAGGTTTCAGTTTCGAAGGGATGTTCCAACAAGTACTTCGAGACTAGTCACTGCGTCATGATAAGCGAAGACCGCTGCTATCCGGTCCCTTTCTGCCTGAGCCAGTAAGGTTTGCGCGTCTACGAGTTCAACGAAGGTGATTGCTCCCAACTGATAGCGTTCACGTGCGAGAGTTAGCTGTTGATCAGCTAACTCTCGGTTGCGTTCCTCCAAGAGAGCACTCTCGTAAGCTGTTTGGACATTGGCGATACCAATCGATAGATCCGCCTCTAGTGCTAACTCCTGTTCCCGTATCTGCTGCACCATATCATCTCTTTGAAGGCGTGCTGCCTGCAGGTTCCGTTCTCGACTGAGACCTTGGAAAATCGGGATTTGAAGGCGAAGAGAGACACTAGGTGGAGAGCCCTGGAAGTTGAACGGGAATGCTCTATTTGAATTGAGGATCCCCTGCCTCTGTTCATCTGTGAATGCAAATCGGGAGCAATCAAACGGCGGAAGAGGATCGGCGAGGCGCGAGTACAGATTATTGGTTTGCACACACTGAGCTACAGATGAAGCGACCTGAGCACGGGCCTGTGCTATCTGGAAGTCTGTGTTGCTAGCCTCTCGAGTGAACCCACTCCATCCGGTTGAGATGGATAGGGATGGAAAATAGGAAGAGCGCGCCGAGCTTATTCCGATGTCTGCTACTTCCTTAGACCTTCGTCTTGAGCGAAGTGTTGGGTTTCGATCAAGCGACATGGCTGTCAAAGTTTCAAGATTCCAGGTAGGCTCTGAAAGTGTGAAATCAGTTGACAACGTGATGTCTTCATTGACTCCTAAGCCTAACTGCTGAAGGAGCCTCATCTTACTTGTAGACAAAGAGTTACGGGTCCGAAGCACTACGACTTCAGAACGACCAACTTGGACCTCAGCTTGTCCAACATCTATTGGTGTTACTGAGCCCACTTCTAGCTGGCCTTGGGCCAGTCGGAGGTTGAACTGGCTGTTCTCAAGTTGTTGTTCAGCTAATCTCAGAGCCTCCTGTTGTCGGAGCATCTCTACGTAAGAATTGGTTACGGTTGAGACTAGACTCGCTTCGGCGAGATCAATCTGTGCAAGCGTGACACCCCTCTGTGCTTTCGCCTGTGCTGGTCCCTTGATCGTTCTCCAATCGATTGAGTAGTTGAGGCCAATATTGTAATTGGAGAAGTAGTATGAGGGTTGGTCTCCAAAGCCCAGATCTCCGAGTGTCAAGCTTCCGAATTGCTGCTCACCAGGTCCTTGCCATGAGATACCAGAACCAGCTGAGGCGCTGGGTAACAGGGCCGCATAAGCTTGTCGCACATCCCAATCTGAGAGTGACTCGTCGTTTCTTGACTGCAGGAAACTGGGGTTGTTTTCCCTTGCTATATCGAGTGCTTCAGCGAGTGACACAGATCTGGCTGATACTTGTTGAGCACAGAGGGGTGTGGTGACACCGATAAGGATTAGAGCTAGTACAGATAGAGAAATTTTAGTATTCGAAAGTGAAGTCGCACTGGGATTTTTCTTCGCCGACATTTTTGGAATGGTCATATTGCTGAGGGCTGGTCTGCTTCCAGTTTGGTCACGAACTATTTTAGGATGGCTTGTCATTTCTTGTTTAATGATCTAGTTAGGCTTGCTGTTCAGAGTTGAGAGTTTAGTGACCGTCATTCTCTTACCGGTCCTATTGGATCTATCCTGCATTCGGTTGATAAAAGGATGCCCCTAAAGAGACACTTGATCTGAGATGAATGTTGTTAGGGGGTAGCTAAAATCAACCAACGAGATCTTCACGCACGGCGAGATATCCGATTCTCGGGATTTCTACCCTTAGTACACGGCCTTGTCTGTCGAACCAAACGATCCGGTTCCCGTCAGCACTCGTAAACATAACCCGTCGAGCTACAACACGGTTACGACCAAGACGGATTTCTTCGTCCTGCTGTGCCGAAACCAAGAACTGTCTATCAGTGCGGGACAATGGTTCGATCACATGAATGATGGAGTCATTTAGCACATTTCCTAGAAAATAAAGATGATGAGCTACCTGGTGTTCTACGATCCGGGTGCCACGCTCTGCCCGAAACTCTCTCTCTTCTTGACCTTCTCCAGATATAAATCTAGAAAAGTACCTGGGACCGGAGATATTGAGCATAATCTCAATTGGTGCTGGTCTAGATGACTTGAATTCGTAACCAGCTGCGGTGCCTTCGGTCGCGGTTACCCTCAAGAGGGTCGTAAACTCTTCTGAAGTGCCGTTCAGTGCACGAACAACCACTCCGCGTGAAATGAAAGCAGCTTCATTACCAAGCCCTGCTCGTCGAATAATGAAGTCTTCTGTGCCAATTTTTTCACCGTGAATACTCAGACCAAATGTTCCCTGGTCGACGACCACACTTTGAGCGTATAACCCCAGCGGTACAACGAGAGCGAAGCTCGTGATATAGAGACCCAAGAAGAAGGAGTGGGCAATGTGCAAGAGCAGATTCATCAGTGGTATACACCTTGGGTTGGATAGCGTTCACAGTAATAAGCCTTATGTGATTTATGATAGCATTCGCAAGTATTGATATCATTAGAGAAGTTAGTGCTCATAAATTCTATAAAACGTGTGAGAGGATCTCAGTAGAAGGAAAATCTGTAACAAGCAGTGACAGTTATCGGGAGTAGCACACCGTCTGATGGTTCCCTAATGACTTGTGCAAACGGAGAGAAGGATGATTCTGAGCCAAAGGTGCAGTACGTGCTGCGGCACACTATTGATCTGAAGTGAACCGTCTATTTACCGAGTGGCGTAGTATGCGTCAGACATTAGGCTGGATTGGCCCCTGGATCACTCTGGTGTCTCTGTCCCTGTGGGTTGCTTCTCCAAGTAGCCTCCTGTTGGGGTTTGCCGCACTCAGTATCGTCTTAGGGTTTTTGGGAGGGGTACGCGAACGAGGTGTAATCTGGTTTAGCGCATCGATAATCCTAGTCGTTGGGATTCTTACGGGAACCTTTGCAGACCTCGAGGGGCGTGACCTATCAGCAAATTGGAATACACTTTGGTCAGCAAGAGAGGCGGAGGTTGGCGAACAACTCCGAGATCAACTTCAAGCTCGCTTGAGCTCGAGCGAAGCTGCTGCGGATCAACTGGCTCGCGGAATAACTGAATTCGAGCGGCTGGAAGATGTCCCGACAATACAGGACATTCGTATGCAGCACGGAGTCTCAGCACTGGCTCTTTATGATTCGGATGGAAGGCTTCGCATATGGGATGGCATGCACCGCGGCAAGGTGCCCGAAGAGGTTCAAGCTGGGCAGGAACGCTACGCCTATGTTGATCTACCGCTCTTCGGCTATCTGTATGTAACTGCACTGGTACCGGACGGTGGAGTAGCAGTAGCTGCACAGCTCATGCGAACTGATTTACCGTTAGAAATAGGGGCTCGCTTAGGAGATTTCGGGTCTGATTTCCTAGAACTTACGGGTGAAAGCATTCGCATCAATCCAGGGGATACAACGAATTCAGAGGGCCTAGTACCTCTTTTACTTCCAGATCAAGAGAGACTGTTCGAGGTTCTAATTGAGCGACCTGACGCAGTGGGTCGCGCTGAACAAGTTTTAGCCCGTTGGCGATGGCTTGTATCCAGTGGGTTACTTGTAGCATGGCTACTTCTTGCAGTTGAAGGTGTGCCAAAGCGATCAGCGGGTGTTGTTGCAGCTGGGGGGCTTCTTTTCCTTCTAGCCTTACTTCCTCTTCAAGAGATAGCCGGGTTAGAGAGGATCTTCGAAGGGACTCTTTTTGCTCTTCCCCTGTGGCCAAGTGTGTTGAAGATATCTCTTGGACGACTGGCGCTCCTCGCTATCGCAGGTTTCACTGGATTCGCTGTTCTGCCGCGTCCTAAGGTCGCTATGCCAGTATGGGCTGCGGCACTATCTGCGGCACTTCTATTTCCGTTTGTAATTGTTTGGGTGAGATCAGGGCTACAGCCACTCTCTTTGGGCTCAGATCGTTTTGAGTGGATCGTTTATGAAATGGCATTGGCCGCAATGCTTGGATTGATCGTGGCCTCTGTACTCTGGTTGACACGGTCCCATAGAAGTGCTCATAAGAGTTGGACGCTGGTAACAGTGGCCTTGGCTGTTATGCTGGGAGCCGTAGGTGGCACTTTAGTGCTGAACGGAGCATTCCTACCTGTGGGGTGGATCGCATTGTGGGCAATTCCCACTGCTACAGCGGCAGTGGCGATGACAGCGTGGTCCGATGAGCATCGGCCCATAGTTGGTTGGTTACTTGCAATCGTGATTGCAACCACTGCTGCTGTCCCCAATGCATTGCTTGACCATGTGAATGCGAGAATGACTGCGGGTGGTCTTCAGCTCGTCGAAGCTGCAGCCATTGAAGATCCCGATCTTGAGTATGGATTAGTTCGACTCGGTTCCTTAGCAGATTCTCTTGTGGGTTCGGGAAGGGGTGACGTTGATGTTCTTTACCAGGCTTGGCGGGCGAGTGGTCTGGCGGAGGAATTGTTTGCTTTGCGGCTGACGATGTGGGACGAGGCGGGCGAGAATAGTCAGGAACTGAGGATTGGAATCGACGGCGATCCTTCGGACGACCTAGCTGTAACAGTCCGTGAGGCTCAGGAGTCAGGAGAATTCAGGATGCTTCGACCGCATCGTGATGACGCCCGATACGTGATGGCCCTTCCTTTGACCAGTGGACAAGTTCTGACAGCTATCGCACCGCCGCTGCCTCCTGAGGGTGCTCGCTCTCCTCTCGCCTCCCTGGTGCGAGGTGGTCTGCCATCGGAGACAGATCCGATTACACTGATTCCTATTCTTTCTAGTGACCCACTGGGTAGTGACTCTCTTATCTGGCAGCGGACGACCTCTGGGTGGCAGGGGGAGATGGCGATTGCATTCAGTAATGCGAACTACCATGCACATATTCGTATTAGTCTTCCGGGATCGCTTCTTGCAAGCGCACGAGGATCCCTACTGTTAGTGCTCAACCTTTTGGTATTCTCAGCGTTTTGGGTTCTTGGTCGAGGGCTGCTGCTTAATGTAGTCCCATCGGAGACTAGGATCTCAGGGCTAGTGATTTCCTTTCGTGCCCGAGTAACACTAGCGCTATTTGGATTCTTCGCGTTGGCGAACGCGCTTTTTGGTACCCTGGCATACAGGACCCTTACTCAAGCATCTAGTACGTCGGCTCGAGTAGTTGCCGAGAGAGTCGTAGAGGATGCCGCTGGTTGGTATCTCTCGCTTGATCCAGGTCCCGGTAGTCGCATGGAACGGCTTGCAACTCAAGTTGGAGCGGAGCTTCTAGAGTATCGCAATGGTGAACTCCGCGGTGGAGGTGGCGTAGCGGAGTTGGTGGAGTTGGGCCTTTACGAGGGCTGGATGCCATTCACACAGAATTATTTGCTAGATGGTCGGGAGGGAGTTCGGGAATTTACCGAGACATCATTGGGACGGCTAACGTACGTCACTGCATATAGACGACTCCCGGACGGAGATATACTCGGTGCTCAAGTGCCGCTGAGCGCTGGGGCTACTGCGATCCAGAGGATGGATCTGATCGAACTTCTTGGCTTTGTGATGTTAGTGGGTGCTGCACTCTCACTAATACTTGCCTGGATGGCGGGCCGAGCACTCACGAGCCCTATCCGTGCACTGCAGGTTGCGTCCGAAGGTGTTGGTTCAGGAAATCTGGACTTAAGACTCCCGAATGAGAGAAAGGATGAGTTCGGAGCAGTATTCAGAGCCTTTAATCGAATGGTTAATAGGGTGCGCCGTGCTCGGCACCAATTGGTACGAACATCGCGCCGTACCCAGGCGATCATGGAAGAAGCTGCCGTGGGGATGGTGGCCTTGGATCAGGATGGACGAGTGACCTTGGTCAACCCAAGAGCTGAGCATCTCTTTGGTTCTAAGGTTGTCGTGGGACAGCCTCTACCAGGAAAAGGTCCATTCGCAGAGGATCTTTCCATTTGGTTCAATAACTTCTTCCAAGGTTCTGCAACTGAGGCCGATACTGAGATTCAAGTAGAAGAAAGCCGCGTGAGAGTTCGCGCGAGACGCTTAGGTACCACCAGTGGGGGACGTGGGGTGGTAGTGGCTATGGACGATATAACAGATGAGTTAGAGACAGAGCGAGTGTTGGCTTGGGGTGAGATGGCTCGGCAGGTTGCCCACGAAGTCAAGAACCCTCTTACCCCGATCAAGCTCAGCATCCAACACATAAGAAGAGCCAGGGAAGACAGCCGTGCAGATTTCGACGATATACTCGTCAAGAATGTGGATGCCATATTAGGTGAGATTGAACGGCTAGCGGGAATTGCGCAGAGTTTCTCTAAGTATGGCGCACCGGGGGGAGAAGATGAGATCCCGGTTGGCCAGGTTTATCTGCATGAAATTGTCAATGACGTCATGGCTCTTTACGGAGGAGGGTCTTCTACCACAGCTCTGTTTGAACAAGAAATAGCCCTAGATCTTCCACCAATCCGAGCTCGTGCATCTGAATTGAAGGAAGTTTTGATCAACCTTCTTGAGAATGCTCGGGTTGCGGTCACAGAGGGTGGTATAGTGCGAATCTTAGGTAACCAGATAAATGGCCGGGTTGTGCTTGCGGTTGTAGATGACGGTACTGGAATCCCTAAAGAGTTGCTTCCAAGGATTTTCGAACCACAGTTCTCGACGCGCTCCACAGGTGCCGGCCTGGGCCTGCCTATCGTAAAACGAATTGTGGAGTCTTGGGGAGGAACAGTTGAAGTAGATAGTGCTACTGGACAAGGTACGACTGTCTCAGTTTTTCTTAGTCTTTGGACGGGAACTTCAGATACGGAGGTTGGCTGACCTCCGAAACCGGCCGTCTTCAAAGTTTTGGTGCTAGACCTATTCGATCCTCTAACTTGGCTACTCTGTTGCCTCTTATGCTATGATGTCTCCTGTTTCAACTGATTTGGGCACAGATATCCCTGTAGAGGAATTCAGGGCACTCGCTCACGAAGTAGCGGATTGGATTGCTGATTATCTGGAAGGTGTCGGATCGTTACCGGTGCTACCCAGTGTCCAGCCAGGAGATATTCGGTCAGTCTTGCCAGCAACCCCTCCTGTGCAGGGTGAGTCGCTTACTGATGCCTTAAGCGACTTCCGGGACGTGATAGTACCCGGCCTGACCCACTGGAATCATCCCTCTTTCTTCGGTTACTTCGCTATGACTGGATCGGGGCCGGGGATTCTAGGTGAGATGCTTGCCGCTGCTCTGAATGTGAACGCGATGGTTTGGCGAAGTTCGCCATCCGGTACGGAATTGGAAGAATTGACAGTTGACTGGCTTCGGCAACTACTCGGGCTGCCTTCTTCATTCGATGGAACCATCAACGATACAGCTTCTTCTTCCTCTCTGCACGCACTTGCAGCTGCCCGAGAAGTGGCGTATCCAGAGGTGCGGAATGAGGGGATGTTCCAGCAGGCTCCTGGTCGCATCTATGCATCTGAGGAAGCTCACTCTTCAATAGAAAAGGCTGCCTTGGCTCTGGGATTCGGACGATCTGGATACCAAACGATCAGGACTGACGAGGAATTCAGTATGTGTTCATCCACCCTAAGATCTGTGATTCAAGAAGATATTGCATCGGGACTAAAACCGGTGGCTGTGGTAGCGACATTAGGGACGACATCAACGACCGCAATCGACCCTGTAGGTGAAATCGCCGAGTTGGCTCAAGAATTTGGCTTATGGTTTCATGTGGATGCGGCCTACGGGGGGCCGGCTGCAATCATCCCTGAACTCCGTAAGCTCTTTAACGGTTGGGAAATTGCTGACTCGATCGTAGTCAACCCACATAAGTGGTTATTTACTCCCGTGGATTGTTCGCTCCTATACTGTCGTCGTCCTGAGGTATTGAAGCGTGCTTTTTCGATTGTTCCGGAATACCTGAAAACCCCAGAAATAGAAGCGGGTCGGAGCTTGATGGACTACGGTGTAGCACTAGGGCGCCGATTTCGGGCGATCAAGCTTTGGTTTGTGCTACGTTATTTTGGTCAGCAGGGAATCATTGACCGATTGCGCAATCATGTGCAGTTAGCACAATCGTTAGCATCTTGGGTTGATGCTGCGCCCGAATGGGAGCGTGTTGCACCGGCCCCTTTATCTCTTGTGGCGTTTCGATTTATCTCTGAGAAATTGGATGCCACTGCGCTGGACGATGCCAATCATCGGATTATGGACCGTGTTAATAAGAGTGGTGAAGCCTTCATAACCCATACCGTAGTTCGTGGTCGAACATGCCTTAGGGTTTCAATCGGAAATCTCAAGACGACACATCTGCATGTGCAGCGTTTGTGGGAACTACTTCAGGAAGCGGCCGCATACGAAGATGGTGTTCCTTCCTGAAATGCTTTGATTGATTTCTCTGTGCCCTAGACCTTCGGTGTGGCTAGAGAAAATTTACTTAGGCCAGCTCTCTCACTTCACGCACTAGTTCCGCCATGGATTCTTTCGCATCGCCAAAAAACATAAGCGTGTTATCCATGTAGAAGAGGTCGTTGTCGATACCAGCAAAGCCCGGTGAAAGACTGCGTTTCATTACGATGACTCTTCTTGCCCGATCAACATCCAAGATCGGCATTCCAGTAATGACAGATTGTGGATCTCTCGCAGCAGGATTCACGACGTCATTTGCTCCAACAACCAACACTGCATCAGTATTTCCAAAATCGTCATTGATCTCATCGAGATCGTAGAGCTTATCATAGCTCACGTCTGCTTCTGCGAGCAGAACGTTCATGTGACCTGGCATACGACCAGCGACGGGATGGATCGCATATTTTACGTCAACTCCGCGTTCCTCTAGTAGATCCCCCACCTTCCGCAGTTCATGTTGAGACTGTGCCACAGCTAGTCCATATCCGGGCACCACCACGACCGAATTAACATATCCTAGTTCAGCTGCTACCCCTTCCGCGTCAGCACTCTGCACTGGCCGTTGACCAATCTCAGATCGATCAACGCCCGCACTTCCACCAAAGCCACCGAAGGCGACGTTGGCCAGAGACCTATTCATCCCCTTACACATGAGTTGTGTGAGGATTAGTCCAGAGGCGCCAACAAGCGCGCCTGAGATAATTAGGACGGTGTTACCGATCACGAAGCCGGCAGCACTGGCTGCTAGGCCAGAGTAGGAGTTGAGTAGTGAGATTACGACTGGCATATCCGCTCCACCAATCGGAATCACAAGCAATACTCCGAGTATGAGAGCGAAGGTGCAGAACACGTAGAAGAGTGTTTGAGGATCTCCAGATCCGAATACACCAAGGGTCACTGCACCTAGAGAGATAGCAGCTATGAATAACAGGGCATTGAATGCATTTTGGAATGGGAAAGTGATTGGATTCCCAGTCATTAGGCCTTGTAATTTTGCGAACGCGATGAACGAACCAGAGAAGGTCACGCTTCCGATTAAGGTGCCAAGCAGGATAGTTACTCCTGTGGTGCTTGCTCCAATCCCAGGTGTTGCAAGGAACTCAGCTATTGCCACGAGTGCAGAAGCTCCGCCACCAAAAGCGTTGAAGATGCCCACGAGTTCAGGCATTGCAGTCATCTCGACTGAACGAGCTGCTGCTCCACCGATCATTCCACCTAGGGCGATCCCCACTAGGATCCAAGTCCAGTCCAGGATTTGAGTCTCAAGGACTGTCGCGATGATAGCGAGAAGCATTGCCAAGGCTGCGAGACTGTTCCCTTTGCGGGCTGTCGCAGGTGACTGCAGGCGCTTCAGGCCAACAACGAATAGGATCGCGGAAAGCAGATAAGTTAGCTGGATAACGGTCTCCATTACCTCTACCTCTTCCTGAACATGGCAAGCATCCGATCGGTAACCATGAATCCACCGATCACATTGATTGTAGCCATGGCGATGGCAATAACTCCAAGTGTCACCTGAAGCGTGCCTTCTGCTTTTGCTGCAACGATGATTGCTCCTACGATTGCAATTCCTGAAATCGCGTTGGCACCTGACATGAGCGGGGTATGTAGAGTCGGCGGGACCTTTGTGATCACCTCACGGCCTGCGAGGGTGGCTAGCACGAATACGTAAAGCCCGGTCATCAAGTCAAACTCGCCCATTAGTTCTCCTGGGAGGTGAAGTTGTTAGCCCGGTTCACAGGCTATTTGATCGCATTGCCGACTGTACACGTTCATTCCGAACCTCACCCCCGTGTGTTACGGTAGAGGGTCCTACCACATCATTTTCAAAATCCAATTGGAGTTCACCATCTTCCCCAAGAAATTCGCTGATTAGGGTGACAATATTTTTTGAATACATTTGGCTGGAGTGTACTGGGATGCTCGTTGGTAGATTTGAAGGACCCAGAATTTGGACTCCGTGTGCTAGTACGGTTTCTCCAGCCTCGCTCAGTTCGCAATTACCTCCGCTTTCAGAGGCGAGGTCAACGATCACTGACCCGTATTTCATGGTTTTAACCATATCTTCAGTGATGAGGACCGGGGCTTCTCTGCCAGGAATTTGAGCAGTAGTGATCACGATATCCGTATCTGCTAGTGCATCACCGATCAGTTCAAGTTCCTTATGATGCTGGTCTTCTGTGAGCTCTTTCGCATATCCCCCTTCTCCTTCAGCAGTGACCTCTTCTTCTGATTCAAGGAATGATGCACCTAGGCTCTCAACTTGTTCTTTTACAGCTGGTCGCACATCAAAGGCCTCTACGACTGCTCCTAACCTTCTTGCTGTGGCAATTGCCTGAAGTCCCGCAACTCCTGCCCCGAGTATAAGTGCTTTGGCTGGCCGGATCGTGCCTGCAGCCGTAGTAAACATCGGTAGAAATTTTGGAAGGTGGTTAGCAGCTAGTAAAACTGCCTTATAGCCCGCCACAGTAGCTTGTGAGGAGAGGGCATCCATGGATTGGGCCCTTGTAATTCGAGGGACGAGTTCCATGGAAATCCCAGTAACATTTAGTTCTACAAGTCGACTTACTAGCTCAGAATTCGACAATGGGTCAAGAAATCCTACCAGTATCGAGCCCTCAGAAAGCAGGTCAAGCGCATTAGAAGGCGGCGGATTAACAACCAAAACAACTTTCGCATCCTTGAGGGTGTCCTGGGCGTTGCTTGCGATTTCAGCGCCGGCTTCCTGGTAGATGAGGTCCGAGATTCCAGATGTTTCCCCTGCACCTGATTGGACAGTCACAGTGAGTCCCCGCTTCACCAAAGCTTTAACACCTAAGGGAACCAACGCGACTCTGTTTTCCGTGGAACAGGTTTCCTTAAGAACAGCTAACCTCATTCACACTCTCCGGACGATTTTTTGATGAGTACCCCCAAGTAGCGCCGGCCATCCTATAGAGCACTGATAAGTAACACAACCCATGGTCTATTTCTGTTCTTGTTGGACGGGATATTTGTCATGATATCTCGACGCCTCACAGGACTGGTACCTACCTTATCCGTTCACGCCCAAAATAATGGATCAAGTCATTAGTTATCAGGGTGTTACTGGTATCAAAACGCGCCTCCTCTAATTCAACCATTGAATCAAAGTCAGATGCGCCTCTTCATAGGCTTGAATCTCCCCAAAAGGGAGTGCCAGCGGATCCAGAGTGCAACTCAGCTTTTACGGGAGGAGGATTTTCCCTTGCGTTGGATCCGTAAAGAACACTTCCATATTACAATGAAATTTCTTGGAGATGTGAATAGTGAGCGGGTAGAGCAAATCGAGGAAACAATGTCCGAGGTGGCGAACAAGAACGCAGTATTTTCGATTGTTCTGGGTGGGTTTGGTGCTTTCCCGAGTATTCGTTCTCCAAATCTGATTTGGCTTGGGCTCGGCGCAAGCCCCAAACTCAGGTGCTTGAAGCAGGATCTAGAGCGGGCTTTGGCCGAGTGTGGTTTCGAGTCTGAAATGAGGAGATTCCATCCGCATATCACACTTGCTCGAGCAAAGGGAAAGGATGGCGCGGGTATGTTTCGTGGACTTGATAAGTTGCTCGCCGAGTTGGATTTCACTGGGGCATTGAAGGTAGATAGGATTAATCTTATCCGTAGTCAGCTATCCAAGAATGGTGCCCGTTATAATGTAGTTTCCAGTGCTAAGCTGGCCTCTGCTTGAGAAGGCTAGGTAGTGTATGAAGAAATTGATGCTTTTAGGCCTTCTCATTCCCGCTACATACGCAGGCTTGAGATGGGGCCTCATCCCAGTCAATCGTTTTCTAGATGCAGATATCTGTCAGGGATGTATAGAGGATGTCCACCCTAGCCTAGCCCTCTCTGATCTCACGATGGATCGTGTTGAGCAACTGCGCTGGGGTGAATCAGATGACAAGCTTGCACTAAGTAGCGTCGAGATATCATCAGTGGTCCGCTATGCGATTCCGGGGATCATACCTCCAGGCCTACTAGAGCCGAGAGTAGGATTTGAAGAAGGACAAGTCAGGTTATCTGGGCTTGTTATTGCGGGGGAGTTTCCGGGTCTGCCAAAACTGGATGAAATCATTGGGCTTCTACCAGATACCATGACGGTTGAAATGCAGGGTGTAATCGCGTCACTAGATCAAAGCTATTTTTCTTTGATCATCAATAAACTCTGGATGGTCAAGATACCGATGCCCTCAAGTCTGATACCCGCAATCTTGACAGCCTTCGGACGAGAAGGACGAAAGGCCCTACCTCGGAATGCTCTATTGATACCGAAACCCGACGGCATAGAGTCGGCGTTTGTGCAAGGCGATAGTCTCTTTTTATCAGCTAATCCTGAAATAGAAGAATTTGCTAAAGATGGGGAAAACTAGATGGCCCGAGTGTTGATCGTCGATGACGAGAAGGGAATTCGTGACGCCCTTGCACAGGTGTTTGAGTATGAGGGTCAAGAAGTCCGTGTAGCAGAGGATGGGCCAGACGCTCTTCTGCTGGCTAACGCATTCCAGCCAGACCTAGTGTTCTTGGATGTAAAGATGCCAGCAATGGATGGCCTGGAAGTGCTTGCTAGGCTTGAGTATGAAAGTCCACAGTCTCTGGTAATCATGATTTCGGGTCATGGGACTATCGATACCGCGCTGGAGGCGACCCGAAAGGGTGCTTATGACTTCCTGCAGAAACCTTTGGATACGGATCGCCTTTTAGTCACTTTTCGCCGAGCATTGGAGTTGAAGGGTCTCACAGAAAGCATGGAGGAACTCCGGAGCCAGGTTGAGAGTCGCTATGAAATAGTGGGTGATTCACCACCGCTCCGTCGTGTTCTTGAGCGGATTGAGAAGGTGGCAGCGACAGATGCTCGAATATTGATCTCTGGCGACAATGGTACCGGGAAGGAACTTGTCGCTCGTGCTATTCACCGACTGTCATCACGGTCCGATGCCGTATTCATTGAAGTTAATTGTGCCGCGATTCCATCAGAGTTAATTGAATCTGAATTGTTCGGACACTTGAGAGGGTCGTTCACTGGGGCTTTCTCTGATCGAGCAGGGAAGTTTGAACAAGCGAATGGGGGTACACTTTTCCTTGATGAAATCGGTGATATGTCTTCGGATGCACAGGCTAAAGTGCTCCGGGTACTGGAGCAGGGAGTCTTAACCAGAATTGGGGGATCGGAACCGATTGAAGTCGATGTTCGAGTTCTTTCGGCGACTAACAAGGACCTTGAACAGGAAATTGAAGATGGAGGTTTTCGAGAAGACCTGTTTTACCGGCTAAATGTAGTGCCGATCAGGGTACCATCTTTGAGTGAGCGCCGAGAAGATATACCAATGCTAGTAACTCACTTTAGCACGGAAATGTCTACTCGTGAGGGAAGTGCACCACGTGTCTTTTCCGATGCGGCGATAGAGCGATTAAAGACATTGACTTGGCCTGGTAATGTTCGCGAATTGCGCAATACTGTAGAGCGCTTGTTGATCCTCTCGGATGGTAGTGAAATCACCTCTGATGATGTTGATTCGCTCACGATCTCAGGAGCAAGATCTGCTAATCCAGGAAGAGAACTATTGGCGCTAAGTAATTTCAGTGCGTTCAAGGAAGAGGCCGAACGCGCCTACATTCTAGGAAAGCTTCGAGCAAATGATTGGAATGTGGCTGAAACTGCACGCCGTATTGAAATGCCCAGGTCCAACCTCTATAAGAAAATTGAAAAATATGGTCTTGTGAGAGAGGACTAGGACGTAATTTCGATGTCCTTCCAGGGTGATTCTAGGGAGAGCCCTGGTTGCGTCCCAGTCAATCAACCCTGATTCTGTTCACCGGAACCAAGTTCCCTGTCGAGCGAATGATTGGAACGGCAGGAGTTAGTTGGTCCTGTCCTCAAGCTGACCGCGCTATTGATGACTTCCTCCAGCCGCCGTGGATTCTTGAACGAAGGATCGTTGGACCAATACTTCAAGGAGATCGGACGTTACCCTCTTATCGATCGTGAAGAAGAGGTTCGGCTGGGAAAGCTCATCGAAGATGGAGATACGGATGGACTTGATAAACTAGTTCGCTCAAATCTTCGATTTGTTGTCTCGGTTGCGAAGAAGTACCAGAACCAAGGTGTTCCGCTCCAAGATCTGATAAATGAGGGCAACTTAGGACTAATCCGAGCGGCTCAAAAATTTGATCAGACGAAAGGAATAAGGTTCATCAGCTATGCCGTTTGGTGGATACGCCAGGCGATACTTCAGACGCTTGCAGAACAGGCCCGGATTGTTCGAGTCCCTCTGAATCGTGCTGGCGCACTCTATCGTATTGGTCGGCGGAGTTCAGAACTATTACAAGAACTTGGAAGAGAACCTACGGTTAAAGAGCTTGCACGGGAACTGGAGCTCAGCGAAGAAGAAGTACGCGGGACCTTAGGAGTGTCACACTCTCATCTTTCTCTCGATTCTCCGATAAAACCAGGAGAGAACGGTCGCCTTCTCGACTATCTTCCTGACAAGTATTCACCCGGTCCTGAACAGAAGACCTATGAGCGTGCGCTTGGTGATACGATTGAGGTAGCACTCGCGTCTCTGAAGGAGCGGGAAGCGAAAATCCTAACCCTCTATTTTGGACTTGATGATCAAGAACCGATGACTCTTGAGGAGATTGGCTCTATTCTTGGCGTCACGCGTGAACGAGTGCGGCAGATCAAAGAAAAGGCCTTGTTACGGCTGCGCCACGCTTCACGAGCTAAATTTCTTGAGACCTTTAGGTAGGGCCTATACTGGGAAACAGAGAGGAGTCAGGATTATTGAGAATCACAGTCAAGTAGACCCGAACTTCCGTTGACACCATTTCGCACTACAGATATCATTTTTGGCTATATTTTATCGGAAAAATCTTACATTGTCCGGCATGAAAACTTACACGCCGAAAGCCCAAGACATATCTAGAGACTGGTGGATCGTCGACGCTGCTGAAAAGCCGCTCGGACGCCTAGCTACTCAAATTGCAACGGTACTTCGTGGCAAACACAAGCCAATTTTTACTCCCCATCTTGATACGGGAGACAACGTCGTTGTCATAAATGCCGATAAAGTTTGGCTGACAGGCAGAAAGGCTGACCAAAAAACGTACTTCCGTCATTCGGGTTACATGGGTGGTGAGAGACACATTCCATTTAGTCGTATGATCAAGTCTCATCCCGAGCGGGTAGTTGAACTGGCAGTCAAAGGTATGCTTCCGAAAAACAACCTTGGGCGAGCAATGCGGAAGAAGCTCAGGGTGTATGCCGGGGCAGAACACCCACATGATGGACAGGATCCTAAGCCCTTAAATCTATGAGGATTGATCGAACGCTAGATGAGCACTGAGCAGAGTCAGATTCAAACAGTGGGACGACGTAAGCGATCCGTCGCTCGGGTGATGCTTCGCCCCGGCACAGGCGAATGGACTGTAAATGGACGTTCCATGACAGATTACTTCCCAAGGGAAGCGCATCAGCTACGGGCTGTTGAGCCACTACGAACTACAGAGTTAGAGGGTCAGTTCGACGTGACAGTACGTGTTCATGGCGGAGGACTTACTGGACAATCCGACGCAGTGCGAATGGGTCTATCGCGTGCTCTCGTTGTGCACGATGAGGAAATGCGACCAATTCTTAGAGGTAAGGGGATGCTTACAAGAGATGCGCGTCAGGTTGAACGGAAGAAACCTGGCCGACCTAAAGCTCGTAAACGCTTTCAGTTCTCTAAGCGTTAGTTGTCAGTAACCGGCGTGCGAATAAAGCCGTCGGCATCTTGATCGGGGCGTAATCGGCCCCCCAAAACAGAGAAGGTGGTATGTCTGACGTAGGCCTCGAACAACTCTTGGAGGCTGGAGTTCACTTCGGTCACCAAACCCGTCGCTGGAATCCAAAGATGAAGCCGTTCATTTTCACCGAACGAAACGGCATTCATATAATTGACCTCAGAAAAACACTTGACCGCTTAAAGCTTGCTCAGCAGGCAGCTCGTGAGGTCGTTTTGCGTGGGGATAAGGTTCTCTTTGTCTGCACCAAGAAACAGCTGCGTTCAGTAATTGAAACGGAAGCGGAGGAGTCAGGAGCATTTTTCGTGACGGAACGTTGGCTCGGAGGCATGCTCACTAACTTCCAGACGATTCGGAAGCAGATTAGGAGATTGAAGGAACTCGAGCGGGGTCAACAAGAAAATGCTTTTGAGTTCTATACCAAGAAAGAACGCCTTATGATTGATCGTGAGCGGATCAAGCTGGATAAGTATCTAGCCGGGGTAAAGGATATGGGACGGCTCCCCGGAGCAGTTTTTGTAATTGATGCTAAGAGAGAAATCATAGCTGTTCGCGAGGCTGCGAAGCTTGGCATTCCGATCATAGCGATTACCGACACTAACGCTGACCCTGATCTAATAGACTTTCCTGTTCCTGGGAATGACGATGCAATACGGTCGGTATCTCTTATTACGCACGCGATTGCCGAGTCAATTTCGGTAGCCAGCAAGGAAGTTCCAGATAGTGAGCGTCGACGGATCGATGACCTTGAGGCGACCACGTATTCGACTGAGACAGGAGAGACCACGGAGAAACAACGTCCGCAGCGCAGGAGGCCAAAAAGAAAGCGTCGGCCCCGACCCGATGTGATTGCCCAGCACTTAGGTTCAGATGACCGAGTAGCATCAACTGCGGATGAGGAGAACTCCGTTGCTGAAACTGAGTTGGAAGATTCAGCCCAGGATGAAGGGACAGGCTCTCCGGAAGCTTCTAGCAAAGCGGATGAAGTCGGTATAGATCCTGATGTGCCAATTGCTGTAGAGGATGCAGCTAAGGGAGAAAAGGATGAGTGAGTCAGGTACGGTGGTATCCGCAAAGGATGTTAAGAAACTGCGTGATATGACGGGCGCAGGTATGATGGAGTGCAAGAGGGCATTGATGGAAATGGAGGGTGATATTGAGAAGGGGGTTGACCTTCTCCGGGCAAAGGGTGCCGCCAAAGTCGCAAAGCGTGCTGGAAAGGCTGCGAATGAGGGGACGATCGGAAGTTATGTGCATTTTGATAATAAGACTGCCGTGATTGTTGAGTTGAACTGTGAGACGGACTTTGTTGCGAACACCGATGATTTTAGGGCACTCGCGAAGGATCTCGCTCTTCATATCGCATCATCTGCACCAATTGCCGTCTCTCAGGAACAAATTCCAGACGAAGTTCTTGAGCGAGAGCGAAGTGTCTACCTAGAGCAAGTTAAAGAAGGGGACCCTAAGCCCGATCATATCATCGATAAAATAGTCGAAGGAAAAATGTCTAAGTTCTTGAAGCAAAACACGTTGCTTGCTCAAGAGTTCGTCAAGGATCAGGACAAGACCATCGAGGATTTGATCACAGAAGTGTCGGCCAGAACGGGGGAGAAGATTGGCGTCGGTCGATTTTCCCGGATAAAGGTAGGCGAGGAACCCACGTAAGTTTGTTTTTCAAATTGCCGGTGACAACAAAGGATCTCTAAACCCAATTCGATGAACCAACCCTCTCAAGAGCTTAGATATCGGAAGGTTATGTTGAAGCTCTCTGGTGAGGCTTTATCAGGTGACAAGGGTTTTGGTATCGCGCCGGAAGTTGTTGATCGCCTAACGGAAGAAATCGGGTCCGTTGCCTCAATGGGTGTCTCCTTGGGGGTTGTGATTGGCGGCGGCAACATTGTGAGGGGTGCAATAGCTTCCCGATCCGGAATGGATCGAGTTCAAGCCGACTACATGGGGATGCTCGCCACAGTCATAAATGCTCTGGGAGTTCAAGACCTTCTGGAGCACAAGGGAATTGAAACCCGAGTTATGACTGCTATCCGGATGGAGGAGATTGCGGAACCATATATCCGTCGGCGAGCATTACGGCACATGGAGAAGGGACGCGTTGTGCTTTTTGCTGGAGGTACTGGAAACCCCTATTTCTCTACTGATACAGGTGCAGTTCTGCGTGCTATTGAAATGGGATCTGATGTTGTAATAAAAGCAACTAAAGTTAGAGGTGTCTATACAGCTGACCCGGCCACAGATCCCAATGCGGAGTTCATTCCGGAGATTTCGTTTCAGGACGTTGTGGCGCGTGAACTTGCAGTTATGGATACGCCAGCTGTTGCGCTCTGTAAGCAAAATTCCTTGCCTATCATTGTCCTAAACCTGGAAGAGCAGGGTGCTGTAGCGAGAGCCATCCTTGGTGAGCGAGTGGGAAGCCTAGTATCCTAGTAGTCGTTGTCAAAGGCGATTAGTTAAATACTACTGGAGCCTGTGCTCTTTGACCTGAGCTTAGTGGAGGAATTATGCCGACCGTT
>PBPC01000090.1 GCA_002724575.1 Gemmatimonadota bacterium | reverse complement strand
GTGCGTGACAGCTACCAGCTTGGGGCGCAGTCGGTGGATCAGCGCTTCTATCTCGACTAAGTCTACTCCCCCCTCCGGTGCTTCGGGTGCACGAACTACTTGAACTCCAAATCTTTGTGCGAGGGCGAGGTACTGAATTTGGTTTGAGACGTAATCGTTTACGGTTGTGAGCACTACATCGCCAGGTACAAATGGTATTGAAGAAAGTGCAGCAACAAACGAAGCGGTTGCGTGCTCGCTAAAAGCAATATTGAAAGCGGTTGTGCCGAGTAGCCTCGAGACATGCTCATACGCTATGGCGATTTCGTCGGCAGCCTCTGACTCGGCTTCATAGCCACCGATATTCGCCTCGAGTTGGAAGTGGGACTCTACTGTCTCAATAACGCTTCGGGGCATGAGTGAGGCCCCTGCATTATTGAGATGAATCCGGTGTTCACACCCCGGGGTCTCGTCCCTGATCTTAGCCAGATTCACTGATAGTTTGCGGTAGTCACAATATTCTACAGAGGAGATGGAACGATGTTATCCAACTCCCTGGATATTGGTTGTTAGACTAGTTTCCTCCCTCGTCTTCCGAAATTACTCGGGCTTTAGCATCGGTAACCATACGACGAACATCTTCTAACAGCTTTTTCGCATCATAAACGATCCCGTCTTTGATCGTATAGCTAATGCCGCCCACGCGCTCGACTTTTCCAGTGTCATCATTGAGCATGGGTGTACCGGTACCGTAAAGCACTTTTAAGTTTGCTAGTGGATTCTTATCAACCACTATCATGTCTGCTTTTAAGCCGGGTTGGATCACTCCAAACTGGAGATCGTCCTCCATTCCCTTCGGCTTATGAAGTTGCAGCGCACCATGATAGGTCGCTGCGCGGATGACTTCGAGAGGACTAAACCCTGCCTCCCGGAGTAGTTCGAGTTCCCGGATGTAATCAAAGCCATAAAGCTTATATATGAACCCCGAGTCAGATCCCGTAGTGACGATTCCACCCCGGTTCTTGTAGTCGTTCAGGAACTGCATCCATTTATCGTAGAACTTATTCCAGTGATACTCATCCTCACTGGTCCAATAAAACCAATATGATCCGTGAGCTTCACGACTTGGTTGATAGAAATCCCACTGGCTCGGTAGTGTGTATTCCTCGTGCCATTCGGCTTCCCGGGCGCGCATCACATCTCTGCTTGCTTCATAGATTGTCATCGTTGGGTCGAGGCCAAAGTCGAGCTCCAGGAATTCCTCGAGAAGAGCATTCCATGTCTCAGACCCACGATCTGCCGATTGGTACCATAGTCGACCGACCTGCCCGAAACGGTGCTGTTCATTGTTGTAGTTATAGTCGTTCGGAAAATCTTGGATGGATCGATCGTCAAAGAGGGCCTCGAACAGCCCGTAGTAATGGGTCATCATATCTAGCCCGAGACGTGCAGCATCCAGTGCATCCATCCGAGAGACGCCTGTCTGCGCTAGATGTGCTACCGTTCCGAGTCCGTGCTTATGCGCTTCATCAATAAGCGCTTCCATAATGGCTGGGGGATAGGAAGTCAGTTTTAGGCCATCTATTTGAGCGCCCTCGACGTCTACATTTGCAGCATAGCGTACCCATTCACGGGCTTTTTCAGCGCTATCGACCGGTCCGCGGTCCCATCCCTCTCCGGGGCGGGCATAGGTGAACATCCGGGGTGCCACGATTTCGTTGCGATCAGATGCTGCCTTTTCTCTGAGAGCCCACATCATCGAACCATGGCCGACCCCGCGGGAGGTTGTAATGCCGTTACCCATCCAGAGTTTATATGTGTACTCAGGCTGTGGAGCCTTCCCGCCGCCGCCGGTATGCGCATGCATATCGATTAGCCCAGGCAATATGTACATGCCAGAGAAGTCCAATTCCTTAGTGGCACCCTGCGGCCGACGCTGTTCATTGATTGGGGCCATGGGGAAGCCAACGGACCGTACTTCTGTGATCCGATCACCTTCGATGACTATGTCCACGGGACCCATCGGAGGTGCACCTGTGCCGTCAATGATCGTAGCACCCCGAAGGATGAGCCGTTCATGTGGCCCATCTCCCTCGTCAGCTCTTCGGAGGGTGGTCACTTCCATCCCATTCTCTAGGCGCTCGATCGCCAGTTCGTTCACGTCGGTTTGCGCGGTTACCGAGTCTGCGGCCACAAGAGTGGTAAGTACTGCCAGTGAGATGTAGAGCAGTGGACAATGCTTCTTCATGATTCCTCCGAACTGGTTTTTATCGCGTGACCGAGCGGAATGGAAAGATATTATCGAACCTGCCCGTCCGCTTCGCCAAGAGGTGTCATTGATTCGAAGGTCTCTTTGAGTGCCGACATTACTAATCGCCAGGACCTTGTGGATGGTGAGATCATCTCAAAGTGGCCAGAGTCTGGCAGGTCAACGATTCGCAGATCCTCTGTTCCTAGCGTTATGGCACGGTGGTAATAGGATCGTCCCGGGGGTGCCCAAACAAAATCTTGTCCACCAATGAGCAATGTTTGTGGTACTGAAATCGGAGCAAGTTGCATCGGAGAAGCAGCTTCGTATCGCTCAGGGTACTCCGCGGGTGTCCCTCCCATGAGACGTCCGACTGCGTTACCGCACGAGCCGCGTTCTTCTAGCGCTTCCAAATCTGCCGCCGGAGCCAATGCGAATACTGCTTGCACAGGAAGTGGGTTCGGAGTGTATAGGAGACTCTGGTCATCGACCTTGCCTCGGGCGGCAGCCCATAAAGCGAGTGCTCCTCCTGCCGAGTGTCCCGCAACAACCACCCGACTTAGGTCCAGATTATATGGTTCTGCCATTTCGCGGAGATGATCGATCCCTTGTCCCACGTCAAGATATGTGCTTGGCCAGCCGCCTCCCTCGTCACCAAGTCGCCGATATTCTATGCTCCACACCGCATAACCAGCCTCGGCTATGGCTACCTCAGTTTGCCCTACGTGTTCTATGTCAAAAGCGGATAGCCAGCAGCCACCATGAATGAACACGACTATAGGATGTGGGCTGCTACCAGTCGGAAGTCGTAGATTACCAAATTGCTGGGGACCTGGGCCGTACGAAATACGATGGTCCGGTGGGGGCGATTGCCACTCCAATACCTGACTCGAGCCTATGAGCTGAGCGCTCCCCTGGTTCGGATAGACCGTAATTAAGAGGATACCAAGGGCGGTGATCATTGCTTGCTTTAGTCTAGCCATCTTCTGTGATCCTTAATTTTAGGTCCCCTAAGGGGCCCGAATGACTATTATTGATACTCTTTCCGCTATTGAGCCATACCCGAAGTCAGACGCATACATGAGCAGAGAGTTGGTTTGACCGATCAAGGTACGTTGGGATTCGAGAGTGCGAGCGCTGAGGCAGAGCGTTTACGTGAAGAACTACACCGTCATGCCTACAGTTATTACGTCGAAGCACGACCGGAGATCAGCGATACTGAGTACGACCAGTTATTCAAGCGTTTACTAGAGCTAGAAAAAGATCATCCTGAGCTTTGTTCACCTGATTCACCGACTCAGCGCGTTGGTGTTGAACCCCAAAGCAAGTTCAAAACAGTAGCTCACGCAGCTCCAATGCTGTCCCTAGACTCGACACAAGACGTTAGTGAACTGCGCCGCTTTGATGATAGAATTCGTAAAGCACTCGGAGAGGGTCATGAGCCCACGTACGTCATTGAGCCAAAGTTGGACGGTGCTTCGATCGAGCTCGTATACGAGAAAGGCGTGCTAACTCGAGCAGTGACCAGGGGGAATGGACGTGAGGGTGAACAGGTCACTAATAATATCCGTACGATTTCGTCGGTTCCACTCCGACTTCGTACCAAGGACCGAGCAGCTCCTGAGCTACTTTCTGTGAGAGGTGAGGTCATCATGTACATATCAGATTTTCGGATTTTCAACGCTCGTTTGGTTGAGGCCGGTGGCGAACCTTATGCGTCTCCCAGGAACTCTGCTGCTGGGTCAGTACGCCAACTAGACTCGCATGTCACCGCGTCCCGAAAGCTGGATCTCCTGGTTTATGATATTCTCGCGATAGAGGGGGCTGGGTTTAAGAGTGACATAGACGGCATAGAGGCAATCCGGCATTGGGGTTTTAAGGTTCCTGAGCGGATCAGAAGCGGAAGAACAGTCGAAGATATTCTTGAATATCACGCAGGATTTGCCGCCGATCGTGAAGGCTTGGATTACGAGATTGATGGGGTCGTGATCAAGTTGGATGACCTCTCCTCTCGGTCGGCGATCGGTGTTACGTCACACCATCCCCGATGGGCCTTGGCCTTCAAGTTTGAGCCACGGCAGGAAGTCACCCGGATCGATAAGATCGAGGTTAATGTTGGGCGTACAGGTGTGATTACACCGGTTGCTGTGCTAGATCCCGTAGTGGTTGGCGGCGTTACCGTATCTCGAGCGTCTCTCCATAACAGAGAAGAACTTCGCCGCAAGGATTTACGTGAAGGGGATACAGTACGTATCCAGAGAGCTGGGGACGTGATACCTCAGGTCGTAGAGGTGCTCGAACATCAGAAGGATCGGGCGTTCCCATTTGAGATGCCGTTGGAGTGTCCTGTATGCGGTACGCCAGTGCAGGAGGAAGGTCCTCGTATAAAGTGCCCTAATCGATTTGGATGTTCAGCTCAACTTCAGGGTCGCATAGTGCACCTAGCTTCTAGATCTGCCTTAGATATAGAGGGGCTTGGCGAAGAAACAGCTGCGCTACTTGTCACTGAAGGATTGGTGCGTAGCCTTGAAGACTTATTCGATATATCTCCTGAGCAGCTTGTAGTATACGAGGGCTTCGCTGAGAAATCTGCGACCTCTTTGGTGGAAGCGATCCAATCAAAGAAGGCGCCTGACCTCCCACAGTTTCTGATCGCATTGGGCATTCCAGAGGTAGGTACAGCTGTTGCCAGAGACCTCTCAGGTCATTTCGGTAGTATCGAAGCAATAAGGGAAGCTTCAGCAGAGGAGCTTGAGGAGATAGATGGTATCGGACCTAGAGTGAGCGAGGTGATAACAGCCTTCCTAGAGGATGAAAGGAATAGGTCAGCGATAGATGCCATTCTCTCACGTGGTGTTGAACCAGTGGCATCCGTGCCCTTGGGTAAAGGTCTTCCACCTGCAGGTACGGCTGTTTTCACTGGTTCGCTTCCTATCCCACGGGCATCGGCTGAAGCCGCATGGCGCGCGGTTGGTGGGCGCACTGCAAGTAGTGTTTCTGCGAAGACTGACTTTGTGGTTTTAGGGGAGAACGCGGGCTCAAAAAGAGAAAAAGCAGAGCGCCTCAAGATAATAACTCTCAACTTTGCGGAGTTTGTTGCGAAAGTGGTCTCAATGGGTGGTGAAATAGACCGTCCATAAAGGGGCTTGCGCTCTGGTAGTAGATGAGGGATGACGACGTACTTCGGTTTGCTGAGGCCATGGTTCTCCTGGGATGTTGGAAGAACTAGGCTCTACCCATTCTGCTCTGCGAAAACAGGGTTATCGTATTCAGGGCGCCCAACTGCCATCAGTGCTATGGGTGAGGATCCCGGGGAGTGACTAGGTAGGAGGATAACTTGTTGGGACTGATGCCGGCTCTTGCTGTGCTGATTGCTGGAATAGTGGTGCTGTATTTCGGTGCAGAATGGCTTGTCCGAGGAGCTTCAAAATTGGCGAGTTCCCTGGGTGTTAGCCCGATAGTAGTTGGCCTGACCGTTGTGTCCCTAGGGACGTCTGCACCGGAGTTAGTCGTGTGCATTGTAGCTGCGCTTCAGGGCAATCCTGGTCTGGCACTTGGGAATGTGATGGGCTCTAACCTGGCCAATATAGGTCTCATCTTGGGACTCACCTCACTCGTCCACCCTCTAGGAGTCAAGCATAGGGTTGTGTGGCGCGAGATGCCTATAATGCTGCTGATAACATTCTCTATATATCCAATTGCATTCGATCGCGTTTTGAGCCGGATGGATGGCTTCATGCTTCTTGTGGTATTGCTTGCTTATCTATTCTTGGTTTTTAGGTTTGGCCACCCTGAAGAAATCGAAAGTTCGCGTGTCCAGCGAGACTCGAAGACTTCGGTTGTGAGTCTCAAAGACATTGGACAAGTCGCCCTAGGTTCCACGTTTCTCGTATTAGGCGGATACTGCATAGTTACAGGCGCAGTAGAAGTTGCCTCCACGCTTGGTGTTTCAGAGGTGATAATTGGATTGACTGTAGTTGCCATTGGTACCTCTCTGCCTGAACTGGCTACATCATTGGTCGCTGCGATGCGGCAGGAGGTCGATATTGCCGTCGGAAACATTATCGGCTCTAACATCTTTAACCTGACTGCAATATTGGGAACTACTGCAGTAGTTCGGCCGATCATGATCCCCGAAACAGTGTTCTCACGAGAACTTGCTGGAGTTGTTTTTATGTCTCTACTCCTGTTGCCAATCCTTAGAAGTGGATGGCAGATCAAACGGTGGGAGGGGGCATTGTTGCTAACGGCGTATATCGGGATGGGCTGGTGGCTTATATAGGCTGAAATTGACAGAGTCGAATTGTGCCCGGACCGCCTAGGGGTAGGCTCTTACCCTAGTGGTGGGTAGCTTCCTCTGGCAGGGAAAGCAGGTTTTCAAAATAGATTGATAATCTCAGGAGCTAGTCTGAATGCTTCCGATTGATCTTTCCGGCAAGCGCGCCTTCATAGCCGGTGTTGCTGATGACAGAGGGTACGGGTGGGCAATCGTGCGGGCGCTTGCAGCAGCTGGCGCCTCAATATGCGTAGGCACGTGGCCTCCGGCGCTCAGGATTTTTACTCGTAGTCTTAAGCGGGGAAAACTTGACATGTCTCTTCCGGGCGGAGGAGAGATTGAATTTGAGAAGATCTACCCCTTAGACGCGGCCTTCGACACAGCTGATGAAGTACCTGAGCATGTGAGGGAGGACAAGCGGTATGTGGACCTGGAAGGCTACACGATTCAGGGTGTCGCGGATCAAGTGCGAGCTGACTTCGGAGATTCTTGTCTAGATATCATTGTACACTCGCTTGCAAACGGACCAGAAGTTAAAAACCCTCTCATTGAAACAAGTCGCGGTGGGTATCTCGCAGCAATTAGTTCTAGTGCCTACTCAATGGTGAGTATGGCACAGCGACTTGGGCCGCTTATGAACGATGATGGTGCCCTAGTATCAATTTCCTATCTGGCCGCAGAGCGAGTTGTGCCAGGATACGGAGGGGGTATGAGTTCGGCGAAGGCCGCACTGGAAAGTGATACACGCCTGCTTGCTTTTGAGGCAGGCCGGAAGTTTGGCGTCCGTGTGAACACTATCAGTGCGGGCCCGCTCGCGAGTCGCGCTGCCAGCGCGATTGGAACGATCGATCGTTTGGTTGACTATTACCGAGACAACGCAGCACTGCCGGAGGTGAATACTGCGGATGACGTTGGACATGCCGCTGCATTTCTTTGCTCTCCTCTCGCCGCGGGTATAACCGGTGAGACGCTTCACGTAGATAAGGGCTACCATGCAATGGGGATGCCTGCTCAAGCGCTGCTCAAAGACGAGGTCGAGTGACGGCAGCTGAACATCTTTTTGGATCTCTGCTACCTGACATTGTTACGAGTCCTCCAGGTGGGGTTTCTCGCGATCTAACGATGCGCCTTCGGGAAGTTGAGTCCCGCAATATCACCTATGTCGACTCTGGATGGCCGATCTTTTGGAAGGAAGCGAGTGGATCGAATGTCCGCGATGTTGATGACAATATCTATATCGACCTGAGCGGGGCATTTGGTGTTGCTCTAATTGGACATGCACATCCAAAGGTTGTTCATGCTCTCCAGGGTCAAGGACAAGAGTTGATACATGGGATGGGTGATATTCATCCGCCTGTGAGAAAGGTTGAATTGATTGAGCGTTTATGTGGAATCGTACCCTGGGTTGATGCGCAGGCAGTACTGACGACAACTGGGTCAGAGGCCGTCGAGGTCGCGCTCAAGACGGCCCAGATTGCTACTGGTAACCCAGGTATTGTTGCGTTTAGAGGAGGATATCATGGTCTTACTATGGGCGCGCTCGCGGTCACAGATCGGGCCCACTTCCGTTCATACTTTGAGGATCAGCTGTATAAGGGAGTGACCTTTACCCCTTTCCCTGAATGTAATGATGTCTCACAGGTGACTACGGATGAAGCTCTGGGATTGCTCCGAGCAGCCTTTCAGCAGGGGGCACCGAATGGTGATCCGATTGGTGCTGTGATTGTGGAGCCTGTGCAAGGTAGGGCAGGGGTAAGAATTCCTCCTGATGGTTTCATGGCCGCTCTATCGGATTTAGCGATAGAGGAGGGTGTGATGGTTATTGCTGATGAGATCTTTACCGGACTTGGACGGTGCGGGTCAATGTTAGCATCCGAGCAATTAGGACTTCGTCCAGATATTGTCTGTCTTGGCAAGATCCTTGGGGGTGGCTTGCCGCTTTCAGCGTGCCTTAGTTCACGGTCAGTGCTGTCTGCTTGGCCAGAAAATGATGGAGAAGCGATTCATACCAACACGTTCTTGGGCCATCCCCTCTCATGTGCCACCGCATTAGCTGTGCTTGATGTGCTTGAGCACTTGGGTGTACCGGAGTGTGCAAGGGCCCTCGGATTACAAATGCTTAGCGAATTGCAAGAGTCTTTAAAGGGTACTGAAAAAGTTTTAGAGGTGCGAGGATCTGGTCTCATGATAGGGATTGAACTGGTTACAGCCGACGGATCGCCATGGGAGGGGGGTGCTGCACGAGTAGCAGAAGCTGCCTTTGGTCAGGGCTTGATTCTTTTGCCTGCCGGGGAGCACGGTAATGTGGTGGAGCTTACTCCATCTGCGTTCTTATCTGAGAATCAAGTAGCCCATTCGGTGGCTGTACTATCGTCTATTATCCAAACCATCCATTGAGGACATCTCACTCGTCTGGTATGTGGTCCGGCGTGTTTTTCGATCTTGATGGTACATTGGCAGACACAGTTGAGTTGATCCTTAAGTGCTTCCGCTTCACGACGAAAAAACATTTTGGCCAATCACTTCCTGATGCAGATGTTGTGGCCACCCTCGGGATACCGCTTCCAGTGCAGATGAAGGGCTTCGCTCGGAGCGCAGAGGAAGCTGAGTTAATGCGAAAAACCTATATCGCGTATCAGGACATCGTGCATGATGAAATGGTCCGATCATTTCCAGGAGCATCTTCAGTTTTGAGAGCGCTACGAAACCATGGAACCAAGATCGCAGTTGTCACAAGCAAACGTGTCGGTATAGCCAAGAGAACTCTGGAGTGCTGCGGTCTCTGGGAGTCAGTGGATCTTGTCGTTTGTGCAGATCAGGTGCAGCGGCCAAAGCCGCATCCTGAATCAGTCAATCTGGCTCTTAGTGAACTCGGTCTCGAACCAGATAGAGTTGTATTCGTCGGTGATTCACCCTTTGATCTCCGGGCTGGGAAGGGGGCGGGGACGCGAACGGCTGCAGCACTATGGGGTCCCTTCAATCTCGAAGAACTTCTAGCGGAGGAGCCTGACTTCGTTTTAGATGCTCTTGAAGACGTGCTGGAAATTAACGCGGAAGAAGTGGTAGGAGGGACACCTCATCCTTCTTAGGGTCCTTAATTGGACGAAGTCGAGAAATCTATTTGCTCAGCGAGTTTTAAGTCTTTTTCGGTAATTCCACCTGCGTCATGCGTGGAAAGTGTGATTGTGACGTTGTCGTATTGGACATCGATATTGGGATGATGATCATGGGTATCTGCCAGAGTTGCGACGCGGTTCACAAATACGATTGAGTCTCTGAAAGAACTAAAACGGAAACTCTTAATGATTTGGTTTGAGCGGCGCTTCCATCCTTTGTGGCTATCGAGCCATGCCCGAATGGATTCCGTGTTAAGCTTACTAGCCATTCCTGTCCTATGAGTCAGACCAAATGATTGTGGTACAGTAAGTTAGAACTGGTATGCGAGTTTACTCAGGATTTAGTGAAAAGTACACTCGTTACACTTAAAAGGACGCTTATCAGAGCAGAGTTGTTGAGGGGTTGACGCTGTCTCACAGGCCTCTGTAAGATCTTGGCCCTCTCGAAACTGGGAGGAATCGTAGTGCCCCCATCGTCTAGTGGCCTAGGATATCGCCCTCTCACGGCGAAGACCGGGGTTCGAGTCCCCGTGGGGGTATTGGTCGCTTAGCTCAGCTGGTAGAGCGCTACGTTCACATCGTAGATGTCGCAGGTTCGAGTCCTGCAGCGACCATAGATCCAATGGCCTGTGGGAAGCGCTTAGACTGTAGAGAGCTTCCGTGTACTGATCTGCTTGAACGGTTGTCCTGGTGTCCAGCTGGTTACGTACCCCACTACTGCACTCGCTGCAACTGAATAGGGTGATCCAAGGTAGAGATTGCCCGGTCCCGAACGTCCTGGGAAATTCCGGTTTTGCGATGACATTGAGACTTCATCAGGTGAGCTTGTGACTCCTGGTCCAGCTGCTATACATGCACCGCATCCGGGTTCAATGAACGTCGCTCCTATGCTGTCAAACAGCGTCATATAGCCTTGTTCATGACAGTATTCACGAACCTCTGTAGAGCCGCACTGGATGTATGCTTTTACGTCTGGGTGGATTTTCAATCCTTGTGAAGCAGCTTCACTGAGGACGCGAGCATACATATCCATGTCCTCCTTTTTCCCAGCAGTGCAGGATCCGGCGTACGCTATATCGATACGGATGGGTTCTTCTCCAAGTTCATCAATGTAGACCCCGTTGCCCGGGTCATTGGGTAGGGCTGCCATAGGGCGGATTGTTGATGCATCGATTTCTATGGTTTTTACATACTCTGCCTCAGGATCACTTTGTATGCCTTGAATGAGTTCTTGGGCATGAGTCCTATCCATTCCACGCTCATCAACCATGAATTGGATCGATTTGTCGTCCGCTGCAATGATGCCAGTGAAGGCTCCAACTTCAGCGGCCATGTTGGTCATGGTCGCACGTTCATCAATACTGAGTTCCTCCACGGCAGGGCCCGCATACTCGATAATCTGCCCAATCGCGTGTCCGTCGCGTATGTACGGATGTCTAAGAATTTCAAGCATATAGTCTTTTGCGGTAACATTTGGTGCCGGGGTTCCTCGTATCTCAACTTTGAAGGACGGAGGCACGCTCATGCGCACGTCCCTTGTGAGCCAAGAGTTGAAGATTGCAGTCGTTCCAATGCCGAAGGCGAGTGAACCAATAGCACCCGCGTGTGGTGTGTGAGAGTCAGTGCCCACTATGAGCATGCCTGGCTCTGCGTACTCCTCGAGGATTTTGGAGTGACAGATAGCCTGGGAACCGAGTCGGTGTCCCATCTGTTCTCCATATAACTTTACGCCTTGTTTCTCACTGAACTCACGCTGTTTCACTTCGAGTTCATTTGCTGCTTCCAGTAGGCCATCTTCAATCCGTTCTTGGCTCATAACCTGGGACAGAAAGGTTAAATGATCCCGAAAGAAGAGCATGGATGATGGATCCACGACCTTGGCATCCTTTCCAACTTTGTTTTCGAAGAAAATCGAAGCCATCGGAGTCACGTACTCATGGCTAAACCGGATATCTGTATAGAAGAAGCCACTGTCTCCTGGTTCGACCCACGGAACACCCATTTCACCCTTCCCAGGATCAGTAACCAGATGCGAAGCGAAAATTTTTTCTGCGACAGTCATCGGGCGAGTTGATGGTGCTTGCTTCCGTGCGCATGCAGCCAATGGGATGGTCACACTGCCCTGGAGTCGTGCGACATTGAACTCAAAGAGTCCTCCGTACTCAATGATTTGTCGGGTAATGTCGTCTTTACCCTTCGTGAATTCTGTAAGTGGGATTTCCTCGCCAGCCTTGATCCGGTCAATAATCCCAAAATCAGTCGACGTTAAGAGTCCTAGATTCTGACAGTTTTCGTCATAAATACGCTCGATGCTTTCCGCAACAATGACCTTGATACCTGCATGGAGCTCAGCGTAAGGGCTTGCCTCACGGCTACTTCCTTTGCCGCGTCTCTTGCCAGCAACAGAACAGACGAAACCTCCATTGCGTACAGCATTACGTTCCACGGGGTACTCTGTCTCATTGGTGGCTTGATTTGTGGTGCGCAAACCCAAGTACGGGAAATCCCCAAGCGTTTCATCATAGAAGAAACAGATATACGCCGGTGTAATCTCATCTGTAGAGATTTGGTCGCGGAGTAGGCTTATATAGTCGTGCGTGTGTTGAATGTTGATGCCTTCGTACAATTGCCCTCTAACGAGCTCGGCATCATCCAACAGATAGAGAATACGGCCTTCGAACTTGAGGTTTTCGGGTCGCTTCTCGATATGCCTATTCAGGAGGTCTTCAATCATGTGCCTATCCTAGCTGGACCTTTAAATATGCTGGCCCAGACTAAAATGTGCCCTCGGGACTGATAGCTGCAAAGGGACCAGTGTCCAATCGGATGGCTGAATCAGAAATATATAGCTGAGAAGCCTACCTATTGTTGCTTGCTCCTGCTTAGGCCACTAGCTCTGCATCAACTGAAGTCCACTCCAAAGATCATTACCGCAATAATGATTGCAGCTACAGCAGCTGGTGCTACCCAACGAATGAAAAAACGCCACGTCTCGTACCGAAACCAACTAGGCTGGGTGCCATCTACAAGCTCGTTTATGGTGTCTTCTCTAGTCATGAACCAACCTGCTGCAATGGTTACGGCGAACCCACCGGTAGGTAGCATCCAGTTCGAAACGAAATGGTCAGCCATAGAGAACCAGCCGATCTTGCCCCCGAAAAGTGTCTCCCCTACCGCACCTGGGATAACAAGATTGGATACACCTGAAACAGCACCAAAAGATATGGCGGCTAGGATGGTGAATATGAAAACAGTGCCACCGCACATTAGCGTTGCTTTCTGCCGAGCGATGCCATGTTCATCGATTACATAACTCGCGACAACTTCTAATAATGATACAGTTGATGTCAGGGCAGCCAGAGCAACCAACACGTAAAAAAGCGGCCCTAAGAAGCGTCCAAAGGGAACTTCTGTAAAAAATAACTCCGGCAGTGAAATGAAGAGCATCCCTACTGTGGAACCACCAACCTGCTCTTCCATCCCCGGAACACTGAAGATCACCGAGAACATTATGACGGTTGCTATGAGTGCAATCAGCGTGTCCAGAAGCACGATGGTTGCCGAAGCTTTCACAACAGATTGAGTCCTTGAGATATAAGAGCCGTATGTCACCATGGCGCCCATTCCTAGGGAAAGCGTAAAGAACGAATGCCCCAGGGCCTCGAGAATTGCGCCTGGCTCGAGCTCATTGAAGTTGGGCTGAAAAATGAAGGCGAGAGCTTCACCCGAGCCACTCATACGAAGCGCGGATACGAGTAGCAAAACAAGAATACCAAAGAGGATCGGCAGGAAAGTTCTAGCGATTCTCTCAATGCCCTTCTGGACTCCTAGATACACGACTGAAACGGTGGCGATGCTGAATCCTATGGAGAGTCCGAGTTGGAGAGTTCCATTACTGGATTGTTCACCGAAGAGATCTCCCATCGCCATGCCACTCGGGAACCCAGACATCATCCATCCGGTTGATTTACTGAAATAGAAAAGAGACCAGCCTGCAATAACCGTGTAGTAACTGAGTAAGATGAATCCGCAAAGCACGCCCCAAGCTCCGACGATTCCCCACATAGGACCGGCGGTATCCTTAAGGGCACCAACGACACTTTTTTGTGTCTTTCGGCCAATGAGCAACTCAGCCATCATGATCGGCAAGCCGACAGCAGCTATACATATCAAGTAGACAAGGACAAAGGCTCCCCCTCGGTTTTCCCAGGTGATGAAGGGGAACTTCCAAAGATTGCCAAGACCGATCGCACTTCCGGTGGCTGCAAGGATAAGTCCGGTATTGGAAGTCCAGTTGCCACGTTGCGCGTTCATGGGCTCCGCTCCCTTTTGTTCTATAACGTTCTTATGCCGATGATCGTGACCGAATCACCACCTGATCATCCACTGGAATCGAAATCTCAGGCGCAGAACATACCGGGCACTTTGAACTCCCAACAGTCAAAGGTTTACACTAGAGAATCTCAGCACACGCTCCTTTAGTGGGACATGCTCATGCACCGGTTCATCCTGACGACCTTACTCATAACAAACGCAGCCGTATGGGCTTGCACTGCTCCGGAGAGCTCTGATGGGCGGGCGATGGGGCTTGAGCAGGCTCCACTGCGTGCAGCGCTACTCACTGCAGGTCCGGTTAGTGATGCTGGTTGGTATGCTGGTGCTTATGAAGGATTACTCCTTCTTCGTGATTCTCTTGGAGCCGAGATTAGTCACCAACAAACCCGGACTCCGGCTGAGTTTGATGAGGCATTCCTGTCGTATGCTTCATCAGGGTACGATTTAGTTTTTGCACATGGGTTCGAGTACCAAGACGCTGCAATACGTGCAGGTCAGCAATTTCCCGGCACTATGTTCATCGTAAGTGGAGGAGGCAGGTACTCGGAGAATGTGATCCCGCTGATCTTCGAGCTAGAGGAGGGCAGCTACCTTGCAGGTATGGCCGCCGCCCAGGTAAGCGAGTCTGGAATCTTAGGCATGGTTGGCGGCGTTGAGATTCCACCTGTCCAAGGAACCTTCAGAGCTTTCGAGGCTGGTGCCGAGAGTATTAATCCGAATATAAGAGTTCTTGAAGCTTTTATTGGCAATTGGGACGATGTGGCTGCTGCAAAAGAGGCCGCGATCGCTCAGCTACGCAATGGTGCTGATGTTATCATCCACAATGTCGATGCCGCCTCTTTCGGGGTTTTTCAAGCCGTCCGAGAGATGGTCGAATCAGGAGGAAGGGCGTGGGCGCTTGGGATGAACCGTGACCAAAACCAGATTGCACCAGAAGTGATCTTGGGTAGCGCCGTCATCCGCATTCCGCAGGCATTTCTGGAAGTCGCACTTTCTTGGGAATCCGAGGAACTAGGAGGACGGCCGATCTATGCTGGAGCTAACACTGAGGTTGTCGATTTCGTTGTGAATCCAGCTATGGCCAACGTCTTCTCTGCTGGCTTTACAGCCACCATGCAAGAGGTGCGAGAGAGCATTCGCAGCGGGATATTTGAAGTTCCGAAGGTCTCATTCATAGAGGGTGAGATCGACGGGTCATGACAGAAGTTTTTGCGCGCCTTGATGGCATCGTCCGTCATTTTGGACATGTGAAGGCACTAGACAGCGCTAATCTTGAAATTCATTCAGGTGAAATTCATGGGATCTTAGGCGAGAATGGTGCCGGTAAGACCACGCTCCTAAATATCTTGGGAGGGATCGTCCGTCCCGATGTTGGTTTCGTAGAAGTACACGGGTCTCGGGTCAGGTTACAGAATGCACGCGCCGCTTGGAAAATGGGGATTGGTTTGGTACACCAACACTTCACTTTGGTACCGGGCCTTTCTGTGCTCGAAAATCTTGCACTCGGCCGGAAGCATAGGGGGCATAGGTGGACATTACACTTAAATGAGATACGTAAAGAAGCTAGCCGACTCAGCAAACTTACAGGGCTCACCGTACCTCTCGAGGCCTCTAT
>PBPC01000089.1 GCA_002724575.1 Gemmatimonadota bacterium | reverse complement strand
CCAGTGACCATGAGTACCTGGACGGTACAGGGACGGACAGACTCATCCCTTCCGAACAGTTCACGGTCGGACGTATCAAGAGACAGATCTTCGAACAATCGACGATCGGAGCCATCTACACCCGGCGTGGGACAGAAGCTGATCAGTCAGGATTTATGCCATTAGACCGCCATACCGCCGGCCTTGATCTCGCAGTCAACACCCGGAACTTTGCCGGGAACAGCAATATGGAGCTCGAAGCATTCGTAATCTGGAATTCGAACCCGAACCCTACCGAAAATCTAACGTTTAAAGATCTCTCTGCGCATGGGCTACGGGTTAATTTCCCCAATGATATTTGGTCTGGGCACCTATCCTATCGTCAATTTGGTGACTCGTATCGTCCTGCATTAGGCTTTGTGACACGTAATGATTTCCGCCGCGTGGAACCCCGAATTGGCTGGTCACCACGACCGAACATCGACTGGCTACGCACAGTGCGGTTTTCTGCGCAATTCAGGCACCTAGAAGAGCTGGGAACAGGGATCACTGAAGAGCGGGAATGGGACCTCGGCCTCTTGGGTCTCGACTTCGAGAGCGGGGATGGTTTTGATTTTAATGCCAAGAGGACCTTTGAATATCTGGATCGCCCATTTTTCGTGAGTGAAGGCATCCAGATTACTGAAGGTGATTATACAAGCTGGGAGTATCGGGTGATTGCCCGTACCGCGGGCAGACGGCGCATTTCGATGTACGGGGGGTTCACAGTAGCTGATTTCTGGAACGGAGAGCGGCTGCAATTCGGTGGAAGACTCACTTTCCGACCCAACCCTGGAATCAGTATTGCCACCAATATTCAACGTAACCAAGTGACCCTTCTTCAAGGACAGTTCGACGCTGATCTGTATGAGATCGAAGGCCAGTGGAATCCCACTCCTTGGGTCAGTGCAACGACACAGTTGCAGTACGACGACGTCAGCGATGTCGCAGGACTTTTTGCGAGGCTACGCTGGATCGTGAAACCAGGGAATGACATCTACTTCGTGTACACGCATAACTGGCAGAACCTCGGTACCGACATCCTGGATAATGCGGACCTGATCACGCTGTCACGGGGTGGGGCGATCAAGGCCAACTACACCTACCGATTTTGACTTCTGTCGTGAGTATTTTGATCAGAAGAGGATGGCTAAAGGCGTAGCCTTCCTGTAATTAATTACATTGAGTTTTTCTCACTCGACCTGGCTCAAGTCCACCTGCATAGAGAATTTTTTCTCTCAACCGCTCTCCTTCTTCATCTGCAAAATTGATCACAGCTCTCAAAGAAGTCTCAGCAACCTCATATGACTCTGCAGGAAAGTCTGCCTCTTCAGCATGTCGCAGCGAACCCTCTAGTGACCGCAGCTCCTTCTCTGCTTTTTCGATCGCCCTACGAAGGCGGTTCAGTGCCTTCCTCGCTTCGGATTCAGCAGTTTTCATTATGAGCGCTTTTCGTTGCGAGCCGAGAGTGTTTGATCCAGAAAACTGGATCGGGACACGAAGGCTAACAACTATCAACTGGAACCGCTTGACCCTGAGAGGTAGTCAGACCGAATGAGTAAGCAACTCGATCTGATCATTGTAGGAGCGGGACCGTGTGGTATCTCTGCTGGCACTGCGGCCGAGCAGGCTGGGCTTTCATGCATGTTGATAGAGAAGGGATGCATCAGCAATTCGCTCGTGGGCTACCCTTATTACATGACCTTCTTCAGTACCGCGATAATGCTCGAAGTGGGAGGCGTACCATTCACAATCCCGAATGCAAAACCTACACGGCGTGAAGCTCTCGCTTACTACCGGAGGGTTGTGGAGTATTGCGGTGTTGATGTGAGACAGTATGAAGAAGTGGAGGATATATCGGGGCAAGAAGGAGACTTCACAGTTTCTACCCGCAAAATCACGGGAACCGAAAACACATACCGCGCCTCTGCAGTAGTCATCGCAACCGGGGGTTTCCACGAACCCAATCACCTCGGCGTACCTGGAGAGGATTTACCGAAAGTTCGCCATTACTATCACGAGCCTTATCCCTACTACGACCAAGATGTACTGGTAGTTGGAGCAGGTAACTCAGCTGTGGAGTCGGCTCTAGAGATGTTCCGGAATGGTGTCAGGGTGACGATGATCCACTTTGCCGACTCAATTGATAGAGGAATTAAGCCCTGGGTTATTCCAGATATTACTAATCGTCTGGATCGAGGAGAAATTCCGATGTACTGGAGGCAAAGGGTCGCCGAGATTCGACCATCGTCAGTGCTTCTGCGGCATGAGGAAACAGGAGAGGAAACAGAAATCAAGAATGACTTTGTGTTAGCTATGACAGGCTGGCGCGCTAATCATCAACATCTTGAAGCACTGGGTGTTCACATCGACTCAGGATCGGGGATCCCCGACTATAACCAAGAGACGATGGAGACAAATATCCCCGGTATATACATCGCGGGCGTAGTCGCGGCTGGTCATGACGCAAACAAGATTTTTATCGAGAACGGTCGTGAGCACGGATGTCTTATCACTGATGATTACCTGGCTAAGAGTTCAGTAAAATAAAAAACCTTTAGTCGACCTCTTGACCCAAACCCAGCTGTTGAGCGAGAAAAGCTAGTTCTCTCGCTGTATCTTCGATCCTAAGACTGATCGGTCGCCCGCGTCCTCCCGCATGACCACCACGCGAGTCGTACCATAGTATCACCGGCAAACCAGAAGCAGTCGCAGCCTGGAGTCGAGCAGCCATCTTCCTACCCTGAAGGGGTGAGACTCGAGTATCTAGGTCACCTGTAGTAAGCATAACGGCCGGGTATTCTACTCCATCGCGAACAGCTTGATAGGGTGAGTAACGACGAATCGCTTCGAATTGGTTCGGGATACTTGCATCACCATATTCGAGTAGAGCCGGCATGTTATTTGTCTCAGTAAATTGATAAAACCGAACCATATCAAGATCTGGATAGGTGCAAAGAACCGCCCGAAAGAGTTCAGGACGTTGTGTCATCACACTTCCTACGAGAAGTCCGCCGTTACTCCCACCACTGATCGCGAGATGGTCAGGATCAGTGAAACCTGCTTCGATTAGTCTCTCGGCTGCGGCAATGAAATCATCAAATACGTGCTGTTTATTCTCCAGCATTCCATCCTGGTGCCAGGTTTCGCCAAATTCGCTCCCACCACGTAGCGTGGCGACCGCATAAACTCCACCAGCTTCTAGCCAGGCCAATCTTGTCGTCGAGAAACCTGGCTTCGTATTTGAATTAAAACCGCCGTAGCCATTTAGAATGGTCGGATGGCTTCCATCCAACTCGAGTCCAGCCTTGTGCATCACATAAACCGGAGCTCGAACTCCTCCAGTTGAGGTGAACCACAGCTTGGTCAAGTCATATGCTGATGAGTCAAAGACAACCTCCGGTGCATCTGATATCTCACGCTCGCCTGTCTCTAGGTCGAGGAGATACCGCGTTTGCGGTGTCAAATAACCATTTACACTCAGACTCGCTTTACCGTTCTCGGATGCGGATATATTGATCGACGAATTATCCGGGACGTCGATCTCTCCTGATGGTGATCCATCTAAATCAAAAACCCGTATACGGTTCGCAACTTCATGCAGATATGTCGCGTAAATCTTGTCGCCAATAAACGTATAATTCTCGAAAAGATCATCTGTCTCAGGCAGTAACTGCTGCCATGCCTCACGCTCCGGTATCTCAGGGTCAACCACAATGAGCTGGTAGTTAGGAGCATTGAAGTCTGTCCTGAGGTAAATACGCCCATCATGGAAGCGATGTTGAAAGTGTGCTGATACCCCTTCAACAATAGGCCGTACTGCACCATCGCCGCTCTGGATAAAGATGTCGTTCCTAGCCCAACCATGTTGCACGGTGAAAATTCGGTACCTGCCGTCAGCAACGATGTCCATGCCAATAAATGCGGTTGGCCCATAGCCTTCTCCCCAGATCTCTTCATCCTCAGATAAGTCTTGGCCCAAAGTATGGTGCCGAATACGTGGCCCCATTTCACGAGAGCGGTACGTGTAGTAGAAACCAGTTCCGGTATCGTCAAATTCGACTCCGCTGTAGAGAGCATCTGCCAAACGGTCAGGAAGATCCTCACCTGATTCGAGGTCTCTTATCCTGACAGCTATCTCATCAGCCCCTCCTTGCCTGATTGAATACATCATCAGAGTACCATCAGGTGAGAAATCCATGATGGAGACTAGAGTTCGGTATGTGGGGTCTAGGTCTGCCGGATCGAGAACGACTTCATACGTATCTTCAGTGCTGGGCTCGGAATCTATAGAGGCAACTCTCCTGTATATCCTCGATGCCTCTTCACCTTTTCTGCGCATGGTGAAGTATTCCCAATCCCCGGCTTGCCGTGTTGATCCTACTTCGTCGGTATCGATCAGTTCACTCAATCGTGACCGAAATTCATTGCGCATTTCACTCTCACCGATGACATCCTCGGCGTAGATATTTTGATCTTGAATCCACGCCCGGGTTTCCGGGGCATCCTGTTCTTCCAGCCAACGATAATCGTCTCTGATTTCGACGCCGTGCATAATATCCGTCACCGTTTCGATCCTCGTATCCGGGGGAGGTGGGTAACTCCCTACGGAACAGCCTTCCAGGATCGCGGACAACGCTATAAGAGCGACGGAACGGAACAGGTAGGTCTTGTTCACAATTGAGCCTTGTGATGGAGAAACGTACACAACTTCACTGAGATTCGAGCCTCAGCACTGAAGCCGTCAAGCAGAAGCTTGAGGACCCCCAGGGCAAGGAGGCGGACTTTCAAGTCCGCCCCCTGCCTCTCTTCAGTCTAGTCCACTAAAACCCCCATCATGGAAGCTGAGTTTCCGCATGGAGGTTTAGTCCATCCAGATGTCTTCTAGAACGGTTACGGTCGTGTAATAACTCTCTCCCCCTACCGTGAGTTGGACTCGGTAGATGCCTGTTGAGGTCAGTTGACCTTGTCTTCCACGCCCACCGCCTCGTCCACCACGTCCGCCCCCTGCTGCTGGCGGGCTACCCCGAAGATCCCACTGGATACGGTTAAGGCCCCTCGCTCCAGTACCTTCGATTGTGCGAACGACCTCCCCTGTCACAGGATTACTAATCGTGACCTGAACATCACCGTCAACCTCATCGTTAAGCCAGTACTGTATTGCTGTCCCGGCTGGCGCACTCTCGCCCACCCAATTCTTTGAACCAGTCACGGCACGGTCCAGCCTTCGATCTCGCTTCCATCGTACCGCCTCACGCGGATCGAATAAGTAGACTTCACTCATAGCGACCTCGCTCGTCAAATCCTGAAGCGCCGTGATATCGTCCATTACGTAAACAGACCTGCCATGCGTTGCAAGAACGAGATCATTGTCTCTTGGATGCACAAGAACATCATCTATGCGAACAACAGGAAGCCCATTCATGAAAGGCTGCCACGACTCTCCCGCATCGCGAGAAATGAAGAAGCCGAACTCTGTTCCCGCGTAAAGTAAGTTCGCGTTTCTTGGATCCTCACGGATCGTATTCACATTCCCAAACTCGGGAAGGTTTGAAGATATGCTCTGCCAGTTCTCACCGTAGTCATGTGTGACATACACATAGGGTCTAAGATCATCATCCCTGTGTCCGTCTAGTGAAGCGTAAGCCGTTGCCGGGTCAAAGTGCGATGCTTCGATTCGGGACACGTAGTACTGGGTCGTGCCACCTGGAAGGTTACGGCTGACCTCAGACCAATTCACACCCCCATCGCGACTCACACTAATGTTCCCATCATCGCTTCCGTGCCAGAGAACTCCAGGCATCACCGATGACTCGGCAAGGGTTACCCCGGTACTCCAGTTCGAGACACCATCATTGCGACTAGGGTTACACTCAACGCCACGCTCAAGCTGCTGGCAGCGCGGTAACGAGTTTGGCACACCCATCAACGCAATTCCATCACGATCTATGTTCTTGGACAAGTCAGGACTCATTGTCCAAGTATTCCCGCGATCTCGGGATATAAAGAACCGGTTACCAGCTACGTAGATTGTGCTTGGATTGTGGGGGGAAAGCGTAAACGGTGTATTCCAGTTCCAACGTATCTGAGTACCCGACTCAGGCTCTGGAACAATGTTGCTTGCGCCTCCACCTCGTCCACCTCGTCCACCGCCTCCTTGGCCACGCGGCCTAATACTCTGCTGTTCACCCGTATACAGGTTGTACCGGTTCACATTCCCGTTCTGAGATTCAGAGTAGACGATGTTCGAGTCCGTTGGATCCTGCTGAGTATAGAAGCCATCACCACCGCCAGCTCCGAACCAATCCTGGGAGAGGATGTCACCTTCACGTACCGCACTTGGACCACACCACGTTCCATTATCTTGTAGCCCGGTACAAACCCGGTAGGGACGATCCATGCTCACCGAAGCGTGATATGGTTGACCAACTGCCCAGCTGCGATGGGATTCCCACGTTTCTCCCTGATCGTATGTCACGTCTACTCCCCCATCATTCCCAAGTAGCATGTGATCATGGTTCTCTGGGTTAATCCACAATGCATGTTGGTCAACGTGCCCAAAGCCACTCAGGGTTTCCCAGGTTTGTCCCCCATCACGTGACTTGGCTACCTGTTGATCCACTGTATAGACAAGATTTGGGTCCTCGGTTGAGACACGGATCTGACTGAAATACATGGGCCGCCCATTTTCATTGCTGCGGAATTCCCAGGTTGCACCACCATCTGTCGAACGCCAAACACCATCCCACTGCTGATCATCTGGCGGGTCACCGTCCTCAGATAGAGCCTGCCAAGCCTCTCGTTCCTGGTCAGTAAGCGGGCTCACCTTGTCCGCTGCTACCTGGATCTGTGCATAAATGAAATTGGGGTTCGCTGGTGTGGTAGCGAGAGCAACTCGTCCCATCGTGCCGCCTGGAAGCCCGTTGCCCTGAAGGCGCTCCCAACTATTACCACCATCGGTGGAGGTCCAAATCCCACTTCCTGGGCCACCACCTACGAAGCAGCATCCACTTCTCCGTCGTTGATACATCGCCGCGAACAGCTTATCGGGATTGGACGGATCAATAATCAAATCTGTTGCACCAGTATTCTCGTCAATGCTCAGGACAAGATCCCAGCTGCCACCACCGTCGGTTGATTTGTATACCCCCCGTTCCGGGTTTGAACCGAACAGGTGGCCAGTCGCTGCGAGCCAGACGGTATTGGCATCGTTGGGGTGCACAATCACCCTGGCGATCGATTGGGTCTCCCGGAGACCAACATAAGTGAAGGAGTCCCCACCATCGGTTGACTTATAGACTCCTGCTCCAAACGAAGAACTTTGACGGTTATTCGCCTCTCCGGTCCCAACGTATACGACGCTGGGATCGGACGGTGCTATCGCTACCGCGCCAACCGAATGAGTTTCATAGGTGTCAAAGACCGGCTCAAAAGTTGTCCCGTTGTTAACGGTCCTCCATAGCCCGGCAGTTGCAAAGCCCACGAAATACCTGTGTGGGTTACTAGGATCAACAGCCAGATCGTCAACACGGCCACCTTGTCCCGCAGGACCAATTGAGCGCCACTGGAAAGCTCTTAGAACCGGGTCGTCTGACCTATTTATCACTTCCTGATTGTCATCTTGTGCCAACACCCCTAGGGGTGTTGACCAGGGGATGAAAATTAAAACGAGTGCAATTCTAAGGAGGCTTGAACTGGACATGATCTCTTCCTTGCCATAAGTCCCGCTATTTGGGTCGCTGAAAGTTGAATCGAGCGCTTCATACGTCAAACTCAAGACGCCTACTCTGATCAACCAGCGCCGAACAAAAAGGCACGAGTGCCTATCCGTACGCAGTATTCCTAGACCCGATAATGCTACTCCTGTGGGACCGTCACACCTTGACCGTTGAGCGTTACGACCTCGTGGCCTCTCCGCACATATGCAAGCCCAATGACCTCACCAAACTTGGGCGATTGAACAGCCGAGGTGATAAAGCCGACTGCCTTTCCGGAATCTTCATCATAGAGTTCAGTGCCGCTCCGGGGAGTAGGAACATCACCGAACCTAAGTGTCTTAAGGCTTCTATTTACGTGCCCGCGATCGCGGATACGAATGATGACTTCCTGGCCAGTGAAGCAACCCTTCTCATAGTCGATTGATCGCTTATGAATTCCAGCCTCAATCGGGATGGTTTGCTCATCCATATCCGTACCGAATACTGGCCGGCCAGCTTCCACACGAAGGGTAGACCAAACGCCCAGACCCGCTGGAGTAACACCATCACTCGCAAGGGTTTTCCAGAACTCTTGCAGTACTGCAGCTGCCCCGATAACAGAATACGCCTCCGGCCACACCTCTTCAGTTTTCATGACTAGGAGGCCATCAAGGGGATCCTGACCCAGAAAGCGCCAAGCCCCCTCTGCCAATCCGGCTAATTCACCCGGGCTGACACAACTGCCAAGCGCTAAGCGGGACAAGATCTCTGCTGCTGCTGGTCCAACGACAGTAACCATTCCTAAGGTATCCGAAACATCTTCAGCGATAGCGAAGCGTGGCGGAAGGAATTTTTGAAAGTTATCGGTTAGACTGGACACTCCGGCGGCTGGGATATCCAATAAGAAACCATCTTCATCTTCAGGACCCCTAAGGATCGCCCAAAGATCAGAAATCATCTTGCCCTTACTGGTGAGTACTCCGTGGTATGTGCCCAAACCACCAAGCACCCCATCTGTGGCATAAGACGGAGGGTCAGGTATACGTCCAGTTAGTATCCCTCCAAGCATGCTACCGGCTGCTTGACCCGTAATCACAAGCCTACCCCTGTGGCTTCGATCAAAAACAACCGCCCCTTCAGTTGCCGCCTTATATTCGGCTCCCGGATCACCAAAATGCCGGATCACTGGGCGACCCTGATATTCGGTGGCAACACCACCTGACGCGATCAGTATATCAGAGAGTGGGCTGAGCTTTTCGATACTCAAGGGCTAATCCGGATTTTATGAGTCAATTGACACCGCGACACCATAAAAGTGTCGCCGTTGAGGAATCTGCTTTCGTACACTTCCGACGGCGTCGATTTACCTCTTGCGTTCTAATAATCAAAGGGGGTGACGCTCATAACAACTTCCTTAAAAGTATAGGAAGCAGATACTTCATGAGAACCAAGTTGTTCACTTGGAGTGACCAGTGACGTTAGGGGTGGATTATACCCGGTACTTTACACTACGCTTTAGTGTCACTGATGTAGGCCGTGTCTACTAGGGGGGGATTTGCACACCGCGCCTCTTCATTACATGCTCCATCACCCATGCGCCCCAACCAGGGGGGACAATGACAAATGAGCCGCGTGACCAGAGGCCGGAGATCCGGCTTTCTCAGCTCAGTCATGGTGCTGGTTGAGCTTGTAAGCTCGGGATGACCGAACTGACGCAGGTACTGCGTCATGTCCTGCCGGTAGAAGATCCAAATGCCCTCGTAGGTCATACAACGGGGGATGATGCAGCCGTGTACCGTATCGCCGACGACCGGGCACTGGTTGTAACCGCAGATTTCTTCACACCCATTGTTGACGACCCCTACGACTTTGGGCGTATCAGTGCAACGAACGCCCTCTCTGACATCTACGCTATGGGAGCACGTCCCTTGTTTGTACTGAATCTCGTAGGGTTCCCCCGCACACTTCTAGGTGACGGAATCCTGGATGAGATCCTGAGAGGCGGAAGTGATGTGACCCGTGCGATAGGCGTACCAACATTGGGTGGTCATTCGATCGATGATAAGGAACCCAAATACGGACTTGTCGCGATTGGTGAAGTCCATCCGGATAGGATGGTGACAAACTCAGGAGCTCAAGTCGGAGATGTGTTAGTTCTCACGAAACCACTCGGGTCAGGCGTGATCGCCACAGCTATAAAGAAGGGCGCTGCTGATGAGGATGTGATCGCCAATGCGGTGCAAGTGATGACCACACTAAACCAGAGTGCAGCAGAGACGATGGTCTCTGCTGGAGTCAAGGCAGCCACAGATATCACAGGTTTCGGATTACTCGGCCACCTCAGAGGCATGATGAACGCATCCGCTACCTCAGCCACTCTACAAGCGGCAAGCATACCCATTCTTCCCGGTGCACGGGAACTCGCAACAGCTGGTCACATCCCCGGAGGCACACTCAGAAATCTTGAAGACCTAGCCCCAGACCTCAACTTCGCTGACTCCATTGACCAGACCAATCGCACACTTATGGTCGACGCCCAGACCTCTGGCGGCCTACTGATGTGCGTACCTCAGGACCGCTTGCCCGCACTTCTCACCAGTTTGAAGCAGGATAACCCTTCAACATCTGTGATCGGAGAGGTCATTCGAGGACAACCCGGGACAATCCGTATCGGATAATTCGGCGTGGTTCGTCAAAAACCCCAGGCCTAAGCCGTAGCAGTTGGAGTTTTTGCTGCCCGCTTCCTCTTAGCTGGTGCCCGTTTTCTCTTCCGCTTCTTCCGTTCCGTGAGGGCAATCTTCACGACGTCATCTAAGGTTGATGCAAGATGGAAGGTTAGTGAACTGCGCAGATCCTCCGGGATATCTTCTAGGTCGGCTTCATTCTCTGTCGGCAAGATGATTTGGTTGATTCCAGCGCGCACCGCCCCCAATACCTTTTCCTTCACTCCCCCGATCGGAAGAACTCGACCAGTCAGGGTTAATTCACCTGTCATCGCTAGATCATTCCGCACTTTCTTACCAGATACAGCAGAAATCAGTGCGGTCGCCATTGTGATCCCGGCAGACGGACCATCCTTAGGTACCGCCCCGGCGGGCACATGAATATGGACCTCTTTCCCCTGCAGTGAGTCTTCTGCTATGCCTAATTCTTTCCAGTGTGCTTTTGCGTAAGAAAGGGCTGCGCGACCTGACTCTTTCATAACGTCTCCTAGCTGCCCAGTGAGTACGAAGCTGCCTTCGCCGGGCATGACACTCGCTTCGACAAACATGATGTCGCCACCCATTGGGGTGTAAAACATTCCGGTCGCCACACCAATAGTATCTTCGGCAGCCATTTGCTCCGGATGTACCCTTGGACGACCAAGCAGCTCGCGAACGTCTCCCTCCGTAGCCTGGAGTTCGTCGATCTTACCGGCTGCAATTTGTCTGGCGACCTTACGAGAGAATTTCCCAACCTCACGCTCAAGCTGCCGGACTCCCGCCTCTCGGGTGTATTTCTGAATAATAGCAAGCAGTGCGTCGTCTCCCATTTCCAATTCTTGCTCGTGGAGGCCGTTTTCCTTCAACTGTCGCGGAAGAAGGTAGCGTTTCCCGATCTCAAGCTTCTCGGCCTCTGTATATCCGGAGAAGTCGACCCTTTCCATCCTATCGAGTAGCGGGCCGGGTATTCGATCCAGATAGTTCGCGGTAGCGATAAATAGCACTTCAGATAAGTCAAATGGTATACCAAGGTAATGATCGACAAATGTCGAATTCTGTGCTGGGTCGAGCACTTCTAGAAGCGCCGAACTCGGATCCCCCTGAAATGAGACGCCCAGTTTATCAACTTCATCAAGCAGAAAGACCGGATTCTTAGTTTTGGCCTGACGCATACCCTGGACGATTCTCCCCGGCATCGCTCCAACGTAGGTCCGCCGATGACCTCTGATATCAGCTTCATCACGCGCACCACCCAAGGAAATTCGAACGTAGCTTCTACCCAGAGACCTCGCGATCGATTGCGCAATTGATGTCTTGCCGACTCCGGGAGGTCCAACGAAGAGGAGAATCGGACCACGACCGGACAGCGCATCTTCGGATATTAATTCACCTTCCTCTTCGTCTAACTCCGACGACGATATTTCCTCGTCAGGTTTAGCCTCTTGGTCTATCTCTTTTTCGCTCATGCGGTCAAGCTGAAGCTTGCGAACTGCCAAGAACTCTAGAATTCGGTCCTTGATGTCTTCGAGCCCGTAGTGGTCTTCTTCCAGTATTGTTTCGGCCTTTGCTAAATCAATCTTCTCCTCGGTTCGCTCATTCCAGGGTAGTTCTGTGATCCATTCGAGGAATGTTCGGATCACTTGATATTCTGCTGATTGAGGGCTTGTTCGTTCCAGTCTACGTAACTCCCTATTGATCTCTAGCCTCTGATCTTCAGTGAGTTCGAGTTCCTCAATTCTGTCGCGCATCTCTTCTATATCGTCGCGTTCCTCTTCGTCTCCAAGCTCCTTTTGAATCGCCTTAAGCTGCTCCCTGAGCAGCATCTCTCTCTGGCGTGCACCTAACTCAGTCTGAACCTGCGCCTGGATCTCCTCCTGTGCATCGATCCTCGCGAGCTCGCGCTCCACTGCGACGAGGCACGCTCGCATTCGATCTTCGTCTGCTAGGGTCTCTAGGAGTTCTTGTTTGTCACCGGTATCAAGTTCAAGGTAGAAAGCAACGAGGTCCGCAAAGGGCCCAGGTTCATCGACTCCCTGAATGAGTTGGTTTAGTGCTTCGGCGGGCACTCCTCTGCGAGTACCTAATTCTGCCGCCCTGTCTCGTAACTCTCGATCTAGAGCCTGAAATGCTGGATCACTCTCATTTTGAGGTTCCTGTCTATCCATCTCAAGCAATACAGCATGCAGCATTGCCTGTCCCTCATCATGATATGATAGAGCCTGAGCCCTGCCCTCACCCTGCACCAGAAGCTGCATCCCGCCGCGCATCCTGTGTGTCTGGATAATCCGAACCACCGTTCCTATGCTATAGAGATATTCCGGTAGTGGATCATCGACGTTGTCTCTCTGCGCTACAGCAAACATGCGACGATCACCGTCCAACGCTTCCTGAACTGCTTCCACCGTTCCAGGCCGACCGGCTGAGATCGGCACTGCCACACCCGGATACACTACTGTATCTCTTAACGGAAGTACGGGGAGTGTGAATCGCTCGCTCATGACGCCCTCTTCGTTTCCGTTCTCATCTGTTGATGCGGACGGCTGTTTTTCAGTCACCTCGTTATCTCCGGAATCGATGGTGAGTCACTGTTCTCGCTGGCCTCTCTACGTCATTGCATGTTTCTTGCCAAAAACTAGAGTCATTTTTGCGCCCAGAACGCAGGAAAATCTGCCATAGTGACAGTTGCGCTCGGTTTTACCGTGCCACTTTTTCACTGAAGTAGCAGCGATTAGCTTGACATATTCTTCCTGATCGCGCTACCAACTCCGCATTATCCTAAGAACAAGCACAATAGTTGGGGGATTTTTTATCTTTGACATTGACCTAGCTCAGTCGGAATGCCGATGACGGACTCAGGCTTCCTAATCCCTCTAGAAAATCTCCCCGAAAGATTCATAAAGAGTATCGAACACCCTTCCCGTCCACCCGTGCCAGCAAGGCCAGCGGCAACAATAGTTCTCTTAAGAGACTCACCGTCCAAGATGGAGATCTTACTCTTGAGGCGAGACAGTAGCGCCAGTTTTGTGCCTGGTGCTTATGTGTTCCCGGGTGGGCAGGTTGATCCAACTGACTGGTCAAAAAAAATGCTCACTAATGTCGATGGACTGACAACTGAAACCGCGGCAACCCGTCTCGACCTCGCAGGGACTAGCCCCCCAGCCATTGCGTATTATCTCGCTGCGTTGCGGGAGGCGTTTGAGGAGACCGGTATTCTTGTAGGTGTTGGACCTAACGTTCAAGCTCCACCTACCGCAGCAGAAAATGTCGAGGTCGAAGCTCTAAGAAATCGCCTCATGGAGGGGTCGGTGTCCTTCAGTGAAGTCCTGGAAGTCCTGTCTTGTCGTATCGACGGATCCTCTATCGAATACCTAGCGCATTGGATTACACCAGAGCGAGAACCCCGACGCTTCGACACACGTTTCTTCGCGGCACGCGTTCAAGAAAATGCGGAACCGATCTTTGATCCGCGGGAGATGACAGAGGCACTCTGGCTCAACCCCCAAGAAGCTTTGTCGCGTAACCAGGCTGGAACCCTTCCGATGATCTTTCCTACGATAGACACACTCCAGCGGCTAGCCGATTATAGAACTGTTAGAGATGCCCTCCGAGGAATAGGGAATGCAACTATTCCAACATTGATGCCCAAGTTGGTTCTTACTGAAGAGGGTGTCCGCTTACAGGTTGGTGAGGAAGAATCTTGAAAAGCTCTTGGCCACCCGGGTGGCGTATAGCTATTGAGGTATCACCTGATACACTCCAAACAACTAAAGCCGCCAAACAGATACTCATGCGCTTAGTGTTACTATCAGCATTGATGGTCATAGCATGCGTACCCTCCGGAAACTCCACTAACTCGACCACTGCCCCTGAGTCTGAACTCAAGATCTTGATGTTGGCAACAGCGGTTGAAAGTGCGGACACCGCCCTGATCGCTGATCTTTTTTGGCCGGAAGCAACCTACGATGACTTCGCCAATCAGCTTACCTACCAGGGAATCCCAGAGATTATTGGATATCTAACCAGTGCACATGAGTGGGGCGATGATATCTATATGAACATGGGTCGTGTAAACACTGGCCCTACCATGGCTGTGGGGGAATGGGTTTTTTCTGCCGTCCAGAATCGACCCATGGGCAATCAAGTTCCATTCGTGACCGGTCTCGAGGTCGTATTCAATGGTGCAACCATCATCGAACTGGAGGGTGGTCGTATCATGCGAGCAGCTGACTACATCGATACTGCCCCCCTCGCCCTCCAGCTTGGAGGAAGCATTAATTTTCCAAGTGACGGGGTCACCGCACTGGAAACCATTAGACGCTGACCGATAACCCAGCCGATCGACTACATCTGTCGATAAGTTGGGCCACTGCCACCCTCTCGGGGTGTCCATCGTGGGCCAACTACGTCTGTTGCTTTACAGTCTATACAATTTGGAGCGTTGATAATCAGCTCTGTCCCATCACGCTCGTATACTCCTGCCGGACACATATGCTCGAGCATCTCTGCCACCTCAGGAGCAATATCCTTACCAACGATAAGATGCTGTGGAACGTCATCACGGGTTTGATTCCCGGACTTATATACCGCATCCGCCTTCGAAAATGTCAGCTCCCCATCAGCCCTGAATTGTTCCTGTATTTCTCCAAGCTGACGGATTTTCGCTGCATCTTCTTCGATCGCGATCTTGCCACTCGGAATGGCTCCTCCGGTCAGCGTCATAAGGCCAGCCCTCAATCCCCCAGAAACCAACCCGTCCTTGAACGCAAGTCTCATATTACGACGCTTCCTCAGATCCCTCATAATTACGCTAGCATCGACTGCCTCTGAGTAACCAGAGAGCGCTGCTTCTGATGTATCACCCAGCTTAAGGGCTTCAAAAATTTGCCGGGCAGCCAGGATCCCAGAGTGCATGGCATAGTGGATGCCCTTGAGCGAGGACACCTCAACGTACCCGGCAGAGTCTCCCACAATGCACAACCCATCTCCATGACGCCTGGAGGGCACCGAGTAATACCCTCCTTCAGGAATTGTCTTGGCACCCCATTCCATCATTTCACCACCCGCAAGATATTGGTGAAAAAGGGGGTGCAGCTTCATTTTCTGAAGTGTTTCATGCACATCAAAGCGCGCATCTGGATAATCGAGGCCTACAACAAGACCAAGCGCGACGAGATCATCCGCCAGGGGATACATGAAGCTGCCCCCGAACGTTTTGGTAGATAACGGCCATCCCATCGTATGCACCACACGATCGAGTGGTTTCGTGACCTTCCACAGTTCCTTAACACCAAGTGCGAAAATCTGTGGGTTCTCCGATGTAATACCCTGCCACTTGAGCCAAGCCTGCGAGAGCGGGCCCCGTGTCCCTTCTGCCAGAACCGTAACTTTTGCACTCAGATCCATGGCTGGCATTGCTTCAGGGCCACCAGGCTTCCCGTCGCGGCCCAATCCAGCAGGTGTAGTACGAACCCCAACAACCCTGCCTTCATCTGTGAGTAGCGAGTCAACCGGGAACCCTGGAAATATGTTGACACCATACTCCTCAGCCTTAGCTCCAAGCCAACGAACAATCTCACAGATGGACGCTAGATAGTTTCCATGGTTCTTCATCGTGGGTGGTACTGGAACCCGGATAGAAGCTGATTGCGTAAGCAGATATACCGACTCTTTACCAACGGCCTGGCGAAACGGAAAGTCATTGATGGAGAGCTCAGGAAACAGTTCATGAAAAGCACTCGGATTTACAACCGCACCAGAAAGATTGTGCTCGCCAAGCTGACCTGCCTTCTCCAGTACACCTATCTCTAGCTCGCCGAGTGTACCACCAACTTCACGATCACGGTGAACGAGCCGCGCCAGCTCTATCGCCCCTGCAAGACCAGCTGGTCCTCCACCAACAAAAACCACATCCATCGGTACAGCCTCCGCGTCCGGTGGTTCAGCCACTAAAAAGCGCTCGCTCGGAAGAGTTGGCTGCACGTCAAGTAGTTTGACGGTAGGGCTTACATGGTCAGGGTCTGTCGGCATCTTCACTCCAGTATTACAGGGTGCAGTGAATAAAAACGAACCACCCGGACCTGGGCGTCCAGATGCGTGTACCATGTCAACCTTATAAGATCGCCAACTTGCGCACCGTGCTCTACCCTAGCCGCGGGTCGCTAACCAATCCATCAATTACAGACCGCGAAGGTCAGGAGTTCCAGAAGGATGAGTGAGCAACGCCCGTCCACAGTTGGTGAGCTAAAGTCTGAAGGCTATAAAACACGCTCAGTTAAGCAGGAGATGCGTGACAATCTACTCAAGAAACTAAAGAACAACGAAACACTTTTCCCAGAAATAAGAGGGTATGCGGATACCGTTATTCCCAGAATCGTGAATGCTATTCTCGCACAGCACGATTTTATTCTCCTCGGACTCCGTGGTCAGGCGAAAAGCCGCATTCTACGTGAACTCGTGACGCTTTTGGACGAGAAAGTGCCCGTCTTGGCTGGAAGTGAGACCCATGATGATCCACTTGCTCCAATTTCAAAGTATGGCCGCCAACTTATCGAGCAGGATGGTGACAAATCGCCAGTGGCATGGGTCCACCGGGACAGCAGATATGTGGAGAAGCTCGCCACGCCAGATGTGACAATCGCTGACATGCTAGGTGATGTTGATCCAATCAAAGCTGCACGCGGCGGACACATCCTCGCAGATGAGATGACGATCCACTACGGTCTACTACCACGGGCCAACCGGGGAATTTTTGCAATCAACGAACTTCCCGATCTCGCTGGAAAAATTCAGGTTGGGCTCTTTAATCTGCTAGAAGAAGGCGATGTCCAAGTTAAAGGGTACCCAATTCGGATGCCCCTAGATGTGCTCATGGTCTTCACTGCAAACCCAGAGGATTATACAGCCCGCGGTAAGATCATCACTCCATTGAAGGATCGGATCGGTGCGGAGATCCTCACACATTACCCAGACGAGATTGAAACTGGCATCGATATTACTCGCCAAGAAGCTTGGGTAGCTCGCGAGGGTATGTGCGTGGAAATCCCTGATTTTGTTGAAGAAACCGTCGAGAGGATCGCGTTTCTGGCTAGGGATGACCGACGCATTGATCAGCGCTCGGGTGTCAGCCAGCGCATGCCAATAACAATCATGGAGACAATCGTATCAAACGCGGAGCGCCGTGCACTGCGTCACGGCGAGGATATCACAGTTCCTCGTATCGCTGACTTATATGCTGCTCTTCCTGCAATCACCGGAAAGATGGAACTCGAGTACGAGGGCGAACTCCATGGGGCTGATAAGATCGCCCGTGAACTCATTCAACAAAGCTCCTCACTCACTTTTGACATCAGAGCGGGCGGTGCTGATGTCGAAGAGATCATAGAGTATTTCGAGACGGGGGGTGCCCTGCAGGTGGGTGAAGACGCTTCCGCATCAGCCTGTGTGCAAGGGTATGAAACTGTTCCTGGCCTTATTGAATTAATCGAGAATGTAGGATTGGCTAAGGTGTCCGCAGGGAGTGGTGTCAGGTCAGCTGCCTGTGAACTCGTGCTGGAAGCACTTGTATCACAAAAGCGTATCGCTAGAAGCTCGGCCGGATATACTCGTGCACCCTACAAGAGCCCGAAGACCGAAGAGGACTATCAAGGCTTCGACGATCCAGGGGACGTAACTATCTAACTCCCCTGGGATTGGTTGAGTATGCCCCTGAGCTGACTGGAGTAGCTCTGCTACATGGCTAATGCATTCAGAACTTTATGCTGAGCAACTGGGATCGGTAAATCTATTTGTTCACCTGGTATCATCCACACGTTTTCCTCCCCGCTAAGTGGTTTGGCCACGGGCACAACCCAGGGTCGGTATCTAGCATGGATATGTGTGAAGCGGTGCTGAACTTCTGCCAAAGCTGAAGCATGTCCCACCACCTCAGCCCCAAGCGACCTCGCCACCTCGATTGCCCTGTCTCTATATGTAGCTGCACAATCCGAGGGCTTGGCCAGTTCCTGTTCAGGGAAGGCCCACATGCCGGCAAGAAGACCTTTACGGGGACGTCGTACCAGCATGACCTCGCCTTCTTCCGTCTGGAGTACGATTAGTAAGAAAGAGGTTTCCCGTGCAGGCACTTTCCGGATTCCAGCAGGAGACAGGGCCTGTGTACCCTGCTCGTGCGCGGTGCACCAGCGCTGTACCGGGCAGTCCTCACATCGCGGATTCCTTGGTGTACAGATCGTTGAGCCTAGATCCATCAAGGCTTGGTTCCAGTCTCCTGGACGGCCCTTATCGACCAGGTCGGCCGCAGTGCGATTCAGCCAGCGACCCCCGGGCTCACGCTTATCAAAGAGCCGAGCTAGAACACGTCGTACATTACCGTCCACGGCCGGAACGATCTCGCCAAAACCAATACTGGCAACGGCCCCTGCTGTGTACTGCCCTACTCCGGGAAGTTGCCTAAGATTCCTATAAGAAGTCGGGAAGCGGCCACCCAGGATATCTCGAATATGCTTTGCGGCTCGATGCAAATTCCTCGCACGCCTATAGTAACCCAATCCCTCCCAAGCCTTGAGCACCTCCGTGGAGTCAGCTGAAGCAAGTGTCCCTAGGTTTGGGAACTGTTTGAGCCAAGATTCATAATACCGGAGTACTGTCTCCACTCTCGTCTGTTGCAGCATGATTTCCGAGACCAAAATGCGATACGGATCCGTCTCTCCACGCCAAGGAAGGTCTCGGCGAAAACGATCATAGTATTGAAGGATAGACCTTTGGAAATCACCCAAATGGTTAGGTGAGGGTCCGGACAAGCTCGTATCTGAAGGCTGCTTCATGGCGGCAAAGTATCTCTAGCCCTAGCATGGTGTCATGCGTTTCACAACCTACTCTCAGTACAAGGGCCGCTGGCTCGACGCCCTAAACTTAGAATCTCTTCTCGAAATGCTCTCCGACTTCCTAATGGACGGAGGTTTTGCGGGAGGAGCAAACTACCACCCCTATTGGGGTTGGTCGGGCACAGAAGATCCCAATAGTACAGATTCACTCAAGCACGCCCTCCTCAAAGCACTCATAGAAAGTGGGCAACTCACCCAGGAGATGATCGAAGAACTCCGTGGTGAGGGCGAAGGTGATCAAGGCACACAGCAGCAGATCGCTCAAATGTTGGACGACCTTATTCAGAGAATGGTCGAGGCAGGTTACATCAACCTTGAGACGGGCAATGCTCAGTTGCCAGGTGCTACCTACGATGTAACTGGACATGGTAAGATCGATGAAGCGAAGCAAGCCGCTCAGCAGATGCAGTTCAATCTCACACAAAAAGGCATGGACTTTCTCGGGCACAGTGCGCTAAAGGGATTAATGTCAGCAATCGGTAAAGCGAGCGCAGGTGCGCACGACACACCCCATCTTGCAACAGGCATAGAAGCGGAAGCGGCCTCGAAACCCTATGAGTTTGGAGATACGCTCAACCTAGATATTCCAGCAACTCTTAAGAAAGCTATTGAACGGGAAGGGATCTCCATCCCCCTGGAACTCAATTATGGGGACTTAATGGTCCACCAAGCAGAGTACCGCTCATCCTGTGCCACGGTTTTGATGCTCGACGTGTCACATTCGATGATCCTGTATGGCGAAGACCGATTCACTCCCGCGAAGAGGGTCGCGCTCGCTATGTCCCACATGATCCGTGCTCAGTTCCCAGGAGATTCACTACGTGTAATCACGTTCGGGGATAGAGCACAAGAAATCCCTCTCTCTCAGCTTTCGAAGGCTCAGGTTGGCCCGTTTCACACGAATACAGCGGAAGGCTTCGAGATGTCACGACGCCTACTCCTGGGCCAAAAGAAAGATATGCGTCAAATCATCATGATTACCGATGGCAAACCCAGTGCAATGACTTTGCCTGACGGAAGGGTTTATACGAACTCTGGAGCACTCGACCCAAACATATTGAAGAGAACATTCCAAGAAGTAACCGCATGTAGAAAGGCTGGAATTCTGATCAATACATTCATGCTGGCAGACGACCCCTACCTGGTCCAGTTCGTCCAGAAAGTCTCAGAAATCGCGCGAGGGAAGGCATACTTCACTAACACGATGACCCTCGGTCAGTACATCATGATGGACTTTCTGCGAAATAAGCGACGCAATATCTCTTGAGATCTTGTGTCAGGATATCAGAACTCTATCAGCGTAGTGTGCTGATGTAGGTGATAACATCCTTCATATCATCTTCCGACAACGCATCGGCATTGATTTTCATGGTCATACCCCAGGTGTCCCTCGGGTGACTACCACGAATCCCCGCCTTGAAGTTCCGCAACTGCGTAAGCATATACCAAGCGTCTAAGAGCACGAGCGGTGGTGCACCCAAGACTTCGTTACCAGTAGCATCCGGGCCGTGACAGGCGCTACAGACGCCGTTGTAGGTTGCGGCGCCTAGTCCTGCTTGTCCTTCTAGAACAACGCTTACTTCTCTATTCGGAGACAACGAAGCCACGTGCTCAGCCACTGCTTCAATATCTCCCTCTGCACGTAGCGCTGCCGCAGATGGGCGCATGAGCATGCCTGGGGCATCCTCAGGACGAACCCCTCTTATACCCGTTCTGAATTTTTCCAGCTGTCCTTCGATATACCATTGTGGAAGTCCAGCGATCGCTGGTGCTTGAAGACCCGGATTACCCAAACCATCAGATCCGTGACAGAGTCTGCATGTATCAAACAGTACTTCGCCACGGGTAAGGTTCGGCGAGGGTGTCCAACATCCAGCAAGACTCCAGATCAGAAGAGGCAGCATATAGCGCCTCTTCCTCGGCCCTGCCGACATCAGTCCGACGCCGTATCCATGCTGAGAGGAATCGCTGAGCCGATCAACATGATCGGAATGTCGTCATGTACAGGATACAGGCAACGATCATCCTCGCGGATCAGGCCTTCTTCAATTCTGTCTGAGACAGGCTCTCCACCCTTGTTGCTTACAGAGCCCTCAGCAATCGCCGCATTAAGCTTCTGGAGAACTGCGGGATCAGCCAACCGAATCGGTTGTTTGGTTTCAGGACAGACAAGAATTTCTAGTAACTCTGGATCTAACATATGTGACCCTCCGCCCCCTGGGTGACTGGACCCTTCTGAAAACCGACGATAGCTGGTTAAACTAAGAGAGTAAGTAAACAAACGGGAGTCTGCTTGTGAGCGAGTCCAATAACTTCAATCCTCCCATGAAGCAACGTTCGTATTGGCTTCTATGCGTAGTACCTGCTTGGTTGTTGATTGCATCAGGCTGCAGCAATGCTGAGGGTGAGGCGCCTAGTCGGACTGAGGTCAGTTCAGCTCGAGTAGCGACAGACCCAGCGGCTCAACCTCCTGCAGGTCATGCTTGGGTGATATTCGGAAATGACACCGTCGTCGCAGAAGTAGCTGCCACGGCGGAAGAACGTTCTCAGGGCCTTATGTATCGGGACGAGGTGCCTGATGGCACAGGCATGCTCTTTGTGTTCACAGATAATCAGGTTCGATCATTTTGGATGGCGAATACCTACGTCGCATTGGATATCGCTTATATGGATCCTTCCTACGTGATCGTAGACATCATCGCAATGGAGCCTCTGGTTACTGATTCCTACCCGAGTGCAGCTCCGGCGATGTTTGGCCTCGAGGTACGCCAAGGTTGGTTCCAGGAACACTCTATTCGGCTCGGTGACAAAGCCGACATTATTTTTGGGGTTCGCGCGGGACGCTAAACGCTAAAGCGCCACTGTTTGCCTCAATCCTTCCAGTAAGGCCGATACATCTTCAGCATCATTGTACACATTTGGTGATACACGGAGTGCACTGCCGCGAAGTGATGCTGAAACTCCTCGTGCCTTAAGAGCTTGCTGAAGCTCAACCAGCTCTAAGCCCCTCGGCATCCGAAGCCCGAATAGATGTGCGCTGCGCCAGCGAGCATCTTCGACTCTGAACCCTAACTCCTCCACTTCCTCGAAGAGGTTGTCAGTAAGAGCCGCACAGTAGGCTTGGATGCGGTCTGGTCTCCAGCTGGTGATTAGGCGCAGCGAGGCAACTGCAACCGGCAAGAGTGCAAAATTGGATCGCTGCGCCACATCGTAGCGAATCGCTCCCGGTTGGTACCCTGCTTTGTAATCGACTAGGTGCTCAAAATCTTCACTCCCCTCTCTCCCGATCCAAGTCTCCTCCAATGGCTCACCATCATCGAAACTTGGCCCAAAATACGTAAGCCCAACCGAGTAGGGTCCTAGCAACCATTTATACCCAGAACACATCAGAACATCTGGTCTCACTACCTTCACATCGAATGGCTGTGCTCCAACTGACTGGGTCCCATCTACCACTAGGGCCGCACCGACCTCTCGACACCTACGGCCAACTTCGATCAAATCGAATATCGTTCCGTCAGTCCAGTGGACTGTCGGTAGTGAAACTACTGCGGTAGCTGAATCAATCGCATTTAGGATTTCTTCATTCCAGCTAGCACCCCTGTGAATCGTATCCGGTGGGTTAATAACCCGTAAGTCGGCATTTGTATTTTGGGCTTTTCTAGCCCAAGCATGCATGTTGGAAGGGAACTGCTCGTACGTGAGTACTACATTCTGGTCCGATGACAGAGGTAGATTTTTTGCTGCTATAGCCACAGAGTAGGAAACCCCTGGACCGATACTGATTCGTGTAGGATCAGTGTCGCCTATAAGACGCGAAAAGAGCCCTCGAAGCTCAAGACTGGTATCGAAGAAGTGGTGGGGTAGGATGGAAGAAGGATCACGCTTCATGCGAAGCCCCAATATCCCGGCCTCTTCAGCCACACATGGGAGTGGCCCCATATAGGCGCAATTCAAATAATGCAGTCCATCCGGGATGTTAAAACGATCCCTTTGGCAGGTGAGCGCTGCCGCATCTCCTGAGTCCATGTCCGTACCCTTAAGCCGATTCCGGCCGATCCGATTCCGCTAGCATCCAGCTCCTAAATATGACCAGGACACCAGCGAACATGATCCAAGCACTCCCGATCTTCATAACAGCTCCTGCTAGCTGTTGATCGTTTAACGCATCTCGAGCCGGCGGAGGGGCAAGTTCGTAGATCGCGTAGATTGGAGATTCACTGAAGATCATCATCGCAAAAGGTGGGCGTATGAGGAATGCATTAAGTGCCAGATACGCGATCTTACCAAGTGAGTGAAAACCTGGACGATCCGGCACAGGAACAATCAGTGGCCACCAAAAAATCAACCCGCCCAACATCCAGGCAATATTAAGTACAAAAGATCCCAGTTGGGTGGGCATGAGCAGATCTACAACACCCGGCCAGTGCGTAGCTGTCATCATGATATTGAAGATGAAAAATGCAGCGACAGGGTGGGTAAGGTCGGAGAGCGCCTTGGTCAGTCTAGGGTGACGGCGGAGCGGCTGGTACGCTGCAGTTGGAAGAGCCAGCAAGAGCAATGCGGGAGCAGCGATACCAACGACCAAAAACTGCACCATGTGCACACTTGCCAGGTAACTCGCTCCTAGTGGTCCCAGAGGCCAATCCAGTGAGGCCCATAAAAGAAAAATGGCTGACGCAAAGGCGACACGCCGACTCTTCCGTAGTCGAGAGGATTCATGCGAATCATCTGTTCGGCTCAACAGACGCTGGTATACCCAGATCAGTAGCACCATCACCAACCACACACCTATGAGTGGCTGCCATTGCCAGGTCCATGCTGTCCCCGGTTGCGCGAAGCACCACCAATTCATTCTTGGTTCTCAGCCATATTGCGAGCAACCCGCTGGCTCAGGGCATAGAAAAGAGGCACTAAGGGTTTTCGCTCAGCAGCAGTGGAAGGTCGTTAACCCAATCAGCGCGTCGTACCCCAAAGGGGTAGCGCACACGAGCGAGTCCATCACGCCCGAATGCCAAAACAGCTGAAGGGTGGCCTATGGTTACCTCCGAACCATGCTGCCCAGGAACAACGGCTACCCCAGGTAGCTTCATCTCAGCGAGGGCGGCGTTGATAGCCTCCATCTCACCACTCAAACCCAAAAAAGATGGATGGTAAGCACGAAGCCACTGCCGAAGACGATCCGGGGTATCACGCTCGGGGTCCGTGGACACAAAAATCACCTTCGTCGCGTCCCGCACTTCAGGGGCAAGCTCATCAAAGACACCGGCAAGGGTGGCCATATGCACTGGGCATACGTCCGGGCAATTCGTGTAGCCAAAGAAGACAAGTGACAGGTATCCGTCGGTCTCTGCACGCAAGTCGTAGAGCCCCCCCTCAGTGTCGGTAAGTACCAGATCAGGCTTTAGGATCGGCACCTCCAATACCGTACCTCTTAGCTCACCGACTGAATCTCCGTCTGCTGGGACACCACACGATGACACTGAACTGAGTAGTACTGATGCACAGGCTAGAGAATAAAGCTTTAGCAACGGCTTAATTTGATATGACATCAGTGCCACCCCCGCCCTGGTAGACATACCTGAATGTTGTGCAACCGGGAAGCACACCAACACAATAATAGCCGAGTATTTCTAGCTTAGCGTAGCGACCATCTGCAGTCCGTATAGCGTAGACGATCGGCTTCGGTTGAAGCAGGTGGCTAGTGATACTGTAGTTGTACCAATCTTCGAGGACAGCATTCGCCGAATCGTTCCGCTCGGCCATCACATAGCCTGTTTCCGGAACACTCGATACTGACTCGAAGGTTATATCCTCAAGTGAAGTAGCACCGGCCTGCCCCTCCATACCGCGGCCGCCGTTCGCAATGATTTGGAAGCGGCGAAATGCAATGTCCCACTCTTCCTCTCCTGGCGCCTCCACGACTGATCCTCTTGAGAAATCAAAGAAACGCCATACTTCCGGGTCAGATGCGTCCACTGTCACGGTGCGTGCATCCTGTTCTTCCCCTACTTCGGCCGGTGTTGAGACCGTGGGAATGAATGTTGGCACCTCCGGCCTTTCTAGCGAAGTCCAGATAAATACGATTGCACATACCACAATCAGCACAATTGTAGTTGTGGCAACCCGATCGCCTAGAATAAAGGAGAAGCGACTCATAGAAGACCATTCGTACCTAGAGCACTCTTGAGCCCAGAATCAATCCTGCTCACAGCTACTCGTGCGGAGCGGAACCCTCATCATATCCCAGGAAGCGTCCCAAGTGCACTAGGTACACGATAAGCCCAATCCCGAGTACGGTAAAAATCAATGCAAGTGCTAGGGCGCCTGGCCCACCACCATTACGTGCCGCCAGGAATTCCCATGACCCAAAGCCCAGGCAAAACAAAATCCCTGCAGCAATCAAGAATCGGTGGAAGGTGATTAGCGACATCGCCGGTTAGAAAATCTCGTTTAGCACGACGAAGATGAGGATCATGATCAACGGAATCGGAACAGACACCATCAACCAGAGCCGTTTGGGCTCCCACTTAAGATGCATGTAGTAGACCGCAACCAGCCAAGCTTTATAAAAAGCCATCACAATTAAGCCGATCGCGAGCCAGAGCTTCGGGATCGCTGTAATGAACGCATATCCAACTTCAGCCATCGTGAGTAAGAATAGCCCGAGCCAAACGAGCATATACGGCGGAGGCTTGTGGGCTTCACCAGTGGACATGTTATCAGTCTCCACAGTGTTAGAGGCTAGATGAGGTAGACGATAGTAAACAAGATGATCCAGACCAGATCTACAAAGTGCCAGTACAGACCCATGATCTCTACGCCACCGAGGTTATCAGCTGAATATTCGCCCTTAGCTGCCCGCCAGTAGGTGAAGCAGAGACAAAGCACGCCAATCGATACGTGAGCGCCATGAAAACCGGTCATCGTGTAGAACGTGGACCCGTACAGTTGGCCCCCAACTACAGGTCCATCGTGTGGCATATGCCGACCAACCGCGTGATAGGCCTCGGCCACCGGTACAAAGCCTTCGCCCACGAGCGCTATGTATTCATAAACCTGGACACCCACGAACGATGCACCGATTAGGATCGTGGCAAGAAGCCAATTTTTCAGGCCTTGCTGGTCACCCTGCTGGATCGCCGCATAGGCCTTTACCATCGTTACGCTGGAACAAATCAGTAAGAATGTGTTGAATGCGGTTAGGGGTACGTTCAGCACTACCCCAGGCTCCGTAAACTGCCCGGGGTGCGCAAAGCGAAGAATCACGTACGATCCGATAAGGCCTGTGAAAAACATCACTTCGGATAAAAGGAAGATCCACATCCCCAGCTTGAGGTTGTATACCTTCATTCCGGGCATCGGCGCCCGGCCAGCAGTCATCGCTTGAGTGGTCATACCTCAGAATCCTTCCGGAGTCGGGGTAACGGGCTCAGGGATCAAGTCCTGAACGGGTGGGTTACTCGGCGGCGTCGTCTGTGGGTAGAAGTCCGTCTCAGACTCAGGCGAACTGTACTCGTAAGGCCCCCGGTAAACGACAGGCATCTCAGGAAAGTTCCCGTGTGGTGGTGGTGAAGGAACCGTCCATTCAAGAGTGTTGGAGTCCCAAGGATTGTCGCTTGCCTTCTCACCCTTGAATAGGCTCCAGAAGAAGTTAAAGGCATAAATCGACTGAGTTGCCACCAACAGGAAAACGCTGATCGAAATAAATTCATTCATCGGCTGGAGCGGAGCCAAATACTCATACTGAGTAAAATCATAAATACGCCGCATCATGCCTTGGAGGCCCAGATTATGCATCGGCCAAAAGACCAGATTGTAGAGCACAATCGTGAGTCCGAAATGCAGCTTATTTAAGCTCTCATTCATCATGCGCCCAAACATCTTCGGATACCAGAACGTGATTCCTGCGAAGATCGCGAACAGGCTGCCACCGAAAAGCACATAGTGAATGTGCGCAACGATGAAGTACGTGTCGTGGATGTAAATATCCACGGGCGTCGAAGCCATGAAGATCCCTGACAGACCTCCAATGATGAACATCGATACGAATGCTAGTGCGTACAGCATCGGTGAATCGAGGTGAATATCCCCTTTCCAGACCGTCGCCATCCAGTTGAATGTCTTAATCGCTGATGGGACTGCGATCGCCATCGTCGAGATCATGAAGGATGTACCCAAGAGCGGGTTCATCCCGCTCATGAACATGTGGTGGCCCCACACGATCCACCCTAAGAACCCGATGCCGATGATCGCCAACACCATAGAGTGGTATCCGAAGATGGGTTTACGCGCCCGGTTCGAGAGAACCTCGGACGCTATTCCCATGGCCGGAAGAATCAAGATATAGACCTCCGGATGCCCGAAGAACCAAAAGAGGTGCTGCCAAAGTAATGGCTCACCACCAACTTCAGGACGGAAAAACCCGGTGCCTAGTGTTTGATCGAAAAGCAGCATGATCAGCGCACCGGCAAGCACGGGAATCGCTAATAAGATGAGAATAGCGGTAATAAAGAGCGCCCACGTAGCCAGCGGCATCCGAAACCAAGTCATCCCCGGCGCCCGCATATTAATCACAGTGGTGATGTAGTTCACGGCACCGACAAGTGATGAGAACCCAAGGATGGTGAGGCTGGCCAACCAAAGCTGTTGGCCAAGATAAACCCCCGTCCATTCACCCGATGCACTCAGTGGCGCGTATGAGGTCCAACCTGCACCAGCCGCGCCCCCTTCCACCGCAAAGCTCGCAAGCATCAGGATACCCGCAGGTATCGCGAGCCAGAATGAGATCATATTGAGTCGCGGAAACGCCATATCCTCAGCACCAATTTGGAGCGGAATCAGGAGATTCCCGAACAACCCTACCAACAATGGCATGATCGCAAAGAAAATCATGATCGTGCCATGCATGGTCACTAAGGAATTGTAGAACTCCGGAAGCATGATCGCGCCGTTTGGAGTTGGGGCCATCATCGCATCCGGTAGCAGCATCCCGCCCGGCATGGGCTGGCTTGGGTAACCCAACTGCCACCGCATCATCGCAGCGAGTAGACCACCAATGACCAAGAAGAATAAGCTCACGAACATAAACTGCTTCGCGATCATCTTATGATCGGTGGAGAAAATGTATTTCCGAATAAAGGGCAACTCGTGATGGTCATGATGACCACCCTCAGCCGCGTGTACCATCTCTTGTTCGATCGTGCTCATCTCGTCTTCCGGTCAGAGCTGTTAATAGAGGTTCTCGGATTCATTTATGGCTGTTGTTGTTGGGCCTGGGCACTAGACCAGGCTTGGAAATCGGCCTCAGTGTACACAATCAGTCTACCACCCATCGTCGTGTGTCCAATTCCACACAATTCCGCACACCCAATGGTATAATCGCCGGGCTGAATGGCTTCAAACCAGACCGTAATGTCCTGCCCAGGTACGGCATCCTGCTTAATACGCATTTCAGGTAGGAAGAACGAGTGAAGGACATCGTCCGAACGGAGTGTAATGACTACCGGCTGGTCTACTGGAGCATGCAGTTCATTGAGCGTCTCGAAATCGTCGCTCGTTCCCAATGCACCATCGGGGCCTGGATACGTCACATTCCATTCGAACTGTTTGCCCACCACTATGACCTCTAGGCCCGCAGGTGGCACATCAACCTTAACAGTGTCCCAAACACCCTTGCTCACGAAGCCAATCCATAGAACGATCACAAGTGGTATCATCGTCCAAGCGATCTCCATCTTGGTGCTTCCGTGATCGTACCTCGCCTTACGCCCTTCCTTATGTCTGTACTTGAAGATGAAATAGAAGAGCAGACCCTCGGTGATAACGAAGATGATTCCTGTGATCCACAGGATCACATAGTAAATTCCATCGATATCACCCGAGACAGTTGAAAAGCTCGGAGGTAGCATCCAACTCCAGTTCATTGATTTCTCCAGCGAGGGAGCTTAGGCATGCCCTCTGGACAAGTCCTTGATGATTTTAGTGGTCCACCACTTGGTGGCCCTCTGGGTGCAACAAGTCGATCGGCTCACCCATCGGTACCGGTGAACCAGCCATTGCTTCAGTAAACTCAAAAGATATCTCCGCTGTGCCGCCAGTCGTAACCGTAACATTGCTCGTCATTGTACCAAGCTGTTCATGCCACGCTTCGATTACGTAGTCGCCCGGCGGCAACCCATCGAGCGAGACAGAGCCATCTGAACCAGAAACGGCAAAGTAAGGGTGATCAACTACCCCGACATAGGCGGTCATCCAACCGTGTACGTCGCACCGCAACGGGATCATAACTTCGGCAACAGGGAATGCTCGGTTCGTGTCCATGTTAACTGGCTGGCTAACGTTGAACGGCCGATTTTCTGTCGGTGAAGCATTGATGTTATGGAGGATGCCGTCGCTGTTACGTAGCGTGATATCCTGACCGGCCTGCGCACCAAGTACATGTGGAGTGTACATGCAGCCATCCTGGTTTAGGACCACTGCTGAAGTCGGCGTGGGAAAGCTAAGAGACTCCAAGCCTTCCTTCACATACACAAATACGTTGGCCAACCCGCCATCCGCACCACCAACGAAACCCTCTTCCGTGGGAGGCGTCGAATGCTTTGAGGCACACGATGCCTCAGAGCCCATATTAATCTCAGCCATCATCGGGGCTGTGCCAGTAAAAGTCACCATGCCAGCCACATTTCCGGCGGTTGCCGGGTCAACAGGTGACTCGGCTGGGGCAGCATCAGCATCAGCAGCAGCATCAGCACCGCCACCGCCACCGCCACCGCCACCGCCACACCCGGCAATGACGAACACGCTTACCAAGAGCGCGGTATTCCGCAGCTCACCAAATCTCTCGATCATGCTTCCTCCGTACCTACTTCGAGGTTCTCGTGTGTATCCATGTCCCAATCAGCGCACCGAGCCCAGCGATCGCCAGCAGTCCTCCAATGATCGCCCACCAAAAGCCCAGATCCGCATAGCCGGTTTCCCAACCAGCTCTGCTGTTTTGATATGCTCCGAATGCCATTCCAAGCCAGATCACTCCTACTCCCATCCCCGCCAACTTCCTTTTTTGTGCACTTCTTTTCGCCCGTGCGGCAGCGTCCGGTTCCTGCCACATCCCACTTCCCACCTGCGCTTGGCGCACAACAAGAAGGCCGAATAGGAGTGTGAGCGCTAGTGCTACTGGTGGCGCAACATAAACAGCGACTGGTGTCGGTTGTCCAAGAACCAAGAAGTACCAAGTACTTATCGCCCCCTGGCTACCAGTTTCACCATTGTCACCATCCCATGCTTGGAACGCCATCGGTACTGCTTGTCCAGCAGTCAACGCTAAATCTTCTGCACCCCCAGTATCAAGGGGTCTCACAAAAAGAACCTTCCACTGCCCATCAGCATGCTGCGCCGTGGCACGAACATGTTGCTCAGCATCTGGCTGTCTTGCTGCAGTACCAATCCCACGTGCAATACTCTCAAAGGCACCTGCTACGTTACTCTGCCACGTCCAGGTGTAGGCTGGTCGTCGGGTATCGCCTTGCAAGAAAAAAGGTCGCTCCTGGCCTTCGGATAATTCCTGTGGAAACTGAACCACAAGTTGGTCAGCAGTACCTGAGACAGTGGCGGCTCCTTGATCTTCGGAGCCCATCGTAGCTACGACCTGACCACCGAACTCGGTCCATAGTGTATCAGGACTCTCGGACGGATCACCCCAACTCACAAGCAACGCCAACTCTTGACCATCGTGCACTGCCTGGACCCATACGGCGTCTACACGTGGATTGAACCAGCGAGGCTGGATGAGGATTTGACCAGAAAGTGGCACATAGAAACGTTCAGTTTCCTCCCAGACGACATCTTCGATCGTCTGAGGAAGAGGTGTGTCTGTCAGAAGTCTTGCAGTGACAACCTCTTCTACGCTGGGCTCTTCT
>PBPC01000088.1 GCA_002724575.1 Gemmatimonadota bacterium | reverse complement strand
TCGACATCGGAGGAGGAGCTAACAAGGAGTCTATCACAACCGCCTTCGGAATAATCCTCGAGGATCCTCACGTCGAAGGCATACTAGTGAATATCTTCGGCGGAATCATTCGCTGCGACATGGTGGCTAGAAGCATAATCGATGCATCTAGGGAGGTCGGACTTTCCGTCCCACTGGTTGTTAGATTCTCTGGCACTAACCATGTCGAAGGAAGGAGTGTTCTAGAGGAAAGTTCGCTAGAAGTCACGACTGTAGGCACACTTGCCGATGGTGCTGAAGCAATCGTCGCTGCAATAGAGGAGGTGAGAGATTGAGTATCTGGATTAACGAGGCCAGTAAGGTCCTAGTTCAGGGAATTACAGGTAGTCAGGGAACTTTTCACGCTACTCGAATGGTGGAGTACGGGACCGATGTCGTAGGAGGAGTTACGCCGGGAAAGGGTGGCCAAGTGGTTGAGCTTCCAGGGCGAGATGTTCCTGTCTTCGATGGAATGTCACAAGCCGTGTCCGAGACCGATGCTGATGTCAGCGTAATCTACGTACCAGCCAGATTCGCGGCTGCAGCGATAATCGAGGCTGCTGATGCATTCAACGAAATCAAGGGCGAGGGGCTAATTGTCTGCATTACAGAGGGAATCCCTACCCTCGACATGGTTCGATGCGTCGGACACATCTCGGATATGCCGGAAATCAGACTGATAGGGCCTAACTGCCCAGGAATCATCACTCCGGGAGAGAATGGGGGGTGCAAGGTCGGAATCATGCCCGGATACATACATTCCAAGGGCAGAATCGGAATCATCTCGAAGTCTGGTACTCTCACGTACGAGGCTGTAGCCCAGACCATGAGTGTCGGTGAAGGTCAGACCACATGCATCGGCATCGGGGGCGACCCTGTCAGCGGAACTGGATTCATCGACTGTCTTGCCGCCTTCGAGGGGGACCCGGAGACAGAGGCTGTTGTCTTGATTGGTGAGATTGGTGGTACTGCCGAAGAGGATGCAGCGGATTGGGTTGCAGAGAACTTCAGCAAGCCGATTGTTGGATTTGTGGCCGGAGCAACAGCCCCTCCTGGAAAGAGAATGGGGCACGCGGGAGCCATCATCTCCGGAGGCAAGGGTACTGCTGAGGAGAAGTTTGCCGCCTTCGAAGCTGCAGGCATTCACATTGCTAGGGATCCGTCCAAAATCGGAGAGGTTCTACTACGAGTTCTAATCGAAGCCGGGCTGCGAGAGTCTTAGATGAGGTGTCGGCTGAGCCGACACGAGGGGGAAGCATGGCCGAGTTACTCGACCCGGAGTTGGATAAGATACTCGAGGGGACCTCGAGGTCGTTCTACCTCAGCCTAGGAAAACTACCCTCGAAGATACGCTCGCAGGTCGGTCTGCTGTACTTACTGGCTAGAACATCAGACACCATTGCAGACTCTGAACGGGGCTCCACCGCAGACAGGCTAGCCTGGCTCAAGCATTACGGAGGGTTCGTACAGGGCACCGAAGAGAGTTTACCAGACTTGAGTGGGTTGGCCGCAATACAGCGAAATCCCGCCGAGGGGCGCTTGCTAGAAGTGGTCGGGTCGTCCGTGGCTTGTATGGATGGGTTCTCCAATGATGACCAAGAACGAATTAAGCGCTGCCTTGAGATAATCATTAGCGGTCAAACTTTGGATTTAGAGAGATTTGCTAATGCAAGTCCCGAGAACATGGTCTCGCTGCAGAACGACTTGGATTTGGATGACTACGCGTATCGCGTTGCTGGGAGTGTAGGTGAGTTCTGGACCAGCGTCTCTCTGGGTCACCTGTTCAAGCTCGGAAATGAAGATGAGCGCAAGATGTACGAGTTAGCCGTCCGATTTGGCAAGGCTCTGCAGATGATCAACATCCTGAGAGACATTCCCGAAGACCTAGCGATGGGGCGGTGCTACATCCCTGCCGCAGCACTAGCTGAAATCGATCTGATTCCGTCCAATCTCCTAGACCACGAGAATATCGAGAGTTTTAGGCCACTATACTCTCGCTATCTGGACTTGACAGCGGACCATCTTGAGGCTGCAATAGAGTACATCGGGATGCTGCCTCATTCCCAGTTCAGGCTACGTGGAGCGTGTATGCTTCCCGTGCTCATAGCATACCGTACCCTAGAGAAATTGAGAGAAGGAAATGTGCTCGACCCGGCGCAGAGAATAAAGATTTCCAGAGATGAAATCAAGGGTGTTCTCAAGCAGGTCGCTTTGGCCGTTCCATTCCCTGGTTCAAGTTCGAAGTTGTTAAACAAAGCCAGAAATGCAGGCCGCTGTTGATTATCGGCGTATTGCGCCCTTGTTAGCGGTGTGATGCATACCTCGCGCGCTCGTGGGTGAGTTTCAAAGGTGGGCTCTAGTCGCTAGGGAGCGAGCAGTATGCCACGGCAGCAGCATTCCGAATCGGCCCTAGGGGGCTCGGAGTACGATGAGCGTAGCATATCTGTCTACGACTACGAGGATGTACCGGCAAGTGGACTAGAGAGAGTTCGTTCAGCTGTCAGCATCACAAAGGAAGCGGTTCGGGCAATCAGCATAACCGCACTCGAAGCAGTAAGAGAAGGAGCCTTGTTCATGGGCGTCATTGGTTCAAGAGGTGAATTGGTAAATCCGTTCAGGCACATCGATGCAGCGATTTGGACAGAACCTGAGGTTCCTCCAGAAATGATTGATACCGCTTACGACTATTGCGAGGAACTGACTCGAAGAGAAGCTGGCAATTTCTACCACTCGTTCAAGTATCTACCAGACCACGAGAGGAGATCGATAATGGCCTACTATGCATTCTGTCGAAGGGCTGACGATATTGCCGATGGAGATTATGAAGATAGTTTTCCAGGGGGTTCGACTGATGAGCCAGAGTCAGTGGACTACCGTGAAAAGATTGAATCTCTTAGTCCCGGTCAGCCAGTAGTAGAGCGCTCCACATACAACGACAAGATGTCCCAGTTGTTCTACTACAGGAAGAAGCTCTCCAGTGCGTATGATGATGTCACTTCGACTGATCCCATCTTCATGGCAATGAAGGATACCGTCGAGCAGTACTCTATTCCTAGACAATTCCTAGATGATATGATTAGCGGCATGGAGGACGATTTCCATCGCAACAGGTACCAAACCTTCGAGGACCTGTACTCATATTGCTACAGGGTCGCCTCGACTGTCGGACTAGTCTGCATCGAAATCTACGGCTACGACGACCAGCGAGCAAAAGAGTACGCTGAGTCGTGGGGTGTATTCATGCAACTGACCAACATCCTGAGGGATGTCGCTGAGGATGCAGAAAGAGATAGGATTTACCTGCCTCTCGATGACCTAGCCAAGTACGGAATCACCGAGGACGATGTGAAGAGCGGTAGAGCACTGCTAGATCATCCCGGATGGAAACCTTTCGTGGAAGAGTACATCGATAGATGCCACCGATACAAGGAGAAGGCATTCAAATTGCTCCCACTGCTAGACCGTAGATCCAGATACTCACCTGCAGCAATGGCTACCTTCTACCAAAACATACTCAAGAAGATTGAGAAACTCGATGGTGATGTTTTCACTGAAAGAGTTCAACTCTCAAAGACCGAGAAAATCGTCTTCGCGGCGTACGTGTACGTCCGCTACCGCTTCCTCGCAGTCTGAGATAAGCGGCTGCTGAAGGCTAGCCAATGGAAGAAGTATTGAGTAATTCATCGCGGGGTAAAGAACATGAGGGTTGCAGTTCTACTCGAAGATCGCTGTCAGCCCAAGAAATGTAATGCTGAATGTTGGGCCTTCTGTCCTCCTGTCAGAAACGGCATTGAGTGCATAGTTCTAGATGATTCAAGCGGTAAGCCGCTTGTCTCTGAGCCACTGTGCATTGGCTGCGGGATATGCGTTGTGAAATGTCCCTTCGATGCCCTGATTATCACCAATCTGCCAGAGGAGTTGGATGGTGAGATGACTCACCGCTATGGTGAGAATGGTTTCCGACTGTTCAGGCTCCCTGCGCCTAGAGAAGAGCAGGTTGTTGGTATCCTAGGCCCAAACGGGATGGGCAAGTCAACTGCTGTCAACCTGCTTGCGGGCACGATTCAGCCCAATCTTGGAGATTGGACAATCAACTCTAAGGAATGGAGCGAGGTTTTGGAGTCATTTCCTAGAGGTGAGTTGCGAGACTACCTTGGACTAGTGGCGTCTGAGGGAGTAAGTATCGCAGTCAAGCCGCAATACATCGACAAGTTGCCGAAGATATTCGATGGCGAGGTTCGGGAACTTCTCGAACGAGTGGACGATAGGAGTCAAATGCAAGAATATGCAGAACTTCTAGCCATCGATCATGTGCTAGACCGTAAACTAGGTGGCCTTTCAGGAGGGGAATTGCAGCGTGTTGCTATGTGTGCTACTCTGCTCAAGGAGGCCGATGTCTACTTCTTCGACGAGCCTTCTTCCTACTTGGATATCTACGAGAGGATGCGTGTAGTCAGAATCATCCAAGACCTCGCTGAACGAGGAAAGAGAGTCTTGGTAGTAGAGCATGATTTGGCAATTCTAGATGTTTTGTGCGATCTGCTTCATGTGGTGTATGGTGAGCGTGCAGCATACGGGATTTTTACGCCGCCGCGCTCCACAAGAACTGCTATCAACTCTTATCTCGATGGTTTTCTGCCCGAGGAGAACGTCAGAATTCGAGAGAAGCCCATTCAATTCCTGCGGGGCCGAACTAGAGATGAGGAGGTTGGCTCTCCGATTCTGAAGTGGGGCGGAATTGAGAAGAACCTAGGGGAATTCAAACTCAAGACTGGTGAAGGTGAGGTGAAATCTGCAGAAGTGGTAGGGGTCGTCGGCCCAAATGCTACTGGTAAGACCACTTTGGTCAAGATTATCGCCGGAGAAATGGATCCCGATCAGGGGTGGTGCACCATGGATGCTAAGGTCTCATACAAGCCCCAGCATGTGAGTACTGAATTCGAGGGCACAGTACAGGATTGGCTAGACACAGAACTCGGGAACAAGTGGCGGACGGGTGAGTTCAACACCCAGGTCATCCGCACTCTGCAGATTGACAAGATGCTGGAACTGCGTGCGAAGAAGTTGTCTGGGGGAGAATTGCAGGCTGTCAGCATAGCCATATGTCTTGGCAAAGAGGCGGATTTGTATCTACTGGATGAACCCAGCGCGCACCTCGATGCTAATGCAAGAATGGAGGCTGCTAAGGCCATCCGTCGCACCATGGAAAGCAACGAGAAGGCCGCCATGGTAATTGACCATGACATCTACTTCATCGATATCGTCTCAGATTCTCTGCTGGTGTTCGAAGGTGAGGGTGGCCAGAATGGGGATGCAATAGGGCCTCTGAGCCTGAGAAAAGGAATGAATAGATTCCTCTCAGGAGTAGGAGTAACCTTTCGCCGCGACCACGACTCGCATCGCCCTAGAATCAACAAGACTGGTAGTGTGAAGGACAGGGAGCAGAAGGCTTCAGGTGAGTATTTCTACGCAGAATAGGGCGACCATTGGATTATTGAATGTTGGACAGGACGTGACTACGTGACAGGCGAGCCAGTCGAGGAGCCTGAGGCAGTTGTTTCCGAAGAAGAGGAGGATCCTTTGATTACCCTAGAGGCTAGGGTCGAAGAACTCGAGAAGGAGTTGCAATATTCTGCTGCTGAAATGGTCAATGTCAGGCAGCGGGCTGCTCGTGACCGCTCCGATGCAATCAGATACGGGGGAATGTCGCTGGCCCTGAGGATGCTGCCTTTGCTAGATAGTCTCGAAAAGGCACTGGAAGCCTCTGTGGGAGAGGACTTGGAGACGCTAGGAGAGGGGGTCAGACTTACCTTGGAAGGGGCCAGGGCTGCCATGGAATCTGAGGGAGTCGTTAAAATCGAAGTTGGCTCAGAATTCGACCCCACAACAATGGAGGCTATTGCCACAGTACCAGTGCCGGATGGCCATAAGGCAGGTTCTGTAATTGAAATCGTCGAAGTCGGGTACATGTACCATGACCGTGTCCTGCGTGCTGCTAGAGTGATAGTGGCCGAGGATGAGTGAGTGTGACTCAAATTATTGACCCAGACATACGTAAGGCGCAAACTCTGCCTTCACGATTCTACTCAGATGAGTCAACGTTCGCCGAAATAGTATCAGGTTTCAGCGACTGTTGGCACTTTGCCGCACATGAGAGTCAACTGGCAAAGGATAACATTCTGCCGCTAGATCATATGGAATTTCTAGTAGGTGAGTCGATGCTGTTGACTCGAGATGATACCATCAGATGCCTATCGAATGTGTGCACGCACCGGGGGATGTTGGTTGCTACTGAGGCATGCTGTTCTTCGACTCTGAGATGTGGTTATCATGGTCGGACTTTCGGGATCGATGGTTCCTTCCGCAACATGCCAGAATTTGAGCAGGTAGAGGACTTTCCAAGTCCATCTGATGACTTGTCATCATTCGATCTGAACCACTGGAGGGGACTTCTATTCGCAGGAAACAAACCAAGTCGGTTCATGAATTGCCTTGAGGAATTAAAGGGTAGGATAGGCTGGATGCCGATAGAATCGTTTGAACACGATCCATCACGTCATCGCTCTTACGATATCGATGCCAACTGGGCACTATATGTCGATAATTATCTCGAGGGTTTTCACATTCCTTATGTCCACGGGGACTTACACGAGGAGCTTGACTATGACTCATACAGTACCGAACTGTTTGAAGGCGGTGTGCTTCAAGTAGGCATCGCCCGCGATAGCGAGTCCTGCTTCAATTTACCAAAATCTTCTCCTGACTATGGTCAATCTATTGCAGCCTACTACTATTGGCTTTACCCGGGCTTGATGTTGAACTTCTATCCTTGGGGGCTATCAGTCAACCTAGTCGTGCCGCTCTCAGTAGAACGAACTAGAATAGTCTACCATGGCTTCGTCTGGGATCGCTCAAAATTAGCAGAAGGGGCTGGAGGTGATCTCGACAAGGTGGAAGCTGAGGATCAAGGAATCGTCGAGGCGACTCAAAGAGGAGTGAAGTCAGGTGCATATGACAGAGGACGATATTCGCCAACTCGAGAATCTGGAGTACATCACTTCCACAGAATGCTAACTTCCTGACGGGAAATTGATAACCCATGCTGGCATGTGACGGAATATGAATGAGAGGGCGAAGTCGAGAATCTCAATATTGCTAGTAACATGTATGCTTCTTTCTGGTTGCGCCGGTGATACTGAAATCGAGGAGCCGATCAGCGAAGATATACCTGGTTGCATGGACGAGGGCGCCGAGAACTACAACCCTGATGCTACGGTATCAGATAGGTCCTGCGTCTACGCCGAGCCTGAACCCGAAGGCCCCGATGTCAACTTAGACTCAAAATCTGAGTTCTGTGACGATGTCAACCCTCATCACTGCATGCTTCCTTTCCCGGCGCCCGCGTTCCTAGTTCAGGATGAGACTACGATGACAGGTTACAGACTC
>PBPC01000087.1 GCA_002724575.1 Gemmatimonadota bacterium | reverse complement strand
TGAACCTGGCCGTGGGCTCAGAACGCATCTGGGACCGGTTCTGCGAGGGCATGGAGATGCCTGAGTTGAAGGAAAACCCGGACTATCTGACCAACGTGGAGCGGGCCCAGAACCGGTCCAAGATCGTCCCCCACCTGCAGGAGATCTTCCTGAAGCAGCCGGTGAACCACTGGGTGGAAAAGCTGCAGAAATTCAGCGTGCCCTGCGGCGCCATAAACGACCTGGCGGATGTATTCTCAGACCCGCAAACGCTCCACCGGGAGATGGTCCTAGAGATGGCCCATCCCACCCTGGGCAAGATCAAGCAGACGGGCCTACCCATCAAGTTCTCCCGGACGCCTGGTGCCCTGGACCGCCACCCACCACTGCTGGGAGAGCATAACCAAGAGGTCCTTGAGAGCCTGGGGTACTCCGCCGCCGAGATTGAAGAACTTAAGGCCCAAGAGGTCATTTAGCCTCCGCAGGCCCCAGAGATTCTCCGGGTTTTTAGCCCCGACCCTGCTTTGCGGAACGCAGCGGACATAATTCCCCGAACCAGGTTGAATCGGGTGATTGTGCCGGTGAAACCGGCGTGATAGCCTGGCCTTTGGCCAGGGTCCGCCTATGGGTCCCGCCCCTTAAGATGCGGGGCGGCCCGTTGGGCCCGGGCCCGGGAGGATAACCGCCCATGGACTTAGGACTAAAAGACAGAGTTGCCATCGTTGGAGGCTCCAGCAGAGGCATGGGCCGGGCCATAGCCTTGGCCTTTGCCCAGGAAGGCGCCAACGTGGCGATCAGTGCCCGCACGGAAGCCGACCTGCGGCGGACCGAGATCGAGCTGGCCCGCGTCGGCTCCCAACAACATGTCCTGGCCATTCCCGCCGACCTGTCGGTGGCCAGGGATATCAGACGCGTCGTCCGCGACACCTTCAACCGCTTCGGCCAGATCAGCATCCTGGTCACCCACATGGGCTACAGAGCATCGGGCCGGCCGTCAGAGTTGAACGACGAGACCATCATGGGCGCCATCGAGGAGAACTTCCTCAGTTCCGTGCGCTTCGCCAGGGAAGTCATCCCCTACATGAAACAACAACGGTGGGGCCGCATCGTCAATCTGCTGCCCTCATTGTCCTCGGCGGTATCCGGTTCCTCGGGCGCCTCCGGCTCCCGCAGCACAGCGTTGTCCACCACCAATCAGTTGGCCCTGGTGGGCTACTCCAAGGTGCTGGCCAGCGAACTGGCCCCCTTCAACATCACTGTGAACAACCTGGTGGCAGGCCCGGTTGAAACCGAGTTTCTGACCTCATCATTCGAGTCCCAAGCCGAAGAGTCCGGCAAACCCATGGAAGACCTGGTGAATGAGGCCAAGTCGGGCATCCCCATGGGGCGCCTGGGCAAGCCGGAAGAGGTGGGCGATCTGGTCACATTTTTGGCCTCCGACCGGGCATCATTCCTCACCGGTTCCAGCGTGGTGCTGGACGGCGGGATGCGCCAGATAATCCACCAGTGAGATACCGGAAAAGACGATGGAACAGCGCGAGATCTACCGTACAGCCCAGGAGTACCTGACCCAGGAGGGAATCCCCGGTTGGCTGGTCTACGACTACCGCCACGCCAACCCGGTGTTCTGGCTGGTGATTTCAGCCTCGGGCCACGTCACCCGTCCCTGTTACTTCTACCTTCCCGCCCGGGGCGAGCCCAGCCTGCTGGTGCACCACGTGGACGCCGGCAAGTTCGCCGAGTCGGGAGTGGCCGTTACCGTCTACAGCAGCCGGACCTCCATGTTGACGGCCCTGCGGGAGCTGCTATCCGGACTCGACCGGGTGGCCATGGAGTATTCCCCGGAGAACACCCTCCCCAGGGTGTCGCGGGTGGACGTGGACACTGTGGAACTGGTGCGCGGCATGGGCCCCGAGGTGGTCTCATCCGCAGACCTGATGCAGTACGCCACCCACCAGTGGACGCCCGAGCAGTTGGCCGACCACAAGACCACCGCGGACAAGTTGGGCCGCATCGTGAACGAGGCCTTTGCCCACGCAGGAGAACACCTATCTGAGAACATCACAGAGTTCCAGGTGGCCGAGTTCATTCGCAACCGTTTTCGCGAAGAGGGGATCGAGTCTCCGGATGGGCCCATCGTGGCGGTGAACGCCAACGCGTCAGACCCCCACTACGAGCCTGCGGCCGATAATACCAGCGTGATAAAGCCGGGCGATTGGCTGCTCATAGACCTTTGGGCCAAGGGCATTGCGCCCGGGAGTGTCTACGCGGACATCACCTGGGTCGCCTATGTTGGAGACTCCATCCCGGAACGGCAGCAGGAGATCTTTGACATCGTGATCGGGGCGAGGAACGCCGCGCTCCAATACCTGGAAGACGCCCACAAACAGGGGACTTCCATGCTGGGGTGGCAGGCCGACCAGATAGCCCGGGAGTACATCACCAACCGCGGCTACAGGGAGTATTTCACCCACCGACTGGGGCACAGCATCGGCTTTGAAGTGCACAGTGAGGCGGTGAACCTGGACGGCTTTGAGACCCACGACACCCGGAACATAATCCCCGGTGTCTGCTTCTCCATAGAACCCGGCATCTACCTGCCCGAGTTCGGCGTCCGCTCCGAGATAGACGTGTTCATGTCCGAGGACGGCCCCTACGCCAGCTCGCCGGTGCAGCACGAAGTGGTGCTAATAAAGGGCGGATAACCCTACTTCCTCACCTCTATCCCATCATCGGGGAACCCATCTTCCAGGGTGTATACCACGTCGGTCCCGGCGCTTTTTGCCGCCGCCCAGACCATTGCGTCTGTGAAAGAGACATGGCCTCGGCACAGCAAAAGCCCCTGCAGCACCAGACCTTTGTCCAAGCCGTAGGGCGTCAGATTTCTCTTCCTGAGCAGAGCCGACAGGTGCTCAACAACCAGCTCCCTAGGCAACTGATAGGCGGTGGTCAGCATGTAGCCGGCCTCAGCCACAACCTCGCCTGTGATCAAAAGCTCATCCTCGCCGTCCATCACGGCGGACGCGCGCTGCGCCAGCACCGGCACGTCTCCGGTCAGGTAGCGCACGACCATGGACGTATCGAGAAACCCGCTCATTGGTCCTATAGCCCCCGGTCCATGGGCCCCGCTTGTCCCGTAGCCCCCTGGGCGTCCGCTGCCTCCCTGGCCCGCTCCCATTCCGGGCCGCGCTCCAACGAGACCTGGATGTGGGGCGCCAGGCTGCCGGCCAGGGATTCGTCATGCTCAGGGGAGACGAAGTAGATCTCCACATGGTCTCCCGCGAGCCGCTGCAGGGCCATCCAGCCGGGGCCGATGCCCAACCGATCTCGGATCTCCTTGTTGATTACCACCTGGCCCTTCGCACCGACAAGATTTGGCATATTTCCTACTTTTTACTAGTAGTATGACGAATATTAGTTAGTATAACTTAACGATTATTGTCCAGTCAGGTTGTTCTGGCACCCTGTTCCAATTAAAATTGCCGCGACCACCAACCCAATCGTGATTTGAGGCTAAGAACATGAAATTCTCATTGGCCTACGAAATGCAGCGGCCCATGCTGGATGACCATGCAGTCATCGAAGAGACCATCGAGCAGTGCATACTGGCGGACGAGATGGGCTTCGACGCCGTCTGGTTCGTGGAACACCACTTCCTGACCACCTTCTCCGGGTCACCATGCCCCGAGGTCATCTTTGGCGCCCTCAGCCGCCTGACCAAGAACATCCGCCTGGGCTTCGGCGTTTCGGTGCTGCCCTACCACCATCCGGTGCGCGTCGCCGAGCGGGTGGCCATGGTGGACCACCTGTCCCACGGCCGGGTGGAGTTTGGCACCGGCCGGTCCGCCCCCTACGAGCAGCTGGGCATGGGCATTGACCCACGAGACACCAGGGAGATGTGGGACGAATCCCTAGGCATGATTCCCAAGATCTGGGAGGCTGACTATTTCGAGCACGAGGGCAAGTTCTGGAACGTGCCGCCGCGGCAGGTGCTGCCCAAGCCCTACCAGAAACCCCACCCGCCCATCTGGGTGGCGGCGCTGCAGCCGGCCACCTATGAGATTGCGGCCCAGAAGGGAATCGGCGTCATGGCCCTGGGCGTGAACGCTCCCGCCGTTTTGGAGCCGGAGATCAAGAAATATAAAGAAACCGTAAAAAACTCCACCCCAGTGGGCGCTTTCATCAACGACCAGTGGTTGAGTTCCATATTTGGCCTCTGCGGTGAGGACAACCAGGCAACGCGGGAGTTATCCGCCCAGTCACTCAAGACCTTCTTCGGGCCAGGACGTCCCTACGTCCAGGACCAAAAGGATGTCTACCAAAAACTGTTGGAGCAGTGGGGCGGCATACCGGAGCATCTGATCTCCAACTTCGCCCGTTACATCGACGTGGACAATGCGAACACGGGATCAAACGGCAACTCTGCGGTGTCCTTCGATCTTTCAGGAGGGGCGCTGGCCCAGAAGATCTGGGAGGAGTTCGATTCTGAGACGATGGCCGAGCGGGGCGTGATCGTCGCGGGCGACCCCGACGCCTGTATCAAAGGCGCCAAGCTGCACGAATCGACAGGCGTTGACGAACTACAGTTCCTGATGGCCACCGAGACCGTGGGCCACGACGACGTGATGAAGTCTATCGAACTATTTGGGAAGCACGTCCTCCCCGAGTTCAAGAAGGACAAATAGACCGTCCAGGCCAACCAGGGGAGATATATCCACTACGGAATAAGTTACATTTCAGTCACTCCATAAGGGTATTCGAACCTCATGGGCGTTTTAAACGACAATCACCGGAATTCAAAACGCCCATCACACAAAAAACTATTGGAGGGGTGATAGCGTAAATAGAAACCATATCGAAATCACGAGGCGCCTGTTAGGCCCGCTGTCCGATGGGAAGGATCGGACGTGGGAAGGCTGCTGTACTCAGCAGTCGAAATAGCGCATCGTCTTCGGTAACGACTAACTCTATGGCCCCGTATTACCGTGCGGGCGAGGTTCGGCCGGTATCATCGTCAGGGACCAGTACCATGGAAGCTCTACCCCCCACTCTGTTCCAAGAACCCAACGGAGTACCCACGGTAAGCCCCAGCGACCTGCTGGGAAGACAGAATCTCACAGGTCCTGTCCTCCCAGTTGAATTCCCCTTACCTGTTCGAAGAGCTATCAAAAGAGCTCGGGAAATATATTTCATTCGACGCCATCACGCTGGCCGTCGTCGATGAAGCGGCCGGCGAATTCTCCGCCAGATTTATCTCCCCATCAGACTCGACCGGCGACTCTCTCCCCCACTCCTACAAACTCCCCGATGGGGCATTCGACCGTGATCGCTCTCCCCTAGTTGCTGAAACCGTACAACCCGGTAGCGACGAATATCCTTTTGGGGACGACTCCCTGTTTCCAGACATGGTGTTGAAGATCACAACCCCAATCATGCTCGCCGAAGGTGTCGTGGGGATCCTTTCACTATTCGGCAAAGAACCTTCCGCTTTCCGAGAAAGGGAACAGGCCCTGCTTTAATGGTTTGCCAACATTGTTTCACCGGCGGTGAAAATCCCTCTGCTGGAAGAGGAGAACCTGCTGAGGGGTGAGACCCACCGGCGGCAAGCGGAGCAGAATTCCATCATCGCCCAGATAGGGCGGATCATAAGTTCATCTTCGGACATCTCCGACATCTATCAGCAATTTAGGGAGCAGGCGGCCAAGCTTCTGAACTTCGACCGGATCTCGGTCCAGCTGGCCGACGCCGACCCCACCACGGTCAGCACCGCCTATACATCAGGGCTGGAAGTTCCCAACCGGACCACTGGGTATCATTTCCCGATGAAGGGGAGTCTCCTGGAGACGATCATCGGAAATCTTCAGGTCCATTCAAAGGACCCGCTGGCCTATTCGGATTACGATGTCACTCTTTTGGGCACAATTGCCTCCCAGGTCGCCGGTGCTGTCTCCAACGCCAGGGCCTATGAAAGGCTGAAAGCCGCGGAGGACTCGCAGAGAAAGCTGGCCAAGGAAAACGCGGTACTGGCCGAGATCGGGCGTTTGATCAGTTCATCCACGGATATCAGCGCCGTATACCAGCAATTCAGCGGATTGGTTGCCCGGCTGCTTCCCTTAGACAGAACCTCAATCACCGCGTGTGACCAGGAAAACGACCTGGCCACCACAGCCTATGAAGCGGGAATCATCGTGAAAGGCCCCTCCATTGGCCAGCCCTTCCCCCTCAGCAAAAGCGTCGCCGCCCATGTTTTGGCGACCAACGCTCCAGTTATCGGCGGGCAATCCAAAGGGGTGCTTCAAAATCAAATATGGCCCTTGAGGAGTGAGAACAACCAGGCGGGCCTGTTCTCCTCGATCTCGGTGCCACTACTGGCCGGCGATACGACGAAGATGACCATTCAGATACAGTCAACCGAGCCAGACAAATATTCCGACGAAGACGTTAATGTGCTCTCCGCCGTGGCCCTGCAGATCAGCGGCGCAATCACGGTCTCACAGATGTATGAGGAGACCCGGTCGGCCCAGGAAGCGGTGGCAGAGATCGGCGCCCGCCACGTGGCAGTCATCGATACGGCCGCGGACGCGGTATTCGCCGTCGATAGCCAAGGGACGATCGAATCCCTAAATCCAGCCGGCCAACGGACATTCGGCTACTCTTTGGAAGAGTTGGCCGGCCAAGACATCTCGGTGCTGATAGACAAGGACCAGTTCTTCGACCAATGGGACGCATCCCGGGACAACCTGACAGAACCGCACGGGGCATCCGGGCAAAGACGGGAGGTTGTTGGAGTCCGTAAAGACGGAACAACCTTCCCCATTGAATTATCCGTGGGTGAATTGATGCTGGGTTAGGAGAGGCATTTCACCTGAATAGCCCGGGATATCTCAGACCGTAAGGAGGCCGAGCGCCTGCTTTGGGAGGCGGAAACGGCATTCAAAGCCGGACTGCTCCGCGAGAAAGAATCCGCAAATTCCCTACGGCAGCGCAAGTCGGAGGAGCTGTCCTCGGTCTTCGAGATCACCAAAACCCTGGCGCAGACGGGTAACTTTGGGTCCAAGACCAGTCTGGCGCTGGCCATCGTCAGAGAGCATATGGACGCCCAGGTTGTCGCCCTAAGGTTGTACGAGGAGGAGACGGATTCCCTGCGTTTGATTGGAGCTTCCGGGTCACCCATCACCAAAGTGGGCAGCAGCTACCAAGAAGTCGAAATGCACCTTTCCCTCAGTGAAGACGGCCATTTCCAAAGGGTTTTCAAATATCAGCGGTTTCTCCACGTGAAGGACTACACTAGCCTGCCTGATGCCAGGGAATTAGCGATCCGACAAGGCTTCAAGTCGATCTATTCAGTCTGGATCGGGGGTCCCGACGGGCCAATCAGTCTGTTGAACGCCACATCCGGCGAAGAGGAACACTTTGACCAGGAACGAATCGACTTCCTTGATTCTTTCGCGGCCGCGATGACCACACTCATCGAGTCTGCCCGGCTATCAGAGCATCTAACCCGTCAGCAGCAGGAGATGTCTCTCGTTGATGGAGTCGCCAGGATCATGACATCCACTCTCGATTCTGAGTCGGTTTACGAGGCATTCTTTGACGAAGTCAGCCGCATCGTGGATTTCGATATGGCCACCGTGATCACGACGGACCCGCAAGACGGCAATTCCCGGTTGGTATTTCTCACCGATCCCCAACGCACGGCGTTGACCCGAGGACAACCGTTCGGCCTGGAAGATGGGTTGTCGGATGTTTCCGGACGGATCAATCGTACCGATTCAGTTAGTTATATCTCGAATCTCGTCCCACGTGAGCCGTTCGGGCTTCTGGCTGACGACGGATTCTCCAGCTTGGTGATGTCACCACTGCTGGCAGAAGGAAACCCGATCGGTGAACTGACCTTGTTCAACGTGAGGCCGGAGGCGTATGGGGAAAGAGA
>PBPC01000086.1 GCA_002724575.1 Gemmatimonadota bacterium | reverse complement strand
TATCACGTAAGGTTGCCCTCCCACCATTTGAGATCTGGCTAGAAGATTACCAGGCTCATCCAGAAAGCTATGCGGAGTACTTCATAGGCCTCTATCTATGGCAGTCTGAGGCTGGGATGAGCTCAGACGATTGACTCATCAGGCTCTGATTAGTTCCAGAAAAACATCTGGATCAATCATACTCCTAGGAATCGACCCCTAGAACGGAAGGTCATCTATCGGTTCTGTACTTCCAGAGTCAGAGCTGCCAGTGGTGCCTTCACCGCCTGGTCCGGCTCCACCGCCGTAGTTGCCACCACCTGTTGATCCCAACATGACCATTTCATTAACTACGATGTCAGTCCAATAGCGAGTGACACCCTGGTCGTCTTGGGTTTGGGAGTACTCAATTCTTCCCTCAACAAAGAGTCGATCTCCTTTCTTGACGTATTGTTCAACTACATCCACGACACGACCGAAAAAAGTCAACCGATGCCACTCCGTTTTCTCTTGCTGCTCTCCACTCCGATCAGACCAAGTGCGATTTGTGGCCATTGAAAGTTTGGCGACACGTGCACCTGAGGCCGTTGCCCTGATTTCGGGATCGTTACCAATATTTCCAATCAACATGATCTTATTTAGCGATCGGCTCATGAATACTCCTTGGTCGGATCAAAGTCCGATCAAGACTGAAGAAATAGGCTTAAGCGGAGAAAGGAGTGTCCCTATACTCCGCTAATGAGGGCCGGAATAGTAAGGGCTTTGAGTCCGTTTTTCCATCACTGGAGAGTTTGCTAGTTGGGCACACGATAGCACGAAAGAAAAAGTCCAATCAAGAGCGCTTTATATAGCTGTTTTTGGGGTAGTTTTGGTCAGGTAAAACCGTTAAATTTTTATATGTGCGACAGGATCCTCCCAGTCGCTCGTTCGTGCGTCTGAGCGGGCTTACACTCCACCACTTCCGTAACCTCGGAAGTCAGGACTTGGAGTTTCCGCCCGAGGGTGTCGCGTTAATCGGTGACAATGCCCAGGGGAAGTCAAACTTCCTAGAAGCAATCTACTATTTAGAGACCTTTAGGTCGTTTCGCGGTGCCCGTGATGAACAGCTTATTGGGTTTGATAAAGAACTATTTCGGGTGACCGGGGCTATGCAGGCAACGGATGAAGAACGCGGTGTCGAAGTCGTAACAGCTGCCTTTGAGCGGAATGGCAAGCGTAAGAAAGTTTCTGTTAATGGTGACGAGCCAGAGCGATTAGGGGACGCGCTGGGTCGTCTTGCTGCGGTTGTGTTTTCTCCCCGTGATACGCAGCTAGTGAGTGGTGGGCCAAAGGAACGCCGTCGCTTTCTTGACGTTGTTCTGTCCTTAAGTCAACCAGGGTACTTGGCTGCGATTCAAGACTACAGGAAGACACTGCACCAGAGGAACGTATCCTTGAAATCTGGCCAGCCACCATCTGTGGTCATGGCATGGGATAGTGGGCTTGTTAAGCTAGGTGCTAGCGTGATTCAGGCTCGGAGAGAATGGCTCACCCTTTCTTGCGAAGCTTTTAGCGATTACTACGCCAGGGTGTCAGGCGGAGTTACCGCACGCATCACATATGCACCCAGCCTATCACTGACTGGAGTGGTTTCTGAGCAAGGGATTGCCGAAGCATTTATGGATGCCTTATCTGTCACAGCAGAACGTGAGCGGCGAGTGGGTGCAACGGTCGTAGGGCCTCACAGGGATGACATCAAGTTGCAGTTAGATAACGGAGGATCTCCACTCGATCTAAGGCAATACGGGTCAGGTGGACAGCGTCGAACTGCCGCGCTTGCGTTGAGGCTTATAGAGGCGAAGAGCATTCGTGAGTCAAGGTGCAAGCGGCCGCTTGTTTTGTTGGACGATGTTTTTGCCGAGTTCGACAGTGGCCGAAGCGAGCGGGTGCTCGAGGTGATGGAGGCTGAGGATACTGGACAGGTGGTACTCACTGCCCCCAAAGAAGAACATGTGCGGATTCATAGTGATTCGTTGCCTCGGTGGCGTATAAAAGCCGGGGTCGTAGCTACATGAACCAAAGTCGGGGACCGGTCCAGGTCGGCTCACTAGTTCCAGATGTACTTGAGCAGCATGGAGTCAAAGACCAAATCAAGCGCATGACTGTGCTTGATCTTTGGCCGGAGATAGTTGGTGAACATGTTGCCTCAGTTACCCAGGCTAGGGGTGTTTCGGAGCGTACACTTTTTGTTGAAGTGAGTACGAGCGCCTGGTTGATGGAACTTAACATGATGAAGTCTGAATTCTTGAGCGAAGTGAATCGACACCTAGAAGAGGTATCGTTGGAGCGCATCATTTTTGTTCTTGGGGAAAGTGAATAGAGGCTAACTGACCGCGATCAATACTCACGGAGCGGACATGGTAGACAAAAAGAAGCAGAAGAAGGAAGAATACACCGCTGGTCAGATCCAGGTGCTCAAGGGTCTCGAGGCCGTCAGAAAACGTCCGGGAATGTACATCGGGACAACTTCATCAAGAGGTCTTCATCACCTCGTTTATGAGGTGGTGGATAATTCCATTGATGAAGCCATGGCCGGACACTGCACACACGTAAAAGTGATAATTCACGAAGGGAATTCGGTCACAGTTGAGGACAATGGCCGGGGGGTTCCGGTGGATATCCATCCCACCGAAAAGGTGCCAGGTGTCGAGCTTGCCATGACCACGCTCCATGCGGGTGGAAAATTCGATAAGAGTACGTATAAGGTTTCGGGTGGCCTCCACGGAGTGGGGGTGAGCGTAGTGAATGCATTGTCCGAGTACCTTGAAGTTGAAATTCGACGTGGTGGTAAGAAATACCATCAACGCTACGAGCAGGGTGTTAAGACGAAGGAGCTTGAAGATCTGGGGAAGGCAGAGGGCACTGGTACGCTTGTGACCTTTAAGCCTGACTCTGAGATCATGACCGATCTTGAGTTTTCATTTGAGGTGCTCTCCAATCGTCTACGAGAGCTGGCATTCTTAAACAAAAGCTTAAAAATCACGCTCACAGACGAGCGCAATGGCGGTGCCTCCGAAGCATACTACTACGAGGGTGGTATAGCGGAGTACGTGGAATTCTTACGCGGTAGCCGGGAAGCTTTGCATGACAAGATTTGTTATTTCGAGTCTTCTAAGCCTGAGGCTGAAATTGAACTTGCGCTCCAGTATGACCAGGGATTTAGTGAAAATACCCATACATTCGTAAACAATATCAATACCCACGAAGGTGGAATGCACCTGACGGGACTGAAGTCTGCACTCACACGCACAATCAATGACTATGCCAGGCGGAATAAAATTTTCAAGAAGGACGAAAGCTTATCAGGTGAAGATGTCCGTGAGGGACTAACCTGTGTCCTGAGTGTGAGGGTTATGGAGCCTCAGTTTGAGGGCCAGACCAAGACCAAGCTGGGTAACAGTGAAGTCAGGGGAGCCGTCGAGGCGGCTGTGAACGAGCACCTATCGATCTTCCTCGATGAAAATCCGAAGGCGGTCAAAGCAATTATTGATAAGTCGCTTCAGGCTGCGCGCGCGCGTGAGGCAGCGCGAAAAGCTCGTGACTTGGCTCGTAAGAAGAGCGCACTCGAGGGCGGTGTATTGCCAGGTAAACTTGCCGACTGTTCAATCTCGGATCCGTCCCTCTGCGAACTCTATCTTGTTGAGGGAGATTCTGCTGGAGGGTCAGCCAAACAAGGGCGGGATCGCGGATATCAGGCGATTCTGCCACTCAAGGGCAAGATTCTTAATGTTGAGAGGCTTCAGGGTCGGATCGATAAGGTGCTCTCTAACATTGAGATTCGGGCGATCATTACTGCAATTGGTGGGGGCATCGGAGAAGAGTTTGATCTTGAAAATGTGCGTTACCACAAAGTGGTGATTATGACAGACGCAGACGTAGATGGTGCCCATATCAGGACGTTGTTGCTCACATTCTTTTTCCGCCACATGCAGGAACTCATCGAGGCCGGCCACATTTATATTGCTCAGCCACCTCTCTATAGAGTGCATAAAGGCAAGAGCGACTACTACGCATATTCTGATGAAGAGCGTGACGAGTATGTAAAAAGACTTGGTGGTAAGAATGGGGAATCGAAAGGAATCAATATTCAGCGCTATAAAGGCTTGGGTGAGATGAATCCTAGCCAACTCTGGAAGACCACGATGGATCCGGAGGCACGCACCATGCAAAGGGTGGAAATCGATCAAGCGGCCTATACTGACAAGCTTTTCCAGAGGCTCATGGGAGATGATGTCGAGCCTCGCCGGGCTTTCATCGAAAAAAACGCCAAATACGTTAAGAACCTAGACGTCTGACCAGCTAGATTGACTTCAGGGAAAAACCGACGTCTATCGAGGTTTTCCTCGGCTTTTGATCATAGGGTGCTAGATCGGCTCAAGCTCCGCTCTAAGTGAAACTGTTTTTACGTGACACTCGTCAGCGGTTACTACAACATCCGTTCGAATCCATGTGTGGTACCCTGAACGCGCAACGGTAACGATGTAGGTTCCAGCCCGTTCTGGAGCACCGATTAACATCGAATTGTCTTCAATACCGACTGTGCTCTCGAAATAGGCACCTTCATTTAGGGTCATTGTAGCGCCAGCAGCACTCGGGTTTCCGCTTTCGGCGTTGACCACTTCCATTTGAATCCCAAACCGCAACTCTTTAGTGCACATGACGGGATCAGTACTCCCATCACATCCCGTGAATATCCCAAGCAACAGAAGTCTTGAAAGAAAATTCCTCATCATTTTATAACGTGTTGTTGAGCCTGTCGCTGATTGTAAACGCAAGCTGCGGATCAGTTGTTGGTCGCAACGGCTCCCATAGCATCTAAGACGGTATGCACTACATCTGTAAACGCTCCTCCGCGAATCCAGCGACAGACGATGACCAAATCATTTTGTGGGTCGACATAAATTAGGTTTGAACCCGCTCCCGTGTGTGTCCATGTGTACTCGGGTGCATTGGAGTAGCGACGCTGGCCAGTATTAAGAGAGAAGTTCATGAAACCGTAGGACCGGTTCACATCCCCGGGCGTGGTTGCCATGTTGATCCACTCTTCCGAGATCAATTGGCTTCCGTTCCAGTTCCCTTTGTGCATAGTTAGTAAACCGAACCTGGCCTGATCAAAGGCGCTTAGCATCATACCTCCTCCCCAGTGCCCTCCGCCGCTTACCGCTTGAACCCGTCGACCGTCCAGAGTGATCCATGAGTTATCGTAACCGTGCCAGCGCCATGTGGGTGATGCTCCGATCGGATCCATAACGTATTCACGTAGCACGTCAGGAAGAGGTCTTCTCCAGACGCTTGTTGCTGCGAGCGCAAGTAAATTGACCCGGGTATCGTTGTATTCATACGCAGTACCTGGCTCGAAGCGGGCCCGGGTCCCCCAGGTTGTCCGGTCATTATCAGGTCGATCCGCCCATTCGGGCTTTCCCCATAAGGTTCCTTCCCAATCGCTGGTCTGACGCAAGAGATGATCCCAGGTGATCTTACGGTTGTGCTCGGATTCGAACAGCAACTTAGGCCTGCGGCCTGCTTCATCGCCCGGTTCTCCATCCCCCTCCTCCAAGACGATAGGCGCCACATATGGCCGAGCCAAATCGTGTACATCCGTGATCATCCCCCGATCGTATGCCAACCCTACTGAGGTAGACAAAAAGCTTTTTGACACGCTGAATGTTTGATCCACCTTATGCGGGTCACCCCATTCAGCAATTACATAGCCTTTGTGCACGATCACTCCCGTTTGAGGTCCACGGATCGTGAAAGGCCCAACGGGCTCTCCATGTGGCTCACGCCCAAACGTCATTTGGTGGTTGAATGCCAGATCTCGTGGTGAGTTCGATTCTCCAGCCACTGCAATTTCAATGGCTTGTTGAAT
>PBPC01000085.1 GCA_002724575.1 Gemmatimonadota bacterium | reverse complement strand
TCGTCATTCATGACTGGCGTGATTTTCATATCACAGACGTTCGTCCATTTCAAACAAAAGTCATTCACCGCAGAGACGTCATCGGACTCTAGGATAGCTACGCCAGTTCTTGAGACGAGGTCGTTCCAGCGTCCCACCAGAGTTACCGACTCACCCAGTTGCTCGCGATCATCTTCAGGAGTCAGCTGACTGAAGTATTGCAGAGCTTCCTCGAAGGTCTCGGGATGGAGGGTCCAAGTGAGCATGAATTGCATGTTCGACTCCTAGTAAATGAGTAAATGGTAGCTGTATCCTATTCCTTGCATCTTTACCTACGCCAGTAAAGCGACTCCCATAGGGACACCCCTGTAACGCGCGTATACCTTGCCGTTTCTTCCCCCTGGGCGCATGCTGGCAGCTTGCCCTTGTCCCTCTATGAAGGACCGTTGGAGACACCATGAAAATCTCTGCAATCCGGGCCTTTACGCCCCTGATGGCTGCCCTCGGCCTTACCCTCCTCCTGCTTAGCTTTGGTCCGGCTTCCTCCAGCACTGGCTGGCTTCTAGCGCAGGACGAGGCACCCATGCGAGGAGACAAGAAGGTTCTCACGATCGACGACTACGCGAAGTGGCGTTCGGTCGGGCAAACCTCAATCTCACCAGATGGACGTTGGCTAACGTACGCTTACAGCCGGCGTGAGGTTGACGATTCTCTGTTCATCAAGGAGATCGACGGTGGTGATCCGGCCGTTGTGGTCCGCGGGAGCAACCCCGAGTTCTCAAAGGACTCTCGTTGGGTTGCTTACTATATCAACCCACCCGAGCAGGAAGACGGCGGTGGGCGTGGGGATGCGCGAGGCGGGAACGATGCCGACAGACCAGCCCGCGTAGTGGAGTTGCGAGATCTGGATACCGGAGAGACTAGGAAGTGGGACAATGCCCAATCCTTTGCCTTTGCCGAGGCCGGGCAGGCCTTCATGGTTCAGAAGAGCTCCACTGATTCTGAAGCAGAGCACGAGGGCACAGACCTGATCGTTCGTTACCTCGAATCGGGTATGGAGGAGTTGATTGGGTATGTGGACGAGTACGGGGCTGATGAGTCCGGGGCGCGGTTGGCCTACACGGTCGACGGGCCAGATGGCGAGTCGAACGGCGTAAACCTGCTCGTGCTCAACACGCGTGTTCGGACCGTTCTTGATGCGGAGCGCGAGGCGACTTACGTGCGCCTAACCTGGGGTGGTGACCCTGATGAACAGGTTGAACCTGCCCTGGATGCGTTAGCGGTGCTCAAGGGGAAGGACGACGATGAACTGACTGAGCGCGTAAACGCTGTCCTGCTTTGGCCGGCGGTTTCTGAAGGTGCAGGGCCGCTGGTGCTTGATCCGCGGCCTGAGGACAACGAAGAAGCCGACACCAATAGATACGGCTTGGCCAGTGACCGCGTATTAAGCGAAAAGGGCCCGCTGCGGTGGTCACCGGACGCGACTCGACTCTTTGTGCAGACTCGTCTGCAGCAACCGGCACCATCAGAACTTTGTGAATCGAGTGAGAAGGAAGAGGGCGAAACTGATGAAGAAGGCGATGGTGAAGCTGACGACGAGAATGAGGGCCCAATAATCGTGCAGATGGCCACACGTGTCTCGGACGACGGACGTCCCTTGGGACCTGAAGAGGTGTCTGGCGGGGTCTGCCCAGAGTTCGTTGCGGACGTGGATATTTGGCATGTCGGAGATGAGCGGATCCAGTCGATCCAGGAGTCGCGCGCGAATGCGGATCGCAACCGGACACACACCGGTGCTATTCACATTGAGGGCGGAGGTGGGCTACGCTTCGTTCAGCTGGCCGACGAAACGATGGAGACGATCCAGATCTCTGAAGATGGGCGCTCAGCCATAGGTGCAGATGACCGAGAGTACCGCTCAGATTGGCGTCCGAATTACCAAGACCTCTACCTCGTCGATGTCGACACGGGTGAGCGGACGCTGATACTCGAGCAGCAACTTAGAACGCTGGGTTTCAACCCTAGTGGTAAACACTTTCTCTATTGGAAGGACCGCGACATTTGGAGCTACGACCTAGAAGCTCTAGAGCACCGCAACCTCTCAGCGAGTGCACCGGTCAACTTCGAGAACGAGTTGTTCGATCGCTTCGGCGAGAAACCATCGTATGGTATTGCCGGCTGGACCACGGACGGGGATGCAATCGTAATGCATCGCCATGACCTATATCGTGTCTCACTGGATAGTGACCCAACGGAAAATCTCACTCAGGGCTTCGGCGAGGAGAATGAGATCCGCTTCCGCGTGATCGACACGGATCCCGATGAGGATGAGTTCGACCTTTCAAAGCCATTGTACCTGTCAGCCTACGGCGAATGGACAAAGAAAGCAGGATTCTATCGACTAGATGGCGGAGACCTCGAAGAACTCGTCTTCGATGATGCGCGGTATGGAAATCTGACGAAGGCAGAGGACGCAGACGTCGCAATCTTCACAAGGCAGGACTTCGAGACCTTTCCAGACTTATGGTTGTCTGACCTAGACCATGAGTCGCGACTGCAGATCACGAACGCGAACCCCCAGCAGGCCGAGTACAACTGGGGCCGACGGATTCTCTTCGACTACTACACATATGACGGCATAAGGAAACAGGGTACGCTAGCCATCCCCAATGACTACCAGGAGGGTGAGCGTCGACCGATGCTGATCAACTACTACGAGCAGAATTCTCAGAATCTGCACAGCTATCCGACACCCAGGTTCCAAGGCTCACCCAACTTCGCCGGATATGTGAGTGACGGATATCTCGTGATGCAGCCTGATATCCATTTCCGGATTGGGCCATCACACCAGCACATGCTTGAGTCGATCGAGCTCGCAATCGACGCAGTGATCGAGATGGGATACGTCGATCCAGATCGAATTGCGCTCCATGGCCACTCCTACAGCGGACAGGGTTCTACCTACATCGCAACCCACTCCGACAGGTTTGCCGCGATCGTCGCGGGTGCGGCTGCCACGAACCTCGTGAGTGATTTCAACGCGCTTTGGGGTGGGCGTAACAACGCGCACAATTACTCCATATATGGCCAGGGACGTCTTGGCACTGATCTCTATAGTGACTTCGAGCTATACGTCGATCAGTCGGCGGTGCACCACACATCCGACATGAATACCCCGCTCCTCCTGCTCCACGGCGAGGACGATGCCACTGTGCGCTGGATGCACTCGGTTGAGCTCTATAACGGGCTGCGATGGTTTGGAAAGGATGTGATTCTGCTGTCCTACCCCGGTGAAGGGCATGGACTACGTCAGTACGAGAACCAGAAGGATTTTCAGATTCGCACACGCCAGTTCATCAACCACCACCTAAGGGGTACACCGACCCCTGCGTGGATGGAGTCGGGTCGCACCTTTATCGATAAGGAGCGGGCGATTGAGATGATAGAGAATGAGGAGAAGGGAAATAGAGGCGGTACTGGTGAGAATTGAGGCCCATTGCCGCCGATCAACCGCCACTTTTCATGAAGGAGGCTACTGTAGTGTGTTACTCGGTGGATTTATCGGTTAATCCAGATAGTAGGCTCCAAACAGGATCATCATTTCGTCTGAGCTGAGAAAACCGAAGTTTATGGTGCTATTCGTATCGTTATTGTAGGTGGCTTGAAGCCTCAAACCCTGACCGGCTTCCAGGGTTAACGTGGGATTCAGTTCCAGGATCGGTGGGTGCTCCCAGTCATAGGCGATATAGACCAACTCACCATCACGCGGGCCCCCATCGATGAATACCCGAAACTCCGTCATATGCTCATGAGCATGTGAAAAGAGTTGGAAGATCTGAATTTTTTTATCAACGACGAATGTTTTGTTTAAGGTAGTGGTCGCATTTGGAGGGAGGTTGATATCCACGTTGTTCATGAATAAACGCTCAGCAACGTGCTCTACCTGTGAAGAGTCTACAGTGTGTAGGTTGGCGTAGATCTCACCTTGGATGATTTCACTTGAGCGGTTGACGTAGTGCGCATTTATGTCGAACCCGGCATCCGCGGGGATGCGCAGAGCCACACCCGGAGGGTAGTGATAGGTCATGCGTGGCCACTGCGTTCCCGTCACGAAATTCAGGTGTGACGTGATCATAAGTGTGCTGGGAATATAATTTCCATTGATATCACGTATCTCTCTGAAAACCTGAGGCTCTGGGACCAAGATTTCCGGGATATTATCAGAGAGGTCGTACAGGATCAGATGGTGGCTGCCTGGCCGCATTGCCATGTCCACGCGGTTGACGAAGAGCGGCTGATCGTTGTTCAGGGGTTCGTAATAGAAAAATTCTCTCTCAAAATTTGGTGCTACATCCCACGGGCCTAGGTGAAACTGTACACCACTGGTCGGAACCGGTAACGGCTCAAATTCAGGGGCCTCATAGCGTTCTGTATCATCCAGGAGGTCTAGGTCAACAACATTTCCGGAAGATGGTGCACCGGCCAAGATCCATTGAAGGACAAATTCCAGCTCACCGTTCGTGAGTGGTGGTTTACCCAAGGGCATCAGTGCCCCATATCCTGGGTGGTCATCGAAATAGTGCGCTTGATTCGGAGCGTTGATCTTTTCCCAAAGGAAGCTCTTATCGACGCTCGCCAATCCTTCTGTGCCCACTAGTGTGAGCCCGTCGGCCCTCGCTGTTGGATTATTGGGGGTGCGGTTCACGAGTTGGCTGTACGCGACATTTGAGGTTAGGACGAGATCTGATTGTGTAGCGAAGGATGCTCCGGCGACGTGACATTCAACACAGTTCTTGTCGAGAATGACCGTTTGAATGACGTCCCAGGTGGAAGTCACCTCAGGCTCCTGTGGCTCCGGTTCCAGAGAGTTGGAACTGTCGCTACACGCCGACGCAAACAGGCAAGTCATTGATCCAACTAGAGCCTTACGCATAGCCTTCATGATATTACTCGAAGGTGAGGTGTAACGATGAAATATCTGTTCCATTTATGCGTATCGCTAATCTTGTGGGGGATTAATCCCCTAGTTACGCCCGTCGAGGGACAATTATTCAATATGCCGTTGTCCGGGTTGCCGGAAAACCAAGAGATTCGTGTGTCTGAAGTAAATCTTGCTCCTGGACAGGAATCCACTCCCCATCGGCATAACGCCCATGTTTTCGTCTATATCCTAGAAGGTCAAGTAAACATGCAGGTTGCCGGATCGGAGCTGGTCACCCTGTCACCAGGCGAAATGTTCTATGAGAACCCTGATGATATCCATATGGTTTCTCAGAATGCGAGTGACACAGAATCAGCCAAATTCCTGGTGTATATCATCAAGACCATTGGCGTGCCAGTGACCACTCAGGTAGGTCCCCTAGACCCTGAAATAATCTTGTTTCAAGAAGGCCTCAGATACTGAGGATCAGCTGATGAACAAAGCTCGATTGCTTTCTGGCTCTTCCGTTTTCTGTATAGGGCTTTTCGGTACACTAGCTTGTGCCTCGACGTCACCGACGGATCTAGAAACAGCGGATTGCGGCCACCGGGTTGACCCGAGCATCGTAAGCTTGGGTCAGAATGTAGTTCTTTCTGAGTCAGGAGAGGGTCAGCCGGCACAGGGCCGACCGATCCAGGAGGGTTGGACTCTAGGGCGCTCAGCCGAATCGATCACAGATCACAACGAACGTGAATATGCTCGAGTTGCTTCCTATATGATGCCAATTCGCGATGCAATTATGTGTGATCTTGATGAAACGAGCCTGACATTATGGCAGACACTTACGGCAATTTTACGTCTCAATAACATCAAGACGGTGCAAGATTTATCTGGTACACCAAAAGAACAGGTCTACTCAAACGATGGTATTCATCAACACTTAACGAGCGATGGGCCTGATTACCACGCCATGATGAAATATCTAGAAGAGTCTGAATTGGAGCTGAAGTGTTTGGCGTTCATTAATTTTGACTTCACCAACCCAGAAGGTGCGAACCATTGCGAAATTCATGGTCTAGCCCAAGGCTCAGGTCTAGTTATCCCATAGCCGTTCTGTCCAGAGACGAAAAGGTCACCGGGGGCATGTGAACTATGAACATCGTTCGAAAATTATTGATGGTGATTGGAGTACTTATCCTGATTCCGGTTGTTGCGATGGCTACTCTGTCGGTTTCGACACGTAATTCTGACGGACCATCTACAGTTTTCGCTGGTGGGCGCCTTGTGGCTGGTGAGTTGGTAACAGGCCCAGAGCCGGATTGGACTTTCGTACGCAATATAGGAACCATCGAGCTCCAGCTCCTCGATCCCCCTCGGTCCCGCTTGATCTGGATAGCCGAACACGAAGGGAAGATCTATGTCGTGTCTGGATACATGGGCAGCACTATCGGACGTCTATGGAAAAGGTGGCCTGCGCAAGCGGAACGAGATGGTCGGGCTATCGTTCGTATTGATGGCAAGAGGTATGAGCGCCATCTCGTGCGTATAATGACTGGCAGCGAAGTTGAGGGTGTAACTGCAGAATTCAACCGCAAGTATAGGGCCGGACTGACACCTGCTACGATAGAAGCAGGGACGACATGGCTTTTCGAGTTGGCCCCACCAGACTCAGATGTTACCGGAAGCCTCAGATGAAAAACTACCAGTGGATTATCGGTGGAATAATGATTGCCGTCGTACTCATCGTTCTATTCGTACCCGGTGTCGCCGAATATATCGAACGGGAGCTGTTGACCTGGCTCGTTAGGGTAGCCTCATAGAGATCAGTTAATCCCGTTAGAAAGCAGGGCCCAAGAATCCTCTCAAGAGGGCTATTCTGATCTAGTCTGGCACACCCGCTTAGGTTGCGGATCTCCAGGGTAAAGAGTCAGAATTAGCCTAGTAGTTCCTTCTTTCCACAAGAGAGTAGTGGACCTCAGGTCCGCTGCCCAAGGGAGATCCAACAATGGGCGATAGAATCAAGCCGATCATAGGTGCGTGGGCCACGGGATTTGCGATCGCTTATGTCGCAGTCCCGAATTTCTTTAACCCTGCGATGCCTGATCCAGCATTCCAGCCATTGGTGGCTAACTTCATAGTCAGTACAGCTCTGTACCAGATCATGGCGGTTCTATTCTTCGACTGGGCTGTCCAAAAGACCGGGCAAGCCATGCATACGGCGTGGGTGATTGCGATATCGCAGATTCTGCTTGTGGATATCAACTATGTGATGATTGGTCGCAGAGAGATGGAGCCAGCTTTGATTAGTCTGGTTGTAATCTTTGTTCTATGGACGGCTATTGCATTCGTGTACGACAAACTGTCCGACACAGCCTAGGCTTTATTCTCACAATAATAGATCACTAACTAGTGAAGGGGTCTTGGTCGGGTAGCCGATCAAGGCCCCTTCCACTAGAGAATTATGTAATGAAGATAACCCTACTATTCGTCCTCGCTTTTATGGCGGTTGGTCAAATGGGCCTGCGGGCTCAGGATCCGATGGAACTAAACGAACTCGTTCAGAAGGGTGACCTTTATCTGGTTCCGGAAACCTTGCAGCCATACACAGGTCCAGTCTTCATCATGCGCAACCCAAGCATGGTTGGACTTTGGGCGACCTTGAGAAATGGGAAGTGGCACGGTCCTTATGAGCTTTACCATGACGAGACCGGTCAGTTGGTCAGTAAGGGAGAGTTCAGGGATGGAGAGCAGTGTGGTGAGTGGCTGGAAGAGGGTGAGACAGTGAGTTATCCACCGTGTGCTACCGGTTAAGTTGCGGATCTACAGGACTTCCAAGCAGACTTAGGGTATGGAGCGAAATCCGGTAGCTAAAGATGGCGCGCAATCGCGCCGCAGCTTTCTCTCATACTTCTCTGGGATCGGACTTTCCTCCACGCTCATGCCCGGTCTCTTGTGGGGATGTATGCAGGAAGCCGAAGAACAGGAAGTCACTCTGGCGATGACGAGGACGGCAGCGCAGGTGGCAGGCCTTGATTTTAGCGACGAAGAACTCGAGATGATCGTTGATGGGGTGAATCAGAGCCTTGAGCGCTTCGAGGAGATTCGGGCGACACCCTTAGAGAATTCTGTCATGCCGCCACTGCACTTCATTCCGATGGTCTCCGGTATGGAGTTCGACCATGTCGAGGGATCTTTGCGCTTGGGGGAACGGTCACCTGTCACACGTCCTGCCGACCTGGAAGATGTAGCTTTTTGGTCGGTGACGGACCTCGCACAGCTGATTGAGTCCCGCCAGGTGCGACCCAGTGAATTGACAGAGATGTATATCAGTCGATTGAACCGTTACAACCCGACATTGAACTGCGTGGTAACGCTCACTGAGAGTCGTGCCCGGACCTTGGCTGAACAGGCTGATACAGAAATAGCCGAAGGACGCTACCGGGGTCCGTTACACGGAATACCGTGGGGTGCGAAGGACATTATTTCTGCACGCGGATATCCCACTACTTGGGGAGCGGCGCCCTTTGAGAATCAGGCATTCGATTTGGACGCTACCGTTGTTGAGCGCTTGGATGAAGCAGGCGCTATCCTGGTGGCTAAGCTCACTACAGGCGAGCTCGCTTTTGGGGATAACTGGTTTGGTGGACGTACGAACAATCCTTGGGATCCCGAGCAGGGCTCGAGCGGCTCTTCCGCAGGCTCAGGGTCAGCGACTGCGGCGGGGCTAGTGGGGTTTGCTATCGGCACGGATACTGGTGGATCCATCCTCTCTCCAGCGGTGCGCTGCGGTGTGGTTGGGCTCCGTCCTACTTTTGGACGCGTAAGCCGCTACGGTGTGATGGCAGCTGGCTACAGCTTGGACAAGATTGGCCCGATGTGCCGGACAGCTGAGGACTGCGCAGTCGTGCTACACGCGATCGCAGGTCCTGACGGCAAGGATATGTCAGTACCACGTGGCGTGCCGTTTGATTGGGATGGAGATGCAGACCTGAGTGCGCTACGTATAGGCTACTTCGCGTCTGCGTTTGAGGAAGAGCAGCCGAGACAGGGCGAAGAGGATAGGGCCAATGCCGAGGCTACACTCAGTACACTGCGGGGGATGGGATTCTCTCTCGAGGCTGTAGAAATCCCACGTAACGACCTGACCTATTTCATCGAGTATGTTGAGCGGGCTGCCGGGTTTGCCGAATTCGCACGATCTGGCCAGGACCAAGGGCTTCGGAGACAAAACCACCGTGGAGAGTTGCGTGTATCGCAGCTCGTGCCTGCTGTCGAATACCTGCAAGCCAACCGCATTCGCATGCTGCTCATGGAAGAATTGGCGCAAGCACTGGACGGAATCGACGTACTGGTGGCTCCGTGGAGGTCAATTAATCCGCTTACCAGCATGACGGGCCACCCAGTAGTGGCGGTGCCTAATGGTTTTACAGGGCAGCTGACTCCCACGGGCATCGCATTCATGGGGTCCATCTACGGTGAGAATACATTGCTGGCGTTAGCCAAGGCATATCAGGAGGAGACAGGCTTCCACGAGCGTTACCCTGCGCTCTAGGTCTCAAATGAAGCTTTCTCATCTCACACTGATGATTGCGGGCACGATGCTGATTGCCCCGCTCACGGTGAGTTCCCAGCAAGGAGTCTGGAAGTTGGATGTATCAGAGCCATTGACCTACTTCATTTCTGAAGGCTCAGAAGAATCCGGGTTCAAAGAAGAAGACCGTGTTTTGGCTGAATGGGCACTCGAGGCTTGGGCTCGACAGACGAATCCGTCTTTGGAAATGGTGCCTGGTCCGGAAGAGTCGGCAACGATTCGAGTGTATTGGGTAGCCGCAGGAGAGGGTATGTACGGTGAAATGAGGGCAAGAATGGTCGATGGACGGTTGGCCGCTGACGTGTTTGTACATCCGGACACTGAAAGCCTCGGACTTGATATTGCACAGAGGGCGAGGTTGGACCCGCTATTCAGGGATACCGTCGTTTATCTGACATGTGTTCATGAGTTAGGCCATGCGTTTGGGTTACCCCATACCGGCGCTTTCTCGGACATTATGTATACGTTCCAATATGGCGGAGATTTCGTTGCATACTTCATGCGTTTCAGGGAACAACTCGAAGCCTGGAATGACATCAGGATGGCCTCTCCATTTTCCGACTCAGATAGCGCTACGTTCAAGTTCTTGTATCCTCAGAGCGGTGACAGGTGAACTCCTAAAAGCAGGAACTGTCTGATGAGATGCTCAGCCGCATTAACTCTAGTTGCTGTTCTGCTTTGGCAGCCTAAAGATGGAATCGCTCAGGAATTAGAGGGGCGGAATATAGACGAGTTGATTCAGTCTGGTGGGGTATTTGTGGAATCAAGTTCTCTGAGAGCCTATAGCGGACCTGTCTACAGGTTATTTGAAGGTACCGAAGCAAAGATTCAACTTCGAGCGACACTACAGGATGGCCTACCTCACGGCTCGTACGAGTGGTTCTACGAAGACGGGCAGTATAGGCAAAAGGGCACTTTTAATATGGGAGAAAAGTGTGGTGATTGGTTCGAAGATGGCGTACTAGCCGCCTACCCGCCCTGTCCATCTACTTTCAAAGACAGAAATTAGCTTCACCGAAGTCTCACGACCTCATACGGCCCCTGTCGTTTCCAACACAGTGACAGGATAGCTTGTCTTGAGTAGAGAATCCCTGTTACGAGAGAATACAATGGTAAATCGACGTGAATGGCTTCGAATCAGCGCCGCAACTGGTGCCGCGCTCGCTTTAGACCCACGTGTACTGAGCGCATTCCAGCGCCAGGATATTATGACTCGGGCGATACCGTCGACTGGAGAACATATTCCTGTGATCGGTCTCGGTGGCGCGAACACATTCTCTGCGGCTGCTCGGAGTGGGGACATTGAGCGGCTCACGGAAGTGCTCCGGACTATGGTCGATAATGGAGCGACTGTGCTCGACACGGCACCTGGTTACGGAGCCTCGGAGGAGGTCTCCGGTCAGATCGCTCAGGATCTGGGAGTGGATGACCGTATTTTTTGGGCGACCAAGCTGAATGTAGCTGGAAGAGGTGGTGGGGGAGCAGACCCAGCCGCAGCGCGTGCGCAGCTCGAGCGTTCATTCGAGCGACTGCAGACGCCTGTCATCGACCTGATTCAGGTACACAATCTTGGGGATCCGCCGGTCCAGCTTGGGCTTCTTCAGGAGTACAAGGCTCAAGGTCGCGTTCGCTACATCGGGATCACCACCACCAACGGAGGTCGTTATCCGGATCTCTCCGAGGTCATGCGGGATTATCCGCTGGACTTCATAGGAATCGACTACGCCATCGATAATCGCGCTGCTGAGGACATGATTTTCCCATTGGCCCAGGAACTCGGTATTGCTGTCATGGTCTATCTGCCATTTGGGCGTAACCGGCTCTGGAGTCGGGTCGAGGGTAAGGACGTTCCGGAATGGGCTGCCGACTTCGGTGCGACTACTTGGGCCCAGTTCTTCCTGAAATTTGCCATAGCTCATCCTGCGGTCACCGTGGTGACGCCGGGAACAAGTAACGCGGAACACATGCTCGATAATGTCACAGCCCAAACGGGTAGGATCCCCAATGAAGATGAGATTGCTAGGATGGTAGATGCGGTTGATCAGCTGCCTCCGCCCCCTCCGAGGCGCCGGGGAGGATTCTAGGTTTATAAAGCTGGACATTCTGGAGAAACGGTTATGACTAAAACCCGTAAAGAATTTCTAAGAGCTGCCGGTACAGTAGGAGCTGGCTTGGCACTAGTGGGCCCAGCAGCGTGCGCGCCGAATGCAGGAAGCGATGGCATAAATCCCAAGCGTCTCCTGATCCTCGGTGGAACAGGATTCATTGGACCCCATACGGTTCGCTATGCCCTGGAACGAGGACACGAGGTCAGTATCTTCACGCGAGGTCGCAGCGACACTGAATTGCCAACGGGTGTCGAGCACCTAATCGGGGATCGAAACGACGACCATACTGCTCTTGAAGGCAGGACCTGGGATGTTGTTTTGGACAATAATGCTCAGGACTATCGGTGGGTACAGAAAAGCACAGAACTTCTGAGAGGTGTAACTGATCACTACCTGTTCGTGTCTTCGATCTCCGCGTATGACATCGAAGGCTTCGGTTGGGAGTACAAGGATCGCATCGTCATGGAGCCGATCGTTGACGAAAGCTTCACCAGAATCTCACCACCAGAGGGCTGGATGGACGGAGATGATGCATCCTATGGGCTGATGAAGACATTAAGTGAGGACATTGTGCACGCAGCTTTTCCAGGCAGCGCCACTGTTGTCCGCCCCGGCCTCATCGTGGGTCCGGGAGATCAAACTGATCGGTTCACGTACTGGCCGGTGCGAATTGATGAGGGTGGGGAAGTGCTTGCACCTGGAAATCCACTACATGCAAACCAAATTATTGATCAGCGGGATCTAACTGAGTGGATTGTGCGCCTTGCTGAGAATGGTACTACTGGAGACTTCCACGGTGTTGGGCCCGATTACCGGCTCACGATGGGAGAAATGCTTGAAGAAATTGGTACCGTGGCATCAAACCCGTTCGAACTGACGTGGGTTCCGGAAGACTTTTTGGAAAGTCATGAAGTAGCACCGTGGAGAGATCTTCCAGCTTGGATCCCAGGCGATGCCCTGATGTTTGTGACATATCAGAAGGCGGTCGACGCTGGTCTGACTTTTAGACCGCTTTCTCTGACGGCACGCGACACCTTGGAATGGGATAAGACTAGGCCAGCCGAGGAAAGAGAGAACCGAGGTTTTGGTTGGACTCGGGAGCGAGAAAGAGAGATCCTCGAGGCCTGGAATGCCTCTCAGGCGTAGCAGCAACCTGGACGATCGGAGCGGCTTGGTACCCGTATAAAAGGATTGCTGCGCTGACCAGCTATTAACGAATGATCGCCTGTGGGACTCTCGTAGTAGAATTCAGAGTTTAACTATGGAGGGCTGAGGTTGGTCTTTGATCAGAAGCTGTGTCTTCAGCATCGTAGAAGAGCCCTCATATGGTTGGGTGTTCTGTGTCTTGGACTGGGTCTCGATGCTTCCTCGAATACCTTGTCGGCTCAGGAGGGTGACGTAACAGGAATCGTCCGGGATTCTTTGAACAACGAGACGCTTCCGAATGCGGTGGTTTTCTTGGTGGGAGAGCGCTTTAGAACACTCACTGATGAGTTTGGTCGTTTTACGTTAGTGAACGTCCCCGTAGGAGAATACACTTTGCGGGTAGAGTACCTCGGCTACCTGCCTATTGAATTAGAAACCACTGGGGATTCAGCAACTCCTCTGGCTGTTCTCATGACGCCTGATGCTTTTGAGTTAGAGGGTGTTACGGTCGAGACAAGTACCGACATCATTCAGCCGACGGACGAGATCAGTGTCATCAAGCTTTCTCCTCGAAAGCTTGCAACTCTGCCTTCGCTCGGAGAAACCGACATCTTCAGAACCTTGCAACTTCTTCCAGGAGTGAGCGGGACCAATGATGCAAGTTCGGGGCTCTTCATTCGTGGAGGGACACCCGATGAGAATCTTGTTCTTCTCGATGGCATGACGGTCTACCATGTAGACCACTTCTTCGGGGTATTCAGCGCATTCAACGCTGATGCAATCAAGGATGTCCGTTTGTTCAAAGGTGGATTTCCTGCCCAATACGGTGGTCGCACCTCTAGTGTTGTTGAGATGATTGGCAAGGCTGGAGACAACGAAGATTTCAATATGTCAGCGGGCATGAATCTCTTGAGCGCCCGTGCAGTTACAGAGGTGCCCCTAGGTGGGAAGGGTTCATGGCTCGTGTCGGCCCGGCGCTCCTACACGGATGTCATTCGGACTGGGCTCTACAATAGTATCTTCAACACGCTCGAAGGTGAGGAAGAAGAGGAACCCCAGCCGACTCGTCCAGGCGGACGAGGTGGCGGCCCCGGTGGTCGTGGTGGGTTTGGCAACTTTCAACAGCAGGCAATACAGCCCGATTTCTTTTTTTATGACCTGAACTCTAAGCTGAGTTACTCACCAACTGACTCCGACGTCATTGCACTCTCGGTATATGCTGGTGAGGACAAGTTGGATGAGTCGTCCCTGGGTAGTGAGATCACAACCCCCAATGGTCAAACAAGACTTACCCCGGATCGGGTGGATGTCTCTGACTGGGGCAACCGAGGGGCTAGTGGTCGCTGGTCACGTGCCTGGGGTAGTCGTTTCACGAGCGATGCGCTTGTCGCGTATTCAGAATACTTCAGTGAAGCAGCACTCGACGTAGCATCGACCCGGTTCTCGCGAGGTTTCCGTGAGGATAATGAGGTCACTGACCTTACCGTGAGGCTAGACAACACCTGGCGCCCATTTCAGGCATCTGACATAGGATTTGGCTTCCAATTCACTGACACTGACGTCGCGTACAGCTTCCAGCGGCTTCAGGGGGATTCAGTTCGTGGAGGATTAGACCTTGGGGGCACGGGCGCTCTCTTGTCTGGGTATGCACAACATCGTTGGCTGCCCTCTGACCGATTTGACGTGACAGTTGGAGTTCGAACTTCATCCTATGATCAGACAGAGAAACTGTACTGGGAGCCACGTACCTCTTTGCACTTCAGGATCACTGATCAAGTCCAGCTGAAGGGTGCATGGGGTCGCTACTACCAGTTTGTGAAACGGATTGAGAATGAGGATGTGCTTGAGGGTAGTCGAGATTTCTGGGTTCTTGCTGGCGAGCGACTGGATCCATTGTTCGCGGAACACCGAATTGTTGGCGCGAGTTGGGAAGACGATGATTACCTCTTCGATATTGAAGCCTACCAAAAAGATCTGAATGGCGTTTCTCAGTTTTCTACTAGGTCCAGACGTAGGCCCGGCCAAGCGTTAAGCGATCTATTCTTCAGTGGCACTGGTGAGGCGCATGGAATTGAGTTTCTAGCTCAAAAAAAGAGGGGCCGTCTGACTGGATGGATCAGCTATACACTGGCTGATGTCGATTACGAGCTCGAGGGTTTCAACGATGGTAATCCCTTTCCAGCCAGCCATGATCAACAACACGAATTCAAAACTGTGGCTAGCTACCAAGCGGGTCCTTGGACGTTGTCGAGCACTTGGGTTTATGGGTCAGGAAGACCATATACGATCCCAGAAGCACAGTACCCGATAGAACTTTTGGATGGGCGTATGCTCTCGTATATCCACGTCGGTGAAAAGAATAGCCGGAGGCTACCTGCCTATCATCGCTTGGATATGGCAGCTACGAGGCGTTTCGAAAGTGACCAGTTTTTCTATGAATTGAATTTGTCACTCTTCAACGCCTATGGACGGAACAACATCTGGTACCGCCAGTTCGACTTGGACGAACTCCCTATGATTGTCACTGATGTTAAAACACTCGGATTTACCCCGAGTATTGGACTTCGGGTAGGCCTGCGATGAAAGAAATTGTGATACGAAATGTGCTCACGATGTTTGTTTGTTTGCTAGGCCTCATGGCGTGTGAAGGGGACTTGGATTTTGTGGCTCCCGACCCGGACACGTTCGTCATTCAAGCATTTATTTTTTCTGATGAGCCGGTCGAGTGGGTGACGGTAAGTGGTGTGCTACCAGTTGATGCCGATTCAACTGAGGTGGCGCCGGTGATATCCAATGCAGAGATCACGATATTCAGGGGGGCCGAACGCTTTGACCTTCAGCCAACTTCGGGTGAACCTGGCCGGTACCATTATCCAGGTGATGATCTCGATATCCAGATAGGGGACGTATTCCGCCTCGAGGCGACAGTGAATGGTCGAACTGCTACAGCGGAAACCGTTGTACCTATGGCTCCTGTCGGGTTGGGTTTATCTGCTGACAGCTTGATTGCTCCAACTTTTCCTCCGCAGCGTGGTCAGGGCCCAGGGAATCTTCTGAACCGGACAATCACAGCCCATTGGACGAATGCAGGCGATCAGCTTCATTTCGTCGTCATAGACAATATAGAAGAGGCACCACAGATCCTGCCGACTACAGCGATTTTCTCGCGCTTTGCCTCAAGGCTAATCCAGCAACCCACCGCAGCTGATAGTTCATTGGTACGGGTGGTAATGTTGACTCACTATGGCCAACACCGTTTGAAGCTATATCGGGTGAACGAAGAGTACGTGGACCTATACAGAGGGCTTCAACAGGATTCACGCGACCTCAATGAGCCACCATCAAACGTCCATGGCGCGCTTGGGATTTTCTCTGCATTCAGTGCTGACAGCTCGTTTTTCGAAGTCCGTTAAGTATCCTGTAGGTGCACTTGTAGAGATGGTGCTAGCAGGTGCAGGTTGTAGCAGCTGTAGGCTGAGATCCATGCATGAGAACTGGAGAGCTTAGATGCCGACTGATCGAAGAGATTTCCTGAGACTAACGGCTGCTGCTACTGGCGGTTTGGGCCTCGGGGTCAGCCCGGAATCCCTAGTTGCAGGTTCCTTTCGCAAATCTGAGTCACCTGCCCGAAGAGCTATCCGCATTCTCATACTTGGAGGTACCGGCTTTATCGGTCCTCATCAGGTGCGCTATGCATTAGACCGTGGGCACACCGTGACACTTTTTAACCGTGGTCGAACGAACACGCACCTCTTTCCTGGTGTCGAGCGACTTGTCGGGGACCGCAATGGACAGCTCGACGCACTCGCGGGTCGGTCATGGGATGTTGTTATCGATAATTCCCGATCCAACCCGGAGTGGGTACGTCTGGCAGCTGATTTTTTGAAGGATTCAGTGGATCTGTATTTTTACGTTTCCTCACGCTCGGCCTATTCGGATACGAGCATCGTACCAATGACTGCTGATGTACCGACCTACACTTACGAGAGTGCCGGTGTTAGTAGGGATTCTGAATCTTTGCCTTATGGGCTTGCTAAAGCACTCTCAGAGCGCGAAGCGCAACGAATCTTCGTAGGCCGCACCAATATTGTTCGTCCTGGACTCATTATTGGCCCAGGTGACGACACCGACCGCTTCACGTACTGGCCGGTACGCATCAACCGTGGTGGTGAGGTACTTGCTCCCGGTGATCCTACTGACCCGGTACAGATCATCGATGTACGAGACTTTACAGAATGGATGATCCGCATGGCAGAAGATGGCACGGCTGGAGTATTCAATGGTGTCGGGCCTAGGACACCTAGGCCCATGGCTGAATTGCTCTATGGGATCCGAGGAATCACTACTGCCGAGACGACCTTCACTTGGGTCAACCTTGAATTCCTGACTCAAATAGGGATTCGCCCTTATTCACACATGCCAGTTTGGAGACCACCTACGCCAGGATCTGAAGGTTTTGCTCGCTTTGATTTGACACCAGAGATCGAAGCTGGTCTGACATTCCGGCCGCTAGCAGTCACTGCTCAAGAGACTTTGGATTTCCATTTCTCCAGGCCTCCAGAACGTCAGGAAGATCTGAGGGCCGGCATCTCCGCTGAACGGGAAGCCGAGGTTCTAGCAGCTTGGCATGCCCGCCAGTAGGCGAGCCTATTATCTGACAAGCGTTGGGGCAGCTCGTTGGAAGCCCCCCAGGGCTTAGCTCAGCGGATTCCAGTTAGCTCCCGGCTTAGTGCCTTGAGACTAGCTCGGGCCTGCATATCATAGGCCTGATCATTTGCTCGTGCCGGCACTAGACCCCGGAAAAATTGGCCGCCCTCAATTTCGTCCGATACTACCAGCTGCATCACCGCATCGGCGCCTTCGTCAATCGTAGCACGGGGTTGAGCGCCAGCTCTCAGCACCATCCCAGTAGGCATGTATGTCGCTGGATGAAGAGAGTTCACCATGATATCGGTGTCATCTAATTCCTCGTCCAGGTCGAAGGTGAACATAATCTGGGCGAGCTTGCTTTGGCCGTAAGCTCTCCCACCGCTGAAGTTATTTTCAATCATTACATCATCAAAATCGATAGGGCTCTGAGCCAATGAAGACACATTTACGATACGGGAAGGTTGGCTCGAGTGTAGGCGCGGCATGAGCATGTGGGTGAGCAAGAAAGTGGACAGGTAGTTCACTTGGAATCGGAATTCGTGTCCATCTTCTGACACCAAACGCTCATTTGGTGCTGAACCGAAGCCCGCGTTGTTCACTAGAACGTCCATACGCTCGTAGTCCCTCAGGAGCGATTCACCGAATTCTCTCGTTTGATCAAAAGAAGCCAGGTCAGCTCTGTAGAATCGTGCGTTGCCCGGCCCTTGACTGTTGATTTCGTCCACGACCTCTATTCCGCGTTCTTGGTTGCGTCCGTGCACGATGACGTGCCATCCCATCGCTCCGAGCCGAAGTGCAACCTCACGCCCCAACCCGGATGTAGAGCCTGTTACAAGTACTACCTGTTGACCAGGTGTGGGTTGGGAAGGTTCCTGGGCATTGACATCTGGGGTGCCGGCTAGAAAGGCGCTAGGCAGCAAAGCTAAGGCTAGGGTCAGCATCAGACCTGGGGATCTTGCCAGTGATCTTTCAGGGACAACGTTGGGATCTTGATTCATGGTGCTGTGGCTCCTTGCCTTATCCGATTTAGCATCATCATAGGAATATGGAGATTACTCTATTCTGAAGTAGACAGTCTAGGTAGTTCCGCCCATCCTTGCACCGGATTGATGTTCCGAATGACGCCTGCTGCACTCACAACTTCTGGTGAGGCGGCTACGGTATCCCTATCATGGAGCGCTTGAGCCCATAGCCGATGCTGTTTCGAACAGGGGGCTAACCGAGGCTTAGCCATCGAGATTTATGGCCTGCTAACTGCTTGGAGGTCCGCGTGCTAAAAGGGCTGATCGGCTACTTCGTTGACTTTAAGGATGACGAAGAGTTCAAGGGAATGCTGTGGGCTGCGGCATACGGCTTCTTCAT
>PBPC01000084.1 GCA_002724575.1 Gemmatimonadota bacterium | reverse complement strand
TCATCATTAAGGAGAAGATGACGGCGAGCTTCTGGGAGAAGATCTCCGACCCCGAGTCGATTGCGTTCGAGAGCTTCCAGAGTGACCTCAAATGGCTCATCACAGTCGGTGTGGATGAGCACCTTGAGTCCTCGAGGTCGAAGCGACTGAATGCGGGTGATTAGAGGGTTAGACTCGCTGGACATACCAAAGTCCTTTGAGGAGATCGTGATATAGGGTGATGTTTCCGCCACTGTCGAGTATCACTGTACGGTACTCGCGAGAGATCGGTTGCCGCCACCACCCTTCATCAATGCGCCAGCACTCACGAATAATTTCGACGTGGCGTGCGGGTTTACCCGGAAGGCTTACGAACGCGGGTTCTCCGAACTTGTCTGTGCGTACGGTCACAACGTGTGGTTGACCAAGAGATCGCAGATGTGGTGTGTCGTTCACGGATCAAAGTTGAGCAATGCGTGACGTCGTTCAGGTATTCTTGACCATGGATCGACTTCAACCACGCGGTAGAGTGGGGAAGATCCCAAACGAAGCTTGAGTTCCTTGATAGCATCTCGCAGTGAGTCTGGAACTTCTTCCTGAGTCAGACTTTGGCCTGCCAGGGTGCGCCCACCGTCTTTTTTTCGGTCGAAGAGTACAGTTTGTGTACTTGATACCCCAAACTGTGTGAATTCGACAAAGAGCGTCACAACGGCTTTAGGTGGTGGTGAGATCGCCATCTTCATACGAAGTGGAGATGCGATCCTCTCTCTCTGAGTAGTGGGCTTCTTGAGCACTGCTTCCACAAACCATGACCCCCCACCTTCGAAATGGGCACCTGCTCGGACGCTCACAACACTTCGGTCTCGGCGGGCCGGACGGGAGAGGGCGAGCTCGATTAATCGATCCAATGCTGTGTGGAGTGTCTCTGTGATCTCTACTGGATTAGTGAATTCTAGAGATACACGAATTGGTTTGTGATGATGCCATGGTCGTACGGGATCAATGCGCTTGCCAGTGGCCCACATGAGTGCTTTTCGTCCCTCTTCACCGAATTGGGAAATCAGCGAGGGTTCAGGAAGGCGTTTAAGATCGCCCAGGCTTTCAAGTCCGAGTCGCTCCAGGCGCTGGATGATCAGCGGATTGATGGGGAGTGTATTCACAGGGCAGTGGGCAAGAAAAGATCCAAGCTCCGCTTCCTTTATGATCACAGGCTCACCTGATCGTGCAGATGCTGAAGCAACCCATGCACCGAACTTACCGGGAGCCATACCTGCACGGGTCGCCGCTACAAGAGGAGGAGGGAAGATTCGAAAGAGTGAACGTAGTGCGAGACTTACCTGATTAGATGGAGAACCAAGAAGGCGGTCGAGACCGTCCATTCCCAAGAAGACTCGCCCATGACCAGCGGGCTCAATGATAGGAGTCAATTCAGAGAGCAGGTCGAGCATGGATTCAACTGCAGCATTGTAGTGTGCTGGGTCGGGTTCGAGCAGTGTTAGGGAGGGGCAGAGAGAAACTGCTTGGGATATGGATTGGCCGGACCGGACACCAGTTACGTGTGCACGCTCAGATACCTGCCAAATCTTGCTACGGATGCTTTCACCCGGAGAAAGAAGTGCGACCGATGTAGTATCAAGTTCAGGAGTTCGAAGGAGTTCAAGCCGGAGTTCGAAGGTAGGAAGCCAAAGGCAAAGTGCCTGGTGACTACCCGCTGAAATATGTGGGGATGTAGAGTACAAAGTTGGGTCTGAATCATGGCCGTAGGCCCATCCGATATTGGATGAGATTGGGTCCCATCCCGGAAGTTGTTTGTTCGCAACTGAATCCCATTCGTGAATGAGAGCTTCCTGAGATATGCCATGACTACTTGGACAGAGTTTTGACATAGCAATTTGAAACAAACGGAATAGAACAGAGACAAAGGTCCCCGGCTCCTGACGTTGTACCACATCACATCACCCACCCACCTACGCCGGTACCGGGGACTTGATCGTTAACCGAATAAAAACCGAAATAGGTATCGAAGTTAGGCTAGATATTTAGTGGATGCAAGTAGGTTTTTTCCTTGCGATGCGAGCGTGTGGGAGTGACCGTAGACAAATACCTAGATATGATCAGATCTGGTTTCGTTCTATCAACTGATAACTCATGAAGGCACCATCTCTTACGCTTGGGATTGAGGAGGAGTACCAAGTTGTCGCCCCAGAAACCGGCGAATTGCGCTCCTATATCACACAAATCCTGAAAGATGGCCGTATCACGGTCGAAGATGTTAAGCCAGAATTGCATCAATCTGTGCTCGAAGTGGGAAGCAGCATTTGTCATACACCAACCGAGATCCGTGAAGAGATTATAAGGCTTAGGACTGCGGTCATCGACCTTGCTGCTAAAGAAGACCTCAAAATCCTTGCTGCAGGCACGCATCCGTTTTCGTCTTGGATGGAGCAAGAAATCACGCCACTCGAGCGCTATATGGATGTAGCTGAGAATTTGCAGGAACTGGCTAAGCGGAACCTCATTTTTGGCATGCATGTCCATGTCGGAATCGAAGACCAGGAATTCCTGATTGATGCCATGAAAGTCGCGCGCTATTTCTTGCCGCATGTCCTAGCTTTGTCGACAAGCTCACCTTTTTGGATGGGCCGTAAGACAGGTCTCAAATCTTATCGCAGTGTCGCATTCAAGAATTTCCCGCGCACAGGGATTCCTCCAGCATTCGAGACCTACGCGCGCTATGACCAAATCATGCATACGCTGGTCAACACGAATTGTATCCCGGATGCGTCAAAGATTTGGTGGGATATCCGACCTCATCATCTTTATCCGACACTTGAGTTCCGTGTTTGTGATATCTGTACCAAAGTTGACGAAGCTGTGTGTCTCGCTGCGATCTTCCAAGCGATTGTTGCAAAGTTGTGGAAATTGCGTCGGGACAACATGACATTCCGTGTCTATCCGATGTCACTGATTGAGGAAAACAAGTGGCTTGCAGTTCGCTATGGTGTACAGGGCAACCTGCTCGATCTAGGACAGGAGCGTGGTCGTCCGGCACAGGACGTTATTGGTGAGTTGATTTATTGGTTTCTCGATGACGTGGTAGATGACCTCGGTAGTCGAGAGCAGGTAGAGTATGCTCTTACTATCCTCAAAGAGGGGTCGAGCGCAGATCGACAACTCGCCGTATTTGAGAAAACTGGGGACCTGAAGGCTGTTGTAGACCACCTGATAGCTGAGACTGCGGAGGGTTTGGGAAAAGCCGAATAGCCCTTCACCCGAACGTCTTGCTCGTCTCGTGATAGTTCCGGTAACTTCTGCGCGCTTGGCGCGCTTCTACCTACCCGTAGTATGCCGGTTTCCTAGCTTCAAAAAACCCTTTAAAAGGCGATTGTTCCTTGTCTGACTACCTTCACGCGATAGTTCCCGACGGAGATAAGATCACTGTTGAGGATGGACAAATTCAGGTTCCTCAGCGACCGATCGTCCCCTTCATTGAAGGTGACGGAATTGGTCCTGACATTTGGGCTGCTACTCGGTCCGTTGTTGAAGCAGCTGTCAGGAAAGCTTATGAGGGTGAGCGCCAGATTGCTTGGATGGAGGTATACGCGGGGGAAAAAGCAAATGCCAAGGCGAGCGAGTGGCTACCTCAGGAGACATTTGACGCGCTTACCGAATTCAAAGTCAGTATTAAGGGACCACTTACGACACCGGTAGGGGGAGGAATTCGGTCCCTCAACGTTACGATCCGTCAAGTATTGGATCTTTATTCTTGCATCAGGCCTGTGCGTTGGGTTAGGGGTGTGCCTTCACCTATGAAGGAGCCCGAAAAACTTGATGTAGTCATTTTCCGTGAGAACACAGAGGATGTCTATGCGGGGTTCGAATGGGCCTCCGGCACCAGCGAGGCGGACAAGATCCGAAGCTTTCTTGCCGATGAGATGGGTGCGGACATCCGCCAGCTAAGTGGGATTGGGATTAAGCCGATAAGCCCTTTTGGTACTAAGCGACACGTTGCAGCGTCTATTCGTTACGCGATTGAACGAAATCGTTCTTCGGTAACGCTCGTCCATAAGGGGAATATCATGAAGTTCACGGAAGGGGCTTTCCGTGATTGGGGTTATGAAGTTGCTGAGGAGCAGTACCCTGACCAAACCGTTGCCGAGGCTGAGACTTGGAGTGGCGCGAGCGCGGAAGGCAAGATCTTGATTAAAGACCGGATTGCTGATGCCATGTTTCAACAAGTGTTACTGCGTCCAGACGAGTACGATGTGGTGACAACTCCGAATTTAAATGGCGACTATATTTCCGATGCCTGTGCAGCACAGGTAGGGGGGTTAGGAATGGCGCCCGGTGCAAACGTGGGTGATGAGATCGCGGTTTTCGAAGCAACACATGGAACTGCTCCCAAGTATGCGGGTCAGGATAAGGTGAATCCAGGTTCGTTGATTCTCTCCGCAGTGATGATGCTTGAGCACATGGGATGGAACGAAGCGGCCGGTCTCGTGAACAAAGGCCTTGAGGGCGCGGTAGAAGCGAAGACCGTGACATATGATCTCGAACGGCAGATGGAAGGTGCGACTAAGGTGTCGACCTCGCAGTTTGGAGAGGCGATTATCCAGCACATGTAGGAGACTGGCGCGTGACGCCACCACGTAGTTCACAGGTCTGGAGACACGACGGCATGGTGGTTCGTTACATCGATGTAGAAACGTTGAAGCATGAAACGCCGATGCTAGCGGTTGGAGTCTTCGAGGGTACAGAGACTCCGTCCGGTTGGCTAGAAATCATTGATAGGGCCCTCGGCGGTGCAATCCTGAGAGTACTCTCTTCCGGAGACTTCAGAGGAAAGTCAGGGGAAGAATTGGTTCTTTATGGACCAGAGAATACCGGGCTCAAACGGCTACTTCTAATTGGCTTGGGTCAGCCAGATAAATTCGATTCGGAATCTGTGAGAAGGGCTGCGGGTCGTGCTGTTCGGGTCGCAGAGCGGATGAGACTGGAATCGCTATCGATCTCACTTGATGCATTTTCGAATTTTGATGCCGCGTCCACAGCTCAGGCGGCGGCCGAAGGCGCTGTACTCGCGGCATGGAAGTTCCGTGAACTAAAAACTGATAAATCTACTGGAACCAGTGACGTAACCACCGTGGATATTCTAGGGTCGGACGATGCTGCTGAGGTTTCAAGAGCTGTCGAGACGGGCGCCAAGATTGCAGACGCTGCTAACTTTGCCCGCGCCCTCCAGTCGCGCCCCGGAAATGTAGCGACACCGTTCCACCTTGCAGAGGAAGCCGAAAGGATGGCCGTTCAGGTCGGCCTTAATATTACGGTGTTCGATGAAGGACGAATGATCGACGAGGGTATGCATGCGATCCTCGCTGTTTCTCGTGGATCTCAAGAAGAGGCGCGCCTCATCGTAATGAAGCACAATGGGGGTGAGGATCGTGAGCCTCCGTTGGTACTTGTCGGAAAGGGACTCACGTTTGACGCTGGTGGAATCTCTCTTAAGCCCCCTACGGGTATGGAAGACATGAAATTTGACATGTCAGGGGGCGCCGCCGTTATCGGAGCCATGAAGGCGATCGCTGAACTGGGGATTCCGGCAAATGTTGTAGGCATTGTCCCTGCTTCAGAGAACTTGCCTTCTGGCAATGCTCTGAAGCCTGGTGACGTCATTGATACGTTAGCTGGAAAGACAGTAGAGGTGATTAATACCGATGCGGAAGGCCGTTTAATCTTGGCAGATGCACTTTGTTATGGTGCCCAACTACATCCTGCCGCAATGGTGGACTGCGCAACACTTACCGGTGCAGTTGTGATTGCCTTAGGGCATCAGGCTGCTGCAGTTCTCGGCAACCAACAGAGTCTTATCGATGAGTTGATTAGTGCAGGGAAGTCGTCAGGTGAGCGTTGTTGGCCACTCCCGTTGTGGGATGATTACCGCGAACAACTTGATAGCGAGACTGCAGACCTGAGTAATGTTGGAGGTCGACCTGCAGGATCAATAACTGCTGCTAAGTTCCTTTCTGAGTTCGTTGGTGATACACCCTGGGCACATCTGGATATAGCAGGTACAGCGTACGGGGATGGGAAACTTCCGTATCAGCGTAAAGGGGCCTATGGATTTCCAACTCGGATGTTAATTCACTGGGTCCGGAGTCGCGCCGGGTGACAAAATCCGTCCGTAAAGATTCGGCGCCCCGGTCCCGATCCCGGGTCGGGGCGCTTGCACATTTAGGAGTCCTCGCTCTGGCGTACATCACCAGTTTCGGAGCCAGAGAAGCTCAGGCTCAGGATCCTCCGGATACGCTGCAAGTCATAGAAGACAGTCTATTAGTCGACAGTTTGGAAGCTGTCCTGGCTTCTGATAGTGCGTCTGCAGATACGATTTATTATAACCTTCCGCGTTTCGAGGGCAGAGCTCCTGATGGATGGGAGACGGGTGTCTGGTCATGGGATCGCTCGGCGATCATGGCTAGCTCGGCGAACACACTTGCGGAACTTGTCGCTGAAGTACCAGGGGTGATTGTTCTATTGGGTGGTGATTACGGGACGCCAGCAGCGATAAGTGCTTTCGGATCTGGTGGTGGAGGGGTGCGCATCTTACGTGATGGTTTTGAACTTTTCCCGGTTGATGGAGGTGTAGCTGATTTAGCTAGAGTTGGGCTCGGAGGTATCGAGCGTGTGCGACTAGAACGTTCCCTCGGAGAACTGTTGATCGAGATGTGGTCTCACGAATTTGATGATGGTCGTCCGTATTCACTCATTGAAGCCGGAACTGGAGAGTTGGAAACCAATTTGTTCAGGGGTTCATATGCGGATCCGACTGCATTGGGGGGCAGTATTGGCCTGGCTCTAGAGAGGGTCGACACGCAAGGTCCTGGGAGAACAGAGAGCGGTAATCGAGTAGGCAGTTGGATTCGTTATCAAATGCATCGAGGTGATGACGCAGGTCTCGCAGTTGATTTCAGACGGATGGGTACTAAGACAGCAGTTACTGACTTTGCATCCTCAGTGACGCGAACTGATTGGGCTGCTCGCTTCCGTGTTCGTCTGGCAGATAACCTCACCGCGGAAGCATATACTGGAAATTCAAGTCACGGTGTTGAGGATACTCGTGATCGTTACGTGCTGGAGGGTGGTAGTAGAGCTCAACATGGTCTGCGATTTGGCTACGGACGGCCTGGACTTTGGGGTAGGGCAGAATACCGACTTTTTGGTGGAGATTTACCCAACGATCGTTTTGATTTCCAAGCGGGGCTAGACCTCGAGAAGCTGGGGGGATTGACTATGGGTATGGCTCGATCCTCATGGCCTGAGACCACGGCTGTGAATCAGCAGGTACGTGTTTGGACGCGATCATTTCTCGGCTTTTCCTTCTTTGGATCCTGGGAATCGGGTGCACATGGTTCTCGTACTCTGCCGATTATGGATGGTATCTCAGAATCCAACTCGGCTGTAGCTGAAGAAGCTCTAGTAACCCCGACAGACAGATCTTATCCCTTCGGCATCACGGATAGGAAGGCAACTCGTTTTGGTGCCAGATTCGGTTGGAGAGACGCAACCATTTCTGCAGCAAGGCTTCGAGTTGAGTCTGACTCCTTGATCCCGCTAGGGATTGAGCCAGACCGCGGATCGCCTTTGCTAAGCGGTGCGATCAATGAGGGGTGGGAGGTCTGGGGCAGCTTACCAGCTGTTTTAGCGGGGTTACGGTTGGAGGGGTCGGTACAGCGGTGGCAGCAGGGGGCTCCATATCTGCCGAAAAGAAATTACAAAGCTGCTTTTGTATTCCAACGCAGCTTCTTGGAATCGGGTAATTTGGAGCTTTGGGGGACGCTCGGCTTGCGTCGACATGATCCAATGACGGTCCACCTATTAAAGAGCGGTAGCCAAGTGGACGATCATTCTCTCGAGACTGTTCCTGTCTATGAAAACTGGTATGGACGGATTCAGGTTAGGGTGGTGACCGTAAGAATATTCGTGGCCTGGGAAAACATCACAGTTAACCGCAACCTGCAAATATTTCCTGGCCGGGTACTGCCTGCGCTGAGAAGCGTCTATGGCATTCGCTGGTCGCTCTGGAACTGAAGGTGATTCATTCCATAATGACTAGCAGACGGCTTCTAAATCCTACCCTACGTGGGTTCTGGATGTCTAATTATCTTTCTCCGCTCTCTGGAGGTTGACCATGATCCGGAGCATGACGGGGTACGGAGAATCAGAACGCGACTCACCCGTGGGTCGCCTGCGATTGGAAGTGAAAACCGTGAACCACCGGTTTTTTAACGCTAGTATCAAGACTCCTGCCCGGCTTGAAAAATTTGAGCGAGACATCGTAGCAGTTATAAAACAGAGCGTCCTGCGTGGTCATGTCAGGGCTGTGTTGACTGTGGAACTAATCTCGAGCGGAAACAAATCGGATGCTCGTGTCGATATAGGGCGTGCGAAAGAAGTGCGTGAAGCACTGGAAGTGCTCAGAAGTGAACTCGAACTTCCGGGCGATGTGGATTTGGCGATGATGACTCGCTTTGGCGAATTGTTTCGGTCACCAGAGACTGACCACATGGACGTCATCGAAGCTGATTGGATTCGGGAGTTATCAGCCCAGGCAGCTGTGGAAGTCTGTCGGATGAGAGAGGCTGAGGGTGAACGTCTGCGTTCCGATATTGAAAGTTCACTTGCTTCAATAAATGAAGCTTTAACCCATGTAGAAGAGAGAGCTCCTATCCGGCTTGTAATGGAGCGTGATCGACTTAGAAAGGCGATTATGGAATTAACTGATGATACACGCATTGACGAAGATCGACTCGCTCGGGAAATCGCTTATCTGACTGAAAAATGGGACATTAACGAAGAAATTGTGCGGTTTCGATCTCATGTTGAACTTTTCCTTGAAGCTCTTGCGGATGACGGATCTCATCCGGTAGGAAAAAGACTCAGCTTCTTGGTTCAGGAGATGCATCGGGAAGCGAACACTATTGGATCCAAAGCTAATGACCTGAAAATCTCGCATATGGCAGTCGCTCTCAAAGAGGACGTCGAGCGTATTCGAGAACAAATAGAAAACGTTGAATGAAACGGGCAGCTCCAATTGTTCTTTCAGCTCCTAGTGGTACTGGAAAGACGACTCTTGCCCATCGTTTGATCGAAGAATCAGACGACTGTGTATTTTCTGTTTCTATTACTACTAGGACTCCACGGAACAGTGAGCAGCACGGACTCGACTATCTTTTTCTGGACGAACACAGTTTTGATAAGATGATTGAATCGGGTGAGCTAGCCGAATGGGCTTGCGTTCATGGTGATAGGTATGGTACCCCGAAAAAAGCCTTGAATGATTCGGCTGATTTAGGGCATCATGTTGTACTTGATATCGATGTACAGGGTGCACTCCAAATCAGGGATGCGATTCCAGATGCGAAGCTTATCTTCGTCTTGCCACCTTCCGTCGACGTACTGCTGGAGCGTTTGAAGATTCGGGGTACAGAGGAATCAGATATTTTGGGACTCCGTCTTCGTTCTGCCCTTGAGGAACTGGAAGTAGCTCGAGATTTCGACTATATCATCATCAACGAACATCTTAGTGACTGTGTGCAAGAGATTCAGGACATCATTGCAGGGAAAGAGACTGTTGGTTTGAATTCAGAAGCGATAGAGAGTATAGAAGTTTGCCGATCAGGTATCGCTAACGTCCTCAAAAGAGATTACTAGAAGGTTATTCAAAGGAGTGGATTAATGAGGGTCTTTACACCAGATGAGGTTGCTACAGGTACTGAGAGCAAGTATCTGGGAGTCCTCGTGGCGGCCAAATATTCTCGCGAACTCAACACTCTCCCGAGCGAGGCAATGCCATTGGGGGAGGAGAAAAAGCTTACGACTAGAGCACTTGAGGCTCTGACGTCTGGGCAAATCGAGTTCCGTCTTGTGAAACGCAGAAAGCGAGAGGGAAGCGAATAGGGTTGACCGCTTGTAAGATTTCCCTAACCCATATTTTTCTGCGTAGGACTGATGGAAATGAAGGAAGCCGCGATAGCCAGCCAGCGTCCATGGAAAGACAGTCACATTGTTCTGGGTGTAACTGGGAGTATCGCGGCATACAAATCGATTCAGGTTGCTCGTGACCTGACACAGTTGGGCGCTAAGGTAGATGTTGTTCTGACGAAGTCAGCTCAATACTTCGCACCACCACTTAGTTTTGAAGGGGTAACAGGTCGCCCAGCTCTTACGGATCTGTTTTCGGCTGAGGGCGCGGCACTACATGTTCGACTTGGCCAAGAAGCAGATGCCCTTTGTGTTGCTCCCGCTACGGCTGATTTCCTATCCAGGGCAGCACAGGGTAGGGCCGATGATCTAATCTGCACCACACTACTGGCCACCCAAGCCCCCGTGGTAATCTGCCCGGCTATGAATTCACAGATGTTTGCTCATCCTCAAGTCCAGACAAATCTCGATCATCTGGGATCAGAGCTCGGGTACAAGATTGCTGGCCCAGCGGAGGGCCCGCTAGCCGCGGGTGAGTCGGACGGGCCCGGTCGAATGATTGAGCCTTGGCAGGTTGTGGAGCACTTGGGTAAGGCACTTGCTGGTGCTAGCCCACTTACTGGAAAGCAGGTGCTTGTCACAGCGGGGCCTACGAGGGAACCTGTCGACCCAGTGCGCTATATCGGGAATCGCTCTTCCGGACGTATGGGATATGCTATCGCACAGGCAGCGTGGAGGCGTGGTGCCGAAGTTTGTTTAGTTTCAGGACCTTCGTGGATGGAGCCTCCGGTCGGTGTGCACTTGATTTCAGTTGAGACTGCGCTTGAGATGCATGATGCAGTCAATCATGCCCTTCCTGAGATGGATGTTTCTGTTTTTGCAGCCGCCGTTGCCGATTTCCGACCGGATAACCCGGACGATGAGAAACTCAAGCGGGCCGATAGAGAAGGAGATTTTGCGGTTTCCTTTACGGGAAACCCTGATGTGGCAGGAGATACTATCTCTAGACGCAAACCTGGCAGTCTAGCGGTAGGCTTTGCACTTGAGACTAGCGACTTGATCGAGAATGCTGAGCAGAAACTGATAGCCAAATCGTTTGATCTTTTGGTTGCAAACGACGCAACTGAGGAAGAGTCTGGCTTTGACGTGACGACAAATCGGGTGACCATTCTCTCGCCAGAAAGGGATCCGGAAGAGCTTCCATTGATGCTTAAGCCGAGCGTAGCAGAGGTGATCATTGATCGTATCTGCGAGCGGTTGTAACGGAAGATTTATGACAACCAGGCGATCCAAAACTGAGAATGCTGCACGGCTGCTTCAGCAGCGGAGAGAAATAAATGACCAAGATTTTTTCCTCTCTCATTTGACGCGCGAAGAAGCTCTCCAAATAGCGTCCACCGTCCGCGGACAGTCGCCATCTTCAGATTCTATGAGTTCTGCTAAGCACCAAGACACGATAGTGCAATCGGAGCCGCCGAGCTTGCCCAGTGTCGAGTTGCCCAAATCCTACACAGATCTCCGAAATCATGCCTTAGCTTGTACTCAGTGCGGACTTGCTGAAGGCAGAAAGAATGTAGTGTTCTCAGACGGCGTTGAAGATGCGTCTGTGATGGTTGTCGGTGAGGCACCAGGCGCGAATGAAGATCAGACTGGTCTCCCATTCGTCGGGGCGGCGGGAAAATTTCTCGATTTGTTGCTTGCAACGGTTGACCTGTCACGAGAGAAGAACACGTACATTTGTAACGTGCTTAAATGCCGTCCCCCAGGTAATCGAGATCCGAAGCCTGACGAGATCAAATCGTGCTCACCTTTCCTGACGAGGCAAATACAGCTAATTCAACCTGAAGCTCTGCTTGCCGTTGGATCCTTTGCAGGTCGACTTTTGACTGGTCAAGAGAAGACTGCACTTGGTCGTATTCGGGGAGAAGTGCATAGCTATCAGGGTGTTCCTTTGGTTGTGACTTATCATCCTGCTGCCTTGCTCCGGAACCCGAAGTGGACGTTTTCGTTCTGGGAAGACTTGCAACTTCTTCGCCAAGTACTGAACAGTGGTTGAGCTCCTCGTATGAATGCTCGTATTTCAGGTAAGACATGATGGAAGCTTCTCTCAATTTTCCTGAGTCCTCTCTAGATCGTAGTCCTCCATTCTCTATGGAGGCTGAGACAGCGGTGCTGGGAGGCATGCTGATTGATAAAGAGGCAGTGACGACAGCCGTAGAGCACCTCGACCCATCAATGTTCTATCGTGAAGCTAATCGACGACTTTATCGCGTAATGCTAAGGATATTTGAACGCGGTGGTGTCCTAGATGTGATTACGGTGGCAGAAGAGCTGAAAAAGACAGGAGAGATCGACGAGGCGGGGGGCTTTGACTATCTGTCCTCGCTTGTGAGTGCAGTCCCGACTGCAGCAAATCTTGAGTACCACGCACAGATTGTTCGAGAGAAGGCGCTACTCCGTCGTCTAATTGAACAATCTTCTCAGATTATTCGAGACGTCTATGATCAGGGTGAACTGGACGTCGATGAAATCTTGGACAAAGCTGAAGCCCGGATCTTCCAGGTTGCGGAGACCCACAAGCGTGAAGGGTTTGTATGGATCAAAGAGATCCTCTGGCCCGCGTTCGAACACATTGAAGCACTACAAGAATCTGAGTCTGGAATCACTGGCCTAACGACGGGTTTTCCTGACCTCGATAGAATGACGGCAGGGCTTCAAAAAGGTGACCTATGTATTGTCGCTGCCCGTCCTTCGATGGGGAAAACATCGTGGGTGCTCAATGTCGCAGCAAATGCAGCGATTTCACACAATATTCCAGTGGCTGTCTTTTCTCTTGAGATGTCCGCTCAGCAGCTTGTGCAGCGGATGCTTTGTTCAGAAGGTCGTGTCGATGCACAGAAGCTTCGGCTAGGGCGTCTATCTCAATCGGAACATGAGCGTCTTGCAAAGGCTGCTGGGTACCTTAACACCGCTCCTCTGTGGATCGATGATCAACCGGGGGCCAATGTGTTGGAGATCCGAGCCAAAGCTCGTCGCCTGCAATCGGAAATTCGTGCGGATGGCAAGGACCTAGGGCTACTCGTCATTGATTACATGCAGTTAATGAGCGGCACACAACGCTCCGAAAGTCGTGTTCAGGAAGTAAGCCAAATCTCAAGAGGCTTAAAGGCACTTGCTCGTGAACTGGATATTCCAGTTGTGGCTCTGTCCCAGCTTTCTCGTGGACCTGAAGCACGAACTGACAAGCGACCGATGCTTTCGGACCTTAGAGATTCAGGATCTATAGAGCAGGACGCTGATACAGTGATGTTTTTGTACCGCCCTGAATACTACGCCCCCCCGGAAAAGCGAGACGAGCTACAAGGGAAGTCGGAGTTGATCATCGGGAAACAGAGAAATGGTCCAACGGGTGTAGTAGAGCTCTACTTCCAAAAGGCTTATACAAGGTTCGATTCGGTATCCAGAACCTCACCTGGAGTGCGGCCAGATCCTGAGGCTGAGACGTCGGACCCTAGTCAGTGAGTGTACCCCAGGATCCTGGGGAGATAGCGCCCCAGGTGGGTGTCGTAGTGCCTGCCGCGGGATCCGGAACCCGAATGGGGGATGTCCGTAAGCCATTCTTAGAACTTGATGGTGAACCTCTCTTGGCGCACGCGTTGCGTCCATTTCTTAGAGATGATCGTGTTGTCGCAGTTGTGGTATCTCTAGCACCTGAGGACGTCGATGAAATAACTGACGGGATCAGAAAGCTGGATGACCGTATCAAGGTAGTTGAGGGTGGTATCAACCGGACTGAGTCGGTCAAGAATGCAGTGAGCGTGCTCCCGATGAGCCTAGACGTGGTTGCCATCCACGATGCCGCCCGTCCGTTGGTTACGAGTGCTATAGTCGGAAAATGTATTGATCTGGCAAACACTGGTGTGTGTGCAGTCGCTGGATGCCCTGTTATAGACACGATTAAGCGTGTTGACCAAGAATTTCATGTGTTGGAAACACTAGACCGAAACACTCTTTGGCATGCACATACGCCCCAGGTATTTCCTGCTGATCTCCTTCGGGAAGCCTACGAAAGTGGAAAAGTTGGAACAGACGATGCGGTGCTGCTAGAGTCTTTCGGCGCTCGCCTAAAGATGGTCGATGATGGGGGTACAAACATCAAGGTGACTCGGCCTGCGGACCTCACGATTGCCCAAGCAATCCTGCGTCTACAGTGTGGTGATGTCTGACACGTCCTTAAACGTCGATTTGCGTAGTGATTCCGAGGTGGATCTTGATCTCGCGGTCGCGCATGTCCAGGGAGAAGGTGTAATCGCATACCCCACTGAGACGGTATATGGCTTTGGGTCCCTGCCCACTACAAAGGGGGTTGCTTGTGTACAGGCGTTAAAGCATAGAACACGGGAGAAGCCACTGATCATCCTAACCCCCTCAGTTCAAGAGGTTTCTGGGTTGGTTTGGAATGATGAGGCACGTCTGCTCGGGTCGGCTTTTTGGCCAGGAGCATTAACCTTAGTACTCCAAGATTCCCGAAGTATCTTTCCGCCTGGAATCCGCAGTGAGAGTGACAAGGTTGCAGTGCGCATAAGCTCTAATCCTCTTGTTCAGCGCATATTGAAGAAATTGGGTGCACCGATCACTTCTACAAGTGTGAATTATCCCGGTGAACCACCTGCGAGGTCGGCTTCCGAGGTCGTTGAAGTGATTCGTCGTCTAAATGGAAATGACATCATGCTGATTGATGCGGCTACGCTACCAATTTCTGAGCCTTCTACGATTGTAGATTGTACAGTGAAACCACTGGAAGTTCTTCGAGAAGGAAAGGTTAATATTTCGGACTTGGCTGAAGTCATACCGGAGCTACATGGAAAAGCGATCTAAGATCGAGCAATCTTTCCGACTCCTGTTCGTATGCACTGGTAACACGTGCCGGAGTCCGATGGCTGAGGTTATCGCTCGAAATGAAATAGAACAGCGGAGCTGGAACAGTGTCGAAGTGCGCTCAGCAGGCATCGCTGCATTCGATGGTGCTGGTGCTTCAAGTGGAGCATCGAGGGCTTCGGAAGCGCATGGGCTCGACCTCACAGGACATCGTGCCACGTTTTTGACTAAAGAGGCTGTGACTTGGGCAGACTTGATCTTAGTGATGTCTACCTCCCACCTCATGAGTGTCGCGGAACTTGGGGCGGGTGAGATCTCCTCTTTAATCACTTCATTCGCGGATGAACGGGAAGGTCAAGCGATATCGGAGTCAGTGCCTGATCCGGTGGGAGGAACAGAACAGGAATACTTGGAGACATTCGATTTGATTAAAGACCTGGTCAATAAGGTTTTGCAGAGAATCGGCCGTTCAGGCTATAAATGAATTTTACGGCGAAGACCCGGCTACTAACCCTCCTCGGTGACCCTGTCATACACTCTAGGTCACCGGAGATTCAGAATAGGGCATTTGAAGCTGCGGGAGTTGATGGGGTCTATGTGGCTCTACAATGCAAAGAAGAGGACCTCGAGGGCTTCATGGCTAGCATCGCTCGTTCTGGAGGTGGGGGCAACATCACGCTACCTCACAAAGAGAAAGCTGCAGCGATTGTTGAGATCGCCAGCGAAGCAGTCGTACAAACTGGAGCTTGTAACACTTTTTGGGGAGATGAAGCGGGCCGAATCCATGGGGATAATACTGATGTAAACGGTTTCAGGAGTGCTTTGAGGTTATTCATTGGCGAGGTGCCCTCAGGAATCAGAGTTCTCCTCTTAGGTGGAGGGGGCGCTGCGAGAGCCTCCCTGTTGGGTCTAATTGAAGAAGGGGCTGATGAGATCGTGATTTTCAATCGTACCCCTGAAAGGGCTAGATCGATGTCACGTCGTATTGGAGGAGAGAGAACACGGGTGATCCAGACCCCGGAGGAAATTGAAGGAGAAGATTTTGACCTGGTTATTAATGCTACCTGTCTCGGGCTTGAGGAGAATGATGCCTCACCGGTGGATTTAGAGTGTTTGGGTAGTGTTGGGGCAGCGATGGATCTTGTGTATGGAAAGTATGTTACACCCTTTGTCCGAGTGGCGAAGGCGATGGATATTCGGGCCACTGACGGGGCTGAGATGCTAGTTCAGCAAGGGGCTGCATCGTTCGAAAGATGGTGGGGGATGCCCGCCCCAGTTGAAGCTATGCGGGAGGCAATGGGGAAGAGTTTGGTCGATTGAAGTCTGTGGTTTCGGTCTAGTAAATATCGTAACCTGTATGAATGTGTTCTTCACTCCCCCGTTCGATTAACACAGACGTTATCTTTCCAGTCTGGTCAACTTTCATTTTCATAATCAGGAGTATACAAGCCATGCCAATCCGCGTTGCCATTAACGGATTCGGACGAATCGGTCGTAATATTCTACGTAGCGCCAAGCAGGCTGGCCGCAGCGACATAGACTTCGTCGCGGTGAACGATCTTACAGATGCTAAGACGCTCGCCCATCTTCTGAAGTATGATTCGGTTCACGGGACTTATATGGGGGACGTCAGGGTTTCGGATGATGGGTTGGTTTTGGATGGAGACGATATCCGGGTTCTAAGTGAAAGGGATCCCAGTGCCCTGCCATGGGCAGAACTAGAAGTTGATATCGTTATTGAGTCGACAGGGATGTTTCGTGATCGAGAGGGGGCGGCGAATCATCTAGCAGCTGGTGCTCAGAAGGTGATCATCTCGGCCCCTGGTAAGAACGAAGATCTTACGGTAGTGCTCGGGGTCAATCAGGACAGGTATGATCCTGATGAGCACCATGTGATCTCTAATGCGAGTTGCACGACAAACTGCCTGGCACCAGTGGTCAAGATTTTGTTGGAGACCGTCGGATTTCGACACGGATTGATGACTACTATTCATGCGTATACGAATGATCAAAGCATCCTTGATCTTCCACACAAGGACCTCAGAAGAGCTCGTGCGGCTGCACTTTCTATGATCCCAACGACCACGGGAGCAGCAAAAGCGACAGGGCTAGTCCTTCCTGAGGTCTTAGGGCATATCGATGGAATGTCGATACGGGTTCCGACAGCAGATGTCTCTCTCGTTGATCTGGTTGCTGAAGTCGATCAGAACACTACTAAAGAGGAAATTAATGCAGCTTTCCGAGAAGCTGCTTCTGGGTCGCTCAAGGGGATCTTAGGTGTATCAGATGAGCCACTTGTATCCATCGACTACACCGGAAACCCACACAGTTCAGTAGTCGATTCACTTTCAACTGCGGTTATGGATGGTCGCATGGTTAAGGTTCTGGCCTGGTATGACAACGAGTGGGGTTACTCAAATCGTGTCATTGACCTTGTGAGTTTTGTGGGGGAGCGACTTCCTGCGTCGATGAGGGACTAAGGGAGTCCATGTGCGACAAGAAGAGGCTTGAAGATTTTGATCACCGTGAGCTTTCAGGTCGGACGATCCTCGTACGGGCTGACCTGAATGTCCCTATGCAAGATGGCGAGATTGCGGATGACCATCGTCTGGTTGCATCACTCCCGACACTAAGTTTCCTCCGCGAAGCTGGTGCCCGTGTCATCCTACTTTCTCACTTAGGGCGTCCGGACGCGAGTCCAAGTTCTATGTACTCTCTAGAACCGGTTGCAGAACGTCTCGGCGAGCTTCTCTCATCGAACGTCGAGTTTGTAGCGGATCCGATAGGAAAAGAACAACCGCTGTCCAGTGACCTTGTGATGCTTGAAAACACACGGTTTCTGTCTGGTGAGCTGGATAACGCCTCAGATCTAGCTGAATCTTGGGCGGAACTTGGGGATCTATTCGTGAATGACGCTTTTGGAGCTGCACACCGGGCGCACGCTTCGACAGCAGGGTTAGCGGGTGCTATGAGAGCAAAGGGTAGAGAGGCAGTGGCAGGGTTGCTAATGGCCCGAGAGCTTCATTTTCTTGGAAGAGCGATGACCAAGCCCAGCCATCCGTTTGTGGGAATCCTTGGTGGCGCAAAGATATCTGGAAAGATCGATGTAATCTCTTCCTTACTTGAGCGTGTGGACCGATTACTTATTGGTGGCGCGATGGCGAACACTTTTTTCCAAGCCATGGGGCTGTCTACAGGAGCATCACTTGTAGAAGAAGACCGTATTCCAGTTGCGCGAGACCTTCTCCAGAAGAGCGGTGACAAGTTGGTTTTTCCTGTAGACTGCATAGTAGCTAAGGAACTGCGGGAGGGTGCACCCCATCGAGCTGTAACATCTGCCGCGGTTGGGCACGACGATATGGTATTAGATATTGGGCCGGAGACAGCTACCGCTTTTCGAGAGGTGATTGATAGTGCCCGGACAATCTTGTGGAACGGACCTATGGGGGTCTTTGAGACCCCTCCATTCGGTGTCGGGACTATAGATATCGCCCATTCCGTAGCGGATGTCTGTGATAGTGGGGCTTTGGTTGTATTAGGGGGTGGGGATTCTGCAATGGCAGCTGATCTTGCAGGGGTGACTCCCCGGCTAACTCATGTTTCGAGTGGTGGTGGTGCCTCGTTGGCTTTCTTGGCGGGAAAGACATTACCTGGTGTTGATTCCTTGAGTGATAAGGAGTAGGCATGGCGGTTATCGCGGGAAACTGGAAAATGCATATGGCTCCGGAAGAGGCTCGTGCCTTTTTTAGTGCCTATGAAATTGATGAAATTATTGCTGATAATGAGGTCCTGATTTTTCCTCCGACCATCTCGCTTGTAGCGGCTTATAAGTGTGAGGACAGAGATCCAAGAGTTCAGCTTGGTATCCAGAATGTTCACTGGGAGGATTGTGGAGCGTTCACAGGTGAGATTTCTGCGGAAATGGCAGCTAGTGCAGGCGCTAGCTACGCTCTCGTGGGACACTCTGAAAGAAGGCAATTGTTCGGTGAGACGGATGAACAAGTAGCACTCAAGGTTGCCGCCGCTCTTCGGCAGGATCTCATACCGGTGATTTGTGTTGGAGAGACGCTTGAAGAACGTGAAGCGGGTCGAGTCAGTGAAGTGATCTTAAGGCAGCTTGATTTTGCCTTAGCCTCGATCCCTGATCCTGAAACCCGTTTCCTAATTGCGTATGAGCCAGTTTGGGCGATTGGTACAGGGAAAACAGCAACGCCAATGGATGCAGCTGGGGCTCACGGGACACTTCGGAATCGATTGGAGCAAGCGATTGGTATGACAGCTGCAGCCCGGACGGAGATTCTTTATGGAGGCTCAGTCCAACCAAGGAACGCAGCAGAACTCCTTGCAGCTCAGGATGTAGATGGGGTCCTTGTTGGTGGTGCCAGCGTGAACCCTCAATCATTTGGTGACATCACCCGCGCGGCTGGCTGAAGTTGCCGTTGACACCCCTCGGGTGCTCTCCGACGTTTAGCATGTCACTCCGGCGAGGAATAAGGGAATACAAGGAAGATGTATACATTCTTGCTAGCTGTCTTGGTACTCGACGGCATATTTATGTCAGTCGTAATCTTACTTCAATCTGGAAAAGGTGGTGGTCTGGCCGCGGTCGGTGGCGGTGCTGCGATGACTGAAGGAGTTTTAGGAGGGCGACAAGCGACTACTGTTTTGACCAGAGCTACATGGATTTCAGGCACTATATTCTTGGTATTGGCGCTTGTACTATCAGTGATGTCCTCACGCTCCATGCAACCCGAGTCCGTGATCCAGGTCGACGCACCCTCCGCGGCACCCGCTCCTGTCTCGGTAGTTCCGGGGCTCGGTGAGGAGCCCACGGAAGGTACCACAGCAGGTACGAC
>PBPC01000083.1 GCA_002724575.1 Gemmatimonadota bacterium | reverse complement strand
TCAGTACAGCAAGAGATGTGATGTAGCTGCGGAGGTTGTTGAGCATCATGTTCATCAGGTCGTTCTCCAGATCGTTAATCAACCAGCTAAACCAAGAGGCACCGTCAAAGGACTGGGGTCAATGCCGGGCAACACCTCTTTATCAGATATCAGGTGCCACTATCTCCAGTCTTGACACGCGCTACGAATCGGAGCGACGGTGCGAATGTCATTTACCTTCTCGGGAGCAGTGCTGTGAAGCGAAGCGCATACCTACTGTCCTCTCTAGTGTTCACAGGTTTAGTGATGTCTCCACCTGTCGAGACACAGGAGATTGCGAACGAATATAGACAAGTAGCTGACCGTCTTATTGATGCTTTGACTGAGAATCACGATGCCTATGAGAGACTGACCGAATTGGTCGATCGCTTTGGACATCGGGTTTCTGGCTCGGTGGCACTCGAGCAGGCAATCGACTGGATCATGGATGAGATGCAGGCTGATGGGCTCGAGAACGTTCGGGGAGAGACCGTTATGGTGCCGCATTGGGTTCGCGGAGAAGAGTCGCTAAAGATGATACTCCCACGACCGAAGAACCTACCGATGCTCGGTCTCGGAGGGAGTATCGCAACACCCTCCGGCGGAGTTCGTGCAGAACTAATGGTAGTGAGCAGCTTCACAGAGCTAGAGCGGCGAGCGGAAGAGGCAAGGGGCCGCATTGTTTTGTTTGATGTTCCATTCACCAACTACGGCCAGACTGTCGCGTATCGAACGGGCGGTGCTTCGGCCGCAGCGCGTGCAGGTGCAGTAGCCAGCTTGATTCGATCTGTCACACCGTATTCTCAACAGACGCCGCACACAGGCCAGATGAGCTATGAGGAAGGCGTCCCACGCATCGCACACGCAGCTATAACAGTGGAGGATGCGGAGCTTCTACACCGGATGGTTGATCGTGGAGAACGTGTTGAGCTGTTGCTTGAGATGAATGCACAAATGCTGCCAGATGCTCCTTCCAGAAATGTTATGGGCGAGATTGTTGGAAGCGAATATCCAGACGAAGTGGTAGTTCTAGGTGGGCATATTGATTCATGGGACGTAGGACAGGGTGCGATGGATGATGCTGGCGGAGTGGTTGCTGCTTGGGAGGCAGTCCGGATGATGAACGATCTCGGGCTAAGGCCTCGACGAACGGTTCGCATTGTCGGTTGGACTAGCGAAGAGAATGGCGGACCCGGTGGCAGAGCATATGCCGAAGCTCATGCCGATGAATACCATGTACTCGCGATGGAGTCCGATGCAGGTGTTTTCGAGCCTCAGGGATTTGGGTTCACCGGTTCGGAGGAGGCGTTCGGGATGATCACTGAGATTGGGACGCTACTCACGCGGATCCATTCAGGGGCCATAAGCCGAGGCGGTGGCGGTGCAGACATTACTGCGCTCATGGAAACGGGTGTGCCTGGTATGGGTTTGCAGGTCGATGGAACACGTTATTTCTGGTACCACCACTCTGATGCAGACACGATTGACAAACTTGACCCTGACGAGGTGGCACGTTGCGCAGCGACGATGGCTGTGATGGCGTATGTGGTTGCGGACATGCCGGTACGGCTGCCGCGATGACGCTACGCTGAGTAAATTCTTAGGATCAGGAAAAACAATTGGAGAGATCTGGAATGCCCGAAGCGAGGCACTCACTCAGAAAGCGCATGATTGGTGCGATGTTCCTTAACATCGATGTGTTTGAGGAGGTAGAACACGACAGAACTGCTACCGGTCAGGCCGCGACAGTCGTACTGATGGTTGCGGTCGCAAGTGGTATAGGTGCATCAGGGCTTGGGTTGTATGGGACCATGGTAAGTTCTGTAGGAGCACTGATCGATTGGGTTGTCTGGGCTGGAATCTGTTACGTAGTCGGGGATCAGCTCTTCGGCGGTAAGGCCACATGGGGTGAACTTTTGCGCACGCTCGGATTTGCTCAGACACCTGGATTGCTGTTGCTCCTGGTTCTTATCCCAATACTACACGATCCCATTATCGTTCTTGTCTTGCTCTGGAGTGCTATTGCAGGCTTCATTGCGGTGCGTCAGGGACTCGATATCGGAAACGTCAAGACACTATTCACGATTATCTTGGCGACAGGTGTGGTTGGCTTTATAGAATGGATCCAACAAGTGCGAATACTCAGCGATCTTCCTTGACCTCCTTATAGAGTAGATCTCCGATGGAATTTGGCTGGAATCCATCGATGTGGGCTTCACCGGTTCCATTTGGAATGGGGCATGAGAAGCCGGGACACTTCCGAGACATGGCACGTACATGGTGGAAGAACCGGGATCAACTCGAATACGCGACGCGAATCCTCAAGGATGGTGTGTGCGACGGATGCGCACTGGGCACCACTGGAATCCACGATTTCACGCTTGACGGAGTGCATCTGTGTTCGATTCGGCTAGAACTCCTGCGTTTGAACACCATGGGTGCGCTCGACCCCAAGCATCTCAATGAGGTGGATTCTCTCGTTGAACTTTCGGGAGAAGATCTGCGGGAACTCGGTCGCATTCCGTTCCCGATGGTACGGTATGGGGGAGATCGAGGCTTTACTCGGCTCGGATGGGATAATGCTCTTGAGCTGATTGCAGATCGGGTCCGTAAGAGCGACCCGAAGCGACTCGCCTTCTATCTGACGTCTCGCGGAATAACGAATGAGGTGTACTACGGTGCTCAAAAAGTCGCTCGATTCTTGGGCACCAACAACATCGATAATTCCGCTCGTATCTGTCATGCACCAAGTACCACCGCATTAAAGCGTTCAATCGGATACACCGCCTCTACGTGCTCATACAGTGACTGGATTGGGACTGATGTGCTTGTCTTCTTTGGGTCGCACGTAGCGAACAACCAACCTGTGGCAACGAAATACATGTATCGAGCTAAGGAAAAAGGCACTCGCATAGTCGTTGTAAACTCGTTCCGTGAACCTGCTATGGAGCGCTACTGGATCCCGTCAATCTTCGACAGCGCGCTCTTCGGCTCTAAGCTTGCGGACGAATTTTTCCAAGTGCATCAGGGTGGGGACATAGCATTTCTTAATGGCGTGCTGAAGCACCTTATTGAACTTGGAACAATTGATAGCGAGTTCATTAAAAAACAGACTGTTGGCTTCGACGAATTGAGGGTGTCAATCGAAAATCAGCCGTGGGAAGACCTGGAGCGATTTAGCGGTGTCGACCGGAGCGAGATGCTGGTTTTTGCAGAAATTATTGCGTCGGCCCGTAGCGCTGTTTTTATCTGGAGCATGGGCATTACCCAACACCGCTTCGGAGTCGATAACGTCCAGGCAATCGTAAATCTAGCTCTATCTCGTGGGTTCCTAGGTCGAGAAAAGTGCGGGCTTATGCCGATTCGAGGGCACAGCGGTGTGCAGGGTGGAGCAGAGGTGGGAGCCGTCCCGTGGACATTCCCAGGAGGTCGTACAGTAGATGAGGATGGTGCCTCTGAAATGTCGAGTTTATGGGGTTTTGATGTACCTGATTGGCGCGGACTCTCAGCGGTAGAAACGGTGCACGCTGCTTATCAAGGCGAGATTGATATGCTGTGGGCGATTGGTGGAGATTATCTGGGTACGCTTCCTGATCCAGAGTACTGCAGAGAGGCCCTCACTCGTGTACCACTCAGGGTACATCAGGATATTGTTCTTTCCCATCAGATGTTTGTTGATCCTTCTGATACGGTAGTCCTCTTACCTGCAACAACTAGGTATGAACAACCCGGCGGGGGCACAGAGACGGCAACGGAGCGCCGAATCTATTTCTCCCCTGAGATCCCAGGTCCTCGAATTGCGGAGGCACGCTCTGAATGGGAGGCACTCGTCGATCTTGCAAGCAGAGTTGATCCAGAACGTGCCCAGCTCTTAGAGCTCACTGATGGTCCAGCAGTCCGGCGAGACATTGCGCGTGCCGTACCATTTTATGCTGGTATCGAAGATCTTCGTAGTGCTGGGGATCAAGTACAGTGGGGTGGTCCTAGGCTGTGTGAGGATGGGCAGACTGCTTTATCTGATGGTCGGTCCCACTTTCATGCCGTGAAGCCTCCCGAACTAGACATCCCCGATGGCTATTTCCATTTGAGTACACGGAGGGGTAAGCAGTTCAACTCCATGGTCCAAGCCAAGGTGGATCCCCTGACAGGTGGTAAGCGTGATGATGTATTCATGTCGGTTTCTGATGCTCAGCAGTTGGGCCTGTCTCATGGGGATCCGGTGACACTGCGTTCTGAGATTGGAATGGTTAGTGGGCGTTGTCACATAGCACCGATGAAAGAACGGAACCTCCAGATGTTTTGGCCTGAGGCCAACCCTCTGATTCCTAGGGGCGTTGTGGAACCTCAGTGCGGTATTCCCGATTATTCGGCGGTTGTCGAGGTGGTTTCTCGCCCGTTGGGTGAGGAGCCTGAATAGTGATCGGTAAAGCCAGCCCTACCCGCGTGGTTCAGGTCTCTCGCCACCGTGGCGGTCGGGTCCAACGGGCTAAAGATAGCCTCTCTGTCGAGGAGCCACTTGAAATCCGTATCGCTTGGGGAAATGTGGAGGCAAGGGCGGTTGAAGCGCTTGCAGTCACTATGAGAACACCTGGAGACGATTTCGATCTGGTTGCTGGCTTCCTTTTAGGGGAGGGGATCCTTGATTCTGCAGACGGACTCCAAGAACTCACGTACTGCAGAGGACAAGAGACTCAAGAATACAACGTTGTAGAAGCAAGACTTCGTCCCGGTATCAGCTTTGATCTTGAGCGGTTACGGAGGAATATCTTCACATCTTCCAGTTGCGGTATCTGTGGTAAGGCTTCATTAGAGGCGGTGGCTGTTTCTGGTTGTACTGAACTAGAGGATGAACTGCGTGTTGAGGGAGAGCTTCTCCCACGGCTACCCGAGAAACTTCTTGAGGGGCAGGATGTGTTTGCGCGGACGGGTGGATTGCATGCTGCTGGTCTTTTTGGATCTGATGGCGAACTACATGGGTTGAGCGAGGATGTTGGTCGTCACAATGCAGTCGACAAGACTCTTGGACGAGCGTTCTTAGATCGAGAGCTTCCTGCGGATGATCGCATCTTAGTCGTAAGCGGCCGAGCCTCATTTGAGATTGTGCAGAAAGCGCTGATGGCAAGGGTGCCGGTCCTGGTTGCTGTGGGCGCCCCGTCAAGCTTAGCGGTAGATCTCTCGGAGGAGTTCGGTCAGACACTCGTGGGCTTCGCTCGAGATGGTGGTTTCAACGTGTACTGTGGGGACATGAGGCTCATTTGAGGTCCAGTAGCCGACTTCTCGGTGCTGTCTTGGCGGGTGGTCGAGGCCGTCGGTATGGGGGTGACAAGGCAAGCGCGGTAGTAGGCGGGCAACTTCTGGTCGAGAGATCAATCTCAGCCCTTGAGCAGGTGGTACAGGATGTGATTGTAGTAACGTCCCGTCAGCTTCCCGACAGTATCGTCGTCCCTTGTATCCCAGATCGGTTTGTTGATGCGGGCCCTCTTGGTGGTCTTCATGCGGCACTCCATGCTGCAGCGGAGTACGGAAGCTCCGGAGTACTTCTGCTTGCTTGCGACATGCCGTTGATTACTCCGGAAGTTCTGCGTGCTATTCTAGGAGCAATGGATGATTTCCCTGCGGTTGCCCCACTGCGCGAAGAAGGTGTTGAGCCACTTTGTGCTGCATATCGTATAGATACATTGCGAACGGCAGAGGAGCTGTTGATAGGAAATGATCTGTCTTTACATCGATTCTTCAGAGAGATTGGTGGTGTACCGATCGATCTAGAGGGGTTAGGCATGGAGTGTGAAGATGTCTTCCTCAACGTCAACGAACAGTCAGACTGCATCCGAGCTAATACACTTCTCTCAGGGAGTCCTTGAGGGTGAGTGACAGGGTGGCCCATTCAAAAAGATTTCATATTTGAGCTGTCTTTATATGCTTGCCGATGTAGGGTGCTTAAGCGAATCTTGAGATAACCTTTCTTCCCATACAGCCACACAACAATGAGAATTAACTCCAAGTGCTTGAATCTATCCCTGGTCCTAGGTCTTGCGGCTTGTGCATCGTCTGGAGCCCCAGCCCCCGAGCCTGCTGCTCCAGCTGAGGCTGCTCCAGAGCCGGCGGCAGTCTCCTCGTCCGCGCTTGGCTTCACGTCTGCGCAGGCAGATCGTGGACGTGATGTCTTCCGGTCTGCCTGTACGACATGCCACTACTCAGAGGAGTTTAATGACCAAACCTTCAAGCGTAGTTGGCGTCGTAGTTCAGCCGGAGACCTTTACGATTTCATCGCCACAGCTATGCCGGAGGATGCTCCGGGTAGCTTGCCTCCAGCGCAGTACGCAGAAATCGTCGCTTATTTCCTTCAGATGAATGGTTTTGAGGCGGGTTCGATGGAGTTACCTGCAGATGCAGACGCTCTAAGCGAACTTAGCTTGGCCCCATTGGGTGGCTGAGAGGAGATACATAAGCTCCTGCTTTACTAGGCCGTAAGATAGCCTGAAGGAAAGATCCTACCCGACTGCAGATGGGTAGGATCTTTCTTATTTGAGGGTGGACCCCATAATAGTCATCCAAGAAGAAATACAGATGGATCGTCAAGGAGGAACTATGTCGTCGTCATGCGCCTCAGCTATCACACTCTTTACGGTCACCGCTCTAGTCTTTGTTGGATGCACAGATAGCTCCGGTACAGCAAACATGGCTGCAGCTGGGGCTGACTACTATCCCAACGCAGTCACTGGCGAGGGGATTCCAAACCCTAATCCCAATCGGATTGGGAATTGGGCAAGCCTCCCTGAAGGTCGTGAATGGGGGTCAACTGCAGGGATGGATACTGATCCGACAGATGGCCATGTCTGGGGATATGAGCGTTGTGGCTCGGGCTCAGCTGGAGGCCCCGGCGTCAACTGCGATAACAATCTGGTTGACCCAATTTTCAAGTTCGACCGTAATACGGGAGATGTTTTAGCGAACTTTGGGGTCGGTGTGTTCGTGACACCGCATGGTATTTACGTGGATGACGATGGTACGGTATGGGCCACAGACTTTGCGGGTAACCCGGAAGGCACAAAGGGCCACCAGGTCCATAAGTTCAGCCCGGACGGTGAACTGCTCATGAGTCTCGGCACAGCTGGTCAGCCAGGTAACGACCCTGCGCATCTCAATCAGCCAAATGACGTTATTGTTGCACCTGACGGAAGCATCTTTGTGGCTGACGGGCACAGCGGACAGAACATGACAACTGCCCAACAGATGGCTGAGGGACGTGCTGCAGGCCTTACGGGCCGAATCGTCAAGTATTCTGCCGACGGCGAGTATCTCATGGAATGGGGTGAGATCGGAACGGAGCACGGTCAATTTCGGACACCCCATGCGCTCGAGTTTGATTCGCAGGGTCGCCTCTGGGTCGCCGATCGAGGTAACCATCGGATCGAGATCTATGACCAAGAGGGCAACTACCTAGAGTCGCGTTACCTCTATGGCCGAATCAGCGACATATTCATCACGGACGATGACATGGTGTATGCCATCGACTCCGAGTCCAGTGAGGCCCGACATATTAACTGGAGGAACGGTGTCCGGATTGGACCGGTCGATCAGGACTGGCTCGTGGGGTTCATTCCTCCTTGGGAGTCCGCGAGCCGCCCGCAGAATGGTGTGACGGGTGAAGGCATTGCTGTGGATGCGGACGGTAACGTATATGTGGCTGAGGGCCCGGCCTCTCTCGCCGACGCTGGTTCGGCATTTACAAAATATGAGATCGGTGGGATGTAGAGTGTCTCCGTTTCCAGCTGCATACTGCTAAGGCAAAGCTCTGCGGCGCCGGGCGGATGTTCCGGTAGCAACACGTGATGTATCTACATTGCTGCTTTGCCCAATGAGACTTCGATGATTCCGTCTGATACAATAACCCGACCTGATCTCCCAAGGCGCACTAGGACTCGAGCGCCTTGGGCGCTTGCTCTTGTCTCGGTTGCTCTTGTCGCACTCGCGGCAGTTCCCATCTATGTAGGTGAGCGGGTTGCATCACTCCAGGATCAGATCACAGAGACATTGCAGCCCGCTCTTGAATCAGCAGCCCGGCTATCGCTTTACCAGTCAAGGCAAATGGCCCGGCTACAATCCTTCCTGCTCACAGGGGATCGGACGATCCGTATTCGCTACAACGCTGCCAGTGCAGAGGAGGACAGTCTATACAACGACCTTAGTGATTTAGTCAGGGTCATGGATCTCGATGTTAGGGAGCGTCTCGCCCGGTTATCCTCAGAATCGACACGCTGGCGGTTTGGGCATCTCTCCATCTTTGGTGAAGTAGCTGGGCCTGAAGCAGGAGATGCACTCTGGACGCAAGTCCAAGGAGAATATGATGAGTTACAAAGTGCTACTCGTGAACTCGAGAGGGTAATCAAGGGTGAAGTAGACCAAGGTCGTAGGGATACTCGGTGGTGGCGGACAATGCAGACGTGGATCATGATCGGACTCTCGATCCTTGCCCTAGGATCTTTACTAGTCATAGCACGTGTCAGTTGGCGTGTCAGGCGGCTTGTAACTGAAGCTGAGAGAAGAGAGGACGCCCTTCATCAAACAGTCAAACAGCGCGATGAAGTGGTCTCAATTGTCTCCCATGACTTGCGCAACCCTCTTGGTGTTGTCGCTGGCGCTGCAGATACCCTGATCGAGCTTCCTTTGGACCGTGAAGAGCGCGAAAGACAAGCCACGATCATCGCGCGCTCAGCGAGCCGGATGAGCCGGCTCATTGAAGACTTACTCGACGTTTCACGGATTGAGGCAGGAGCATTTGTGGTTCGTCCGTCAGCTGAAGAAGCGATCTCAGTGCTCGAGGAGGTTCGCGACATGTTTGAAGTTCACGCCGAGGAAGCACAGGTTGCGCTCACGGTTGGACCGGTATGTGACGTCCCTGTCCGAATGGATCACGATCGGGTTGTCCAAGCGCTAGCAAACTTGGTGGATAATGCTCTCCGTTTCACTCCGGAAGGTGGAGTGGTCACGTTAAGTGGGGAGGTTCTCGATCAGGAAAGGGTGTCCTTGTCAGTTTCTGATACTGGAGTGGGACTTACTCAAGATGCGTTGGACAACCTCTTCAGTCGCTTCTGGCAAGCCGAGGGAGATAAGAAGGGGCGAGCCGGACTTGGGTTGGCAATCGTCAAAGGCGTGATCGAAGCACATGGTGGCGAAGTTCAAGTTGAGTCGGATCCAGGTATAGGATCGACTTTCCATTTGGTACTTCATCGAGCCTAAGGAAATGGCAAAATATTGGGCTCGCGTGTAGTGATAGCAAAAGCTGAGATTAGGTTAGAACTTGCTCATCAGCTCTACATTACCCTGGTTTTCACCGAAAAAAGCATATATATGTGCTTGCTGGGAGATAGTGTTTTCAGAGTGCGGAATGAGGACATCATTTAATTTATCTTTTCATCATCGGTTGACCCTCAATCCTTTTGTTGCATAAAATACCATGTTGGGAGTGTTGTGATCGCTTTCTTAGCATCTCAACACTCTTTGTCAGGTATGAATTTTATTGAGTTTAAGTACTAGTCCTAACGGGTCCTTCTTACAGGACAGGAACAGCGGGGGAAACCCCGAGGGAGATCCAAGCCCATGCTCGGACGGATACGCCTAATCCTAAGCTTTGTGCTCGCCATTCTTTTGGTTGGCCCAGTAACCCTGATGGCTCAGAACCAGGGTCGCTTCAATGTCCTTATTCCATATTTCGAACCGCTTGGCGATGCCGATGACGATTTCGGCAAGGATGCATCTGAAGAGCTTCGTGACCTCATCAACACGCTGGCTACTCATCAGCCTGTAGACAAAGATGACATTGAGGACGAGGCAGATCGCTTTGATATAGATATGGATGAATTGAACTGTATTCGGACGCGACAACTCTCATCTCAAATGAATGCTGAGGTAGCACTCTGCGCTTCTTACACCGAGAACCCAGACAAATCTTGGACAGTGAACGCTGAGTTCTGGGATATTCAGTCCAATGAGTCATTTACAGTCTCTGAGATTACGGTTGGCGAGAGAGAGGAAGAGGCAGCAGCCAGCCACATCTTCACAGAATTCGACCTCTACGTTCAACAAGTAAGAGCGGCTGCTATCTGTGGCGATTATTTCGCGAGTCAGCAATGGGATAACGCTCTCCGTAACTGTGACCAGGCGCTCGAGCTAAACGAAAATGCAAATGAGACCAGGTATCTACGAGGCCGCATCCTCTATGAGATGGAACGCTATCCTGATGCGCTCGAGGAGTTAGATAGAGTTCTTGCTGTGAACGGTTTTCACGAGGAAGCACTGCAGCTAGCTGGCTACATCGCTACAGTCGAAGAGCAGCAAGATAAGGGTCGAGAGTACTACGGCCGCTACCTTGAGCTCAATCCTGGGAATGCCGCAATTCGTATGCGGATTGCTTACGACCTTGCGCAAGCTGGTGACCCAGTAGGTGCAATGGACTTCATTCAAGTGGGTCTCGACGTCGATGCAGAGAACGTTGATCTCTGGGAGCAGTATGGAGGGTTTGCCTTCAGGGCAGCAACTGATGCACAGCAAATGGCTGCGTTGGGCGCAGGTGACGATGTAGGTATCTCACCAGAGGTGCAGGAGTACTACCGTCGAGCCATCAATGCCTACGAGAGGGTTTTTGAAGGTAAGGGGGCCGAGACACCGGTGGGGCACCTGAGAAGTATCCTTGGCGCTTATATTCAGCTTGAAGAGTTAGATGCCGCAATCGAATTTGGTGGGCAGGCGCTTCGGACTCATGGAGAGGAAGACGTGCTCTGGTCATTCTACGCTGATGCCCTGCAGCGAGCTGGTAGGCTTGACGAAGCGATCGCGGCACTTGACCGAGTAAGAGAAATCAACCCATCGCACCCCAGTGCTAGCCTCCGTCAGGGGAATTGGCTGATTGAGGCAGGTCGTCTAGAGGATGCAGTGACGGTGCTTAAGGACGCTGTGGCTAGTAATCCAGCACAGGCTGAATCAGCAGCACGGATGGTTTTTAATGATGCTTATCAGAAGGGTTACCAGGCAAAAGAGTATGCTTATGCTATAGCCGGAATGACGATGGCTAAAGAATTGCCTGGCCTGAGTGAAGGGTTGATGAGCCAACTCAACTTCTGGCATGGTTTCAGTATCTACCAGGCTGCGGTTGTGGAGCAGGAGCCTCAGACGCTTGGCAGTGCGCGGTCAACTCTGCCGAAGTTCCAAGAGGCAATGGGGCTACTAGGGCAGAGTGGAGATTATCCAGGCACCGTTAATGTGAATCTTACTCAGGTGCTGGAAAATCTGAGTACATATGTGGAGATCCAAGAGGCGATCATCAAGCGAGGAGAGTAACTTTGGCTTGATCGCTTGACGGACTAAATCACTGGATTAAGACGCCCCGGGGCTATTTGCTCCGGGGCGCTTTCATTGGCCCCTTACCCACTTTTATCCACCAGCCCTGGCCGGCACATTCGGTTTTTATTCGTATTCCTGAAAAATTGGTCTTATGGGTGAATACGAGATCACCTTTCTGATAAAAGGGCTTTCTACACATCGGCCACCCCTTTAGAAAACCAAAAATTAGCAAAAAAAGACCCTTGACGTCACGATCCAGCAATAGGTATGTTGCTCCATAGTATCCCACTTTATCCCACTTCCTACCACAATAGGCCGGGATTTGACTGGTTTTGTCGGACAGTACGAGCATCAGATGGACGAGAAGGGGAGGGTCAGTCTTCCTTCGGCATTCCGCCGAGAGGCTGACACCGACCGCTTCGTTCTTCTTCAATGGGAGAAGCCGTACCTCACGCTTTTTCCAGGACCCAAGTGGGCAGAGGTTCAGGAGCGGCTTCTTGAATACCGACGGAACGATCCTAGTGCCTGGAATCATGTGAGGTTGATTGTTGCGAATGCGGTGGAAGTCTCACCAGACAGGCAGGGTAGAGTGCTAGTCCCAGCCGGCCTCCAAGAGGCTGCGGGGCTTTCAGGTACGGTGCTCGTTAGCGGAAATCTTGATCGGGTTGAGCTCTGGAACCCAACCACGTATTCAGAGGATGTCCGAGAGCCTGTAGATGACCTCGGTAACTTTGTTCACAGGCTTTTCGGATGAGCGAAACTAACTGGAGACCTTCTGCAGCCGGGATGCCGCTAGAGAACGGTCAAGATTTGGCGAGCTTCCACGAACCTGTATTACATGCTGAATTATTGGACTTTCTTCAACCTCGCCCGAAACAACTCTACTTGGATGGAACCGTGGGAGGCGGAGGCCATGCACGGCAGATTCTCGAGGCCTGCGAGGATTGTCTGCTCTTGGCAGTGGACCGAGATCCAGAGGCTCTCTCCGTCGCAAGAACAACATTGTCCGATCTTAAGGATAGGGTGCGCTTTCTCCAAGGTCGATTCGAGGTGGCCTCAGAAGACACTGAGGTACGTAATCGAGGTCTAGACGGTGCACTTCTAGACCTCGGTGTGAGCTCCCATCAACTCGATTCCGATAGTCGTGGGTTCACGTTCCGCCGTGGCGTGGCACTAGATATGCGTATGGATACGTCGCAGGGACATGACGCGAGAAGATTCCTTGCAGATGCGAGTGAAACACTACTCACAAGTGTCTTCCGTGATTTTGGTGAAGAACCTAAGGCGAGGCGACTCGCAAGGGAGATAGTGAAGCGCCGTATGACGAGTCCTCTTGAGACAAGTGATGATCTCGTGGCGGCCTTGCTGGTAGCCCTTGGGCGTTCACCATCGCCTCAGGATAAAGCCAGGATCTTTCAGGCTATCCGAATTGCAGTGAATGAGGAAGTTGAGTCGTTGCGACTGGCTTTACCAGCGATCCGTGAGGTGTTGAACGAAGGTGCTGTGTTGATTGTGATCGCATACCACTCCATTGAAGATCGTATTGTTAAGAATGCATTTCGGGACTGGAGCAAGAGCTGCATATGTCCGCCGAAGCTTCCGATCTGCGCTTGTCGTGGATGCGCCTTGGGAAAGACGCTAACAAAACGTCCGATCAGGCCTAGCCCCGGAGAAATCGAGACAAACGTTCGAGCACGGAGTGCCCGCATGCGTGCTTGGCGGAGGGCCGCTTAATGAAGTCGGAGACCCTGGGCCGTAGTGTATTTGCCTTTGCAGTTGTTTTTGTCTTCGGTGCGTTGAGCATGGGCGTGACTTGGAGGCAGAGCCGAGCCTTTGAGACGGGGAAAGCGCTTGATAGCCTCAGGCAGGAGGTCTCAGTTGCCGAGGCTGAGCGTGTGAGGTTGGAGCAACTCATTCAGGTACTTGAAAGTCGACAAAGGGTTGTTCCGGAAGCTCGAGATCGCCTAGGCATGCATACACCATCTGGTAATGAATTGGTGCTTCTACTGCCCCAAGAGAGGGCACCATGAAGCGTTGCACTAATCAATCCAATCCTAGCCCCTGGCGTCGTAGAACACTTCTTGGCTTTTGGCTTGCTATCTCGTCACTCATTTGTGCTCGCGCGATTCAGATCCAAGGCGTGCAGTCTTCCGATTGGCGTGAGATAGCGGAAAATCAGCATCGTGAAGATCGAGAAATTCCTGCGGAGAGAGGATCTGTCATGGATCGTGATGGATTACCGATTGCTCTCTCACAAGAGCGTTTCAGAATCGGTATTGCTCCTCACGAGCTAAGAGACCCCGACAAAGCAGCAGCGCTTCTCACCGCAAGCTTGGGGATTTCTCCGTCTAAGGCATGGGCAGTCACCTCGAATGGAAGACGTTGGAATGTAATCCCTGGTCGTTACCCACCCACGGTTCAAGAAGCTCTAAATAAGGTACGAGGTGTCTATCTTGAACGGGAACTCCAGCGTTATCACCCGCACGGCGACCTTGCGCGCGGCCTTCTTGGCGTTGTGTTAGACGATGTCGGACAAGGCGGTATTGAGCAGGCCTTCGAACAAGTACTCAGGGGCACGCCGGGCCGGGAAGTCGTTGCAAGAGATAATACAGGGCAAGCGATTCCTGCGGAGCGTTATGTCTTCGAGCCACCGAAATCAGGTGGAGACATAGTTCTCACGCTAGATATGGATCTCCAGGAGATCGCACGGCAAGCGCTCCAAGAGTCAATTCTAGAAACTGAGGCTCGGGGTGGTGACGTCCTAGTAACTGTCCCAAGTACAGGAGAAATACTCGCCCTCGTTTCTATCCGGGATGGTAAGACCGCCTCGCTGTCCGCAATTAATACACCCTATGAGCCAGGATCAACTCTTAAGCCGTTTACCGTCTCTGGTCTCATCAAGAATGATCTTGCATCACTTGAAGACACTGTAGATGTAGAGAATGGCACATGGACGGTTGCGGGTCGCACGCTTCATGATGTCCACAGTCAGGGCCGCATGTCGATTGCCGATGCGCTTCGTGTGTCGTCAAACGTAGGAATCGCTAAGGCGGCGAGTCGAATGTCCACGCGCATGTTGTATGAGACTTTTAGGGATTTCGGCTTTGGTACGCAGACTGGAATTCAGATCCCTGGTGAGGTTAGCGGCACGCTTCGCAAACCGGAAAGCTGGTCTTCACAATCTCCAGTTTCACTAGCTATAGGATACGAAGTGTCTGTCACACCGCTACAGATGGCGATGGCCTACGGTGCCTTGGCTAATGGTGGTCGATTAATGCAGCCGCTCCTCGTTAAGAAAATTCTAGAAAGTGACGGTAGCCTGAAGCAGCAATTCGAGCCACACATGGTTCGCCAAGTCATACCGGAGGAGATTGTTGGCAGAGTAGGGCGTGTATTAGTAGATGTTGTTGAAGATGGGACCGGCACGTCAGCGCAGCTTGGCACATTCCAGGTGGCAGGCAAAAGCGGCACTACCCGCCTTTATTCTCCTGAGGGTGGATATGAGAGCGGAGCCTATTGGTCCTCTTTCGTCGGATTTTTCCCTGCGGAAGACCCCCAACTTGTGGTCTTCGTAAAGCTTGAGCGCCCTCAAGGAGCCTATTATGGGGGTGCTGTGGCTGCTCCTGTGACCCGAGCCACAATGCAGGCTGCGCTAGCTGCTAGTGCAACGCATATAGATCGGACACGTCTAGTTCGGGTTTATGTACCGCCGTCTCCAACAGGTACAAGTGCCGTATTTGCAAATCACGAATTAGTGGACACGTCTGAGATTTCTACGAAGGGGTTAGATGAACCAGAGATGCCAGTGGGAATGGGACTTGCTAGTGGTAGGGTTATAGATGAAGGGATCTCCGTTCCAAGGTTAGCCGGGGTGCCATCAAGGACCGCTGTTCGCCGACTCCATGCACTGGGCTTGCGCGTCTCTGGCCCAATCGGTGGAGAAATACTCGGCACGGAACCTGGTCCTGGAATGCAAATGGTTAGAGGGGATACCGTAGCACTTATTGTGCGCCCGAGGACCAATCGTGATTGAGGCAACTTCTACTCTTGGTCAGGTGGGAGAGATCCTCCGGGTAGCTGGACTCCTTAGGGAGTTCCACGGTCCGGAGGATCTCTCCGTTATGGGGGTATGCCAAGACTCACGGAAGACAAATCCCGGAGATCTCTTTCTTGCTTGGCAAGGAGATTCGCTCGATGCACATGACTTCGTTGGTGCTGCTGTCTGCAACGGAGCAGTTGCAGCTGTCGTTGAACGTAAGGTTGATATTGAAATACCTCAGATCATCGTTACTGATGGACGTCGCTCAGCAGCATTAGTTGCCTGTGAGGTCATAGGTGCCGGAAGTAGGAGTATGTTCACGGTTGGCGTTACCGGTACCAACGGAAAAACCACCACAGCGCTTCTCGCTCGGTACTTGATGGGGCAAAAAAGTTCCACAGCTTCGATTGGCACACTCGGGGTTTTCGATGAAGAAGGTGTTCGTCCAGGTACCGAGGGGCTGACGACTCCTGGTCCTGTCCAGGTGGCGAGCTTTCTTCGGCAGCTTGTTGATGGAGGGATGGGAGCCGTAGTGATGGAGGCGTCCTCCCACGCGCTGGATCAGCATCGTATAGATGGAGTGATTTTTGATGTTGGGGTATTCACGAATCTTTCCCATGATCACTTGGACTACCATGGGGACGTTAATAAGTACTTCGGAGCTAAGGCCCACCTAGTAGAACTAGTCGCTTCTCACGGAACTCTAGTCGTCAACGGAGATGACCCAGCCTGGAGTAAATTGGATGCGAATGGGCGCTCCATTCGGACGTTCGCTCTAAATAGTCCGGCCGATATCCGCGCAGAGTCAGTTCAGATGGGTCCAAATGGCTCTGATTTTGAGCTAGTGATTGATAGCGAGCGGAGGGAAGTGAGTTTTCCACTACTCGCCCGTTTTAACATCGAGAACGCATTAGCGGCGGCAGCTGTGGGAGCAGCTTACGGCCTTTCAATTGACGAAATTGCTGTAGGTCTTTCCACCGCACCTCAGGTGGCAGGACGACTAGAGACAGTGGTGACCGAGCCATTCACCGTTCTTATCGATT
>PBPC01000082.1 GCA_002724575.1 Gemmatimonadota bacterium | reverse complement strand
GCTGCCCAGGTAGCGATCTTTCCTCGTTTGGCATTACGAGCGAAGGGTGTGACGCTCTCTACGATGCCCATGGTTCCACCGTTACGAGCTACGATTCCTACCATGCCTCCTAGCAGGAGTGAGAAGACGAGGATAGCGACATGATCAGCATCAGTAAGTGCAGGGACTACGAATTGGTCTATTAGTCGACCTGTAGCCTTTAGAGGATTAAATCCTGCGACCGCCAAGGCACCAAGCCACACGCCTGCAAAAAGTGCAGTGATCACCTCTCGGAAAATCAGAGCCAGCAGGATTGCTAGCACCGGGGGCAATACTGAAAACCAACCGGGGATGAGGGTTGGGTCCAGTTCGTCCGAGTGGTCACCGATGAGTACTTCAAGGGGAAGTTGCTCCGTAGATCTTATCTCAAGGTCTGTCACCACTAAAACACCTTCAGGCAAGATTGTCCCTTCAGCCAAGATTGCGCCGTCCGCGCTTCGAACTTCATACTGTGTCGAAGTTTGATTTGCACCTTGCAGGGTCAATTCAAATGGGACGTCAGTCAGGACAACTGAAGGAGGGTCCAAAAGCTCTTGTGCACCCATATTTGCAGGAAGCAAAAGGATGCACAGGGCTGCTAGTAGTCTCGATAAGGGCATGGAATAGTGGTTCGGGTAAGAAGCTGAATGCTTAACTATCTCTCAATTATGCATTTGAGAAAGATGGAAAATTGATCATGGGGAATTCTATAACCTGATGACAAAGTATGCAGCCTAACCGTGGCTGGTCGTTGACCGATTAGCGATGAACGTCGAACTTTTCGCCGCGAACGATCGACTGAGGGCTTTGATGGGTCCTCACCGGACAGCGCAAAATGGATAAAAACAACCGCACCCGAGTGATGGACGAATCTGACGTCCATGGAGCGGTTGCTCGAATGGCCCGCGAGATCGTTGAGGTCAATGAGGGTACAGACGGTCTTGTCCTGATGGGCATTCAGCGCCGCGGAACACAAATAGCGGCATTGTTAGTCTCAGAGATTGAACGGACTGAGGGCGTTACACTTGATGCCGGGTTCATAGATATAACCCTGTATCGAGACGACCTCATGGTGGTTGGGCCACGACCTATAGTAGGCGAATCAAAGCTACCTTCCAGAGGGATAGACGGGCAGAAGGTGGTCCTCGTTGACGACGTTCTCCATACCGGAAGGACGATACGCGCGGCCCTAAATGAACTCATGGACTGGGGGCGTCCTCAGTTCATTCACTTATGTATCCTAGTTGATCGGGGAGGCCGGGAACTACCGATCCAACCGGATACCGTAGGTCAGCGTGTCGACTTACTAGAAACCCAAAGCGTCGAAGTCCATGTTCCTGAAATCGATGGTGCTCTCGGGGTTGAGATCGTAACCATGAATCCGGGAGCCGAATGAGTCCTGCGATGGCTTCGTCATCAGTTCCTGCGTTGGGAAAGGATCTTGTTGGCCTAGAGTCACTTTCTCAGGAAGAGATTCTGATGATTCTTGATACAGCGGAACCATTCAAGGAGATCTCAGAACGACGGATCAAGAAGGTTCCGGTCCTCCGTGGTAAGACGATCGTCAACCTATTCTTCGAAGCATCAACTAGGACTAGGGTTTCATTTGAATTTGCGGAAAAGCGTCTCAGTGCTGACACAGTTAATATCTCAGCGACAGGCTCTTCGGTGATCAAAGGAGAGACGCTCGTTGATACTGCACGAAACCTGGAGGCTATGCGCATCTATATGGTTGTGATGCGTCATGGGTCTTCTGGGGCGGCTAGATTCCTCGCAGATCGGATTCCGTCGAACGTTATAAATGCTGGAGACGGACGGCACGAGCACCCGACCCAAGGTCTATTAGACCTATTAACGATTCGTGACCACTGCGACCGAATACAGGGTCTGAAAGTTTGTTTAGTAGGTGATATTCTGCACTCGCGCGTTGCCCGCTCCAACATATACGGACTTTTGAAGCTTGGTGCAGAAGTCGCGGTATGCGCACCTCAAACGCTCCTACCTTCTGCTATCGGTGACCTTGGCGTTCAGGTGTTCAAGAGGGTTGAAGAGGCCATCGAATGGGCAGATGTGCTTAACGTCTTGCGACTACAGCTTGAACGCATGGAAGAAGGGTATGTGCCTAGCCTTCGCGAATACAATAGGATCTGGGGTGTGACAGCTCGGAAGCTAGAGTTTGCTCCACAGGATTTATTGATTCTGCATCCGGGCCCCATGAATCGTGGTGTGGAGATCGACTCTGACGTTGCTGACGGGTCGCACTCAGTGATTCTTAACCAAGTTACCAACGGTGTAGCTGTTCGGATGGCGGTTCTCTACCTACTAGCTGGTGGACAACCTGATAGTGCTGAAGCAGTGAAGGCAGAGACAGGATCATGAGTAGAAAAATACTTCTTAAGAGCGGACGGGTAGTTGATCCCAGTCAGGGTTTAGATGAAGTACTTGATCTCCTACTAGTAGGCGGGATCGTCGCTTCGATTGGAAAGGACATCTCTGCCCCGGAAGATGCAGATGTCATGGATTGCTCTGGCTTCATCGTGTCGCCGGGGCTGATAGACGTACATGTCCATTTACGTGAACCGGGAGAGGAACATAAGGAGACGATTGCGACTGGTGTTCAAGCGGCTGTAGCTGGTGGTTACACCGCGGTATGTGCTATGCCAAATACGGATCCGCCGATCGACGATCCTGCCGCAGTTGGGTTCGTTGTGGCCGAAGGCCGGAAGGCTCAAGCAGCCAGGGTCTATCCAGTAGGATGTATCTCGGTGCAGAGAGCAGGGGAAAACCTGGCACCCATCGGAGAGATGGTGGACGCTGGCGCAGTGGCTATCACTGACGATGGAAATCCCGTTATGAACTCTGGGCTGATGCGGCTTGCACTTGAGTATGCCCAGGCGTTCGATATCCCTGTCGCTGACCATCCGGAAGACCTCGGTCTATCCGCGGGACGCCACATGAATGAGAGTATAGTATCCACGCGTCTGGGTCTGGCGGGCAAGCCGAATGCAGCGGAAGAGATCCACATCGTTCGGGACCTTTTGCTAGCTGAGCTCACCGGTGGCCATATACATCTTCAACATATTTCTACAGAGTTCGGGGTGGACGCTATTCGACAGGCGAAAGCTCGGGGCGTGACCGTGACAGCTGAAGCTTCTCCGCACCACTTGGTCCTTACAGAGGAAGCAGTTGAGGGGTATAGGACCGACGCGAAAATGAATCCACCACTCAGGACAGAAAAGGATGTAGCTGCTGTCCGAGTAGGATTAAGTGACGGTTCGCTCGACGTTATAGCGACAGACCATGCCCCCCACCATTACGATGAAAAAGAATCAGCTTTCGAAGATGCTCCGAATGGTCTGGTTGGGTTAGAAACAGCCGTTGGGATCATCATGACGGACATCGTAGGTGAGGGAGTAATTGATATTGCGACTATGATCGACCGTATGAGTTGTGGGCCAGCCAGGGCATTTGGTCTTCCCGGAGGCACACTCTCGGAGGGTGCGGTAGGAGATGTGACAGTGATTGATCCAAACCTGAGCTGGACTGTGGACCCAAACACGTTCCGATCGAAGAGTCGAAACACTCCATTTGTCGGGCGCGAGCTTAAGGGAGCTCCCCATCGGACGATTGTAGCTGGCCGCACTGTTTGGACACGATGAGGGGTGGGGACTCTGCTACTTCTTGGGATCAGCCTGAAACAAAGAAACTAGAGAAGTCGGGCAGGCTATCTCAGCTGATCTGCTACCGCACTTCTGTCGAGATTACTTTGAAGTGAGTGACCTCGCGTGCCTTTCAAGCTGACTCTTCACTCGCGCAACACGGTTCGGATGGATCAGCCGCTTAGTCGCAGCTCGATCCAAGATCTTAACTGCACCAGGGAGCTGTTCTTGGACATCTTTGGCGGAGGTAGTCGCACGCACTTCCTTTATAGCTGTGCGTATTTTGGCACGCTCCGACCGATTCCTGAGTCGGGCCTTAGCACTCAACTGCATCCGCTTTTTCGCACTCTTGATATTCGGCATCTGTTCCTCGAGGCGGAATACGCCTTTCAGTTCCTAGCGAGCAAAGCTAGGAACGACCCGGGATAGGATCAACGGGCATTGAGCAGTTAGGTTAATCACGACATGGAAGCAATCCTTATTGTTACAGTACTTATTTTCTCAATCGTCGTGCATGAGGTCGCACATGCGTGGCAGGCCCGCCGTGAAGGAGATGACACGGCGGAACAGCTTGGCAGGATCACGCTGAATCCGATCTCTCATCTTGATCCAGTTGGATCGTTCATCGTTCCGTTTGTGCTATACTGGCTGAACATCGGGTTCCTGTTTGGTTGGGCAAAGCCAGTCCCTGTCAATCCGGCGAAATATAGGAGTCCGGTATGGGGAGACATCCGTGTTTCTTTGGCTGGGATCGTATCCAATTTCGGGTTGGCAATATTTTCGACTCTTGCAGCGGCTATAGTTCTTAAGGTGACTAGCTTGACTGGGTCAGGTCCCAGTGGTTTCTCAGAGACATTATTCCAGATGGCCTGGTATGGGATTCTAATCAATCTCGTTCTCGCCTTCTTTAATCTGATCCCGATCCCACCTCTGGACGGATCACATGTTCTTTTTCACGTACTTCCGAGGCCGGTAGCAGTTTTATATACCCAAGTGGGTCGCTATGGATTGCCTCTATTGATTGCTCTGCTTTTCTTCAGTAGTGAACTATTCACATACATCATGTGGCCAGTGGAGTTCTTCTTGAATCAAGCCGACGCGTTTATCCGCTTATGGATCTGAGATTCGCAGAAGGCGCCATCGTTCGCGACGATTTTTTCCTTGTTGAGATTGAGCGCTTTCAAGGCCCACTAGATCTGCTGCTGCATCTGATTCGAACTCAGGATATCGATGTATTTGATATTCCTGTGGCCCGGATTACCGACCAATTTCTAAAGGCGATAGAGGGACTAGACGCGGAAGACTTAGACAGCGCTGGTGAATTTCTAGAAACAGCAGCCACGCTCATACGGATTAAGGCTCAGATGCTCTTGCCTCGGGAAGGAGACGATGAGGATGAAGATCCTAGAGCAGAGTTAGTACGTCGGCTTCTTGAGTACGAGCAGATCCGGGAAATATCACAACGTATGAGAACATCTGAGGCGGATCGCGCACGGCGTTTCTCAAAGGGATTCATCCCGGCTCGACCAAAGCTTCTTCATCAGGAAATGCCACTCGAGACAACGTGGGCAGACGTTTTTACTGCGGCACTTGGTGTGGAGATGCCAATACCTAGGCAGGGACTACATAGGGTTACCACACGAACGATCTCTATGCATGAAAAGGTCGCCTTGATTTTAGACCGACTACAAGATCAATCGGGCATCGAATTCAGTCGCCTCCTGAAGGGTTTCGGGGACACCATGCATGGTGTCATGACTTTTCTTGCTGGTTTGGAGCTCACACGTAGGCGCGTACTTTTTCTGAGACAGTCCCAACCTTTTTCTGAACTTTGGTTGTACCGGCGTGAAGAGGACAAAGATGAGGTCAGCGCAGATCTTGAAGTCGTAGAGGTCGATTCATGAATACACCCCAAATAGTTGAGGCTGTCTTATTCGCGTCGGATGCCCCTCTGACACCAGACGAGATTGCTAGGGCGGATGAGCGTTTGGATGAAGATCAGGTGGAAGAGGCACTCCAGATGCTTAAGGCGGAGTATGACGATACACAGCGTGCCTTTCATCTGACTGAGATCGCTGAGGGTTACCAAATCCTGACACGCCCAGAGTTTGCACCTTACTTAGAACGTTTTGACAATGTCCCAAGACCCAACCGACTCTCGGGACCTTCACTAGAGACGCTTGCAATTATTGCTTACCGTCAGCCGATTGGAAGAATAGAGATCGAGTACATTAGAGGTGTGAACTCTTCAGGAGTGATCCGTACTCTTCAGGATCGAAGCTTGATTGATATTGTAGGAAGAGGTGAAGGCTTGGGTCGGCCTCTTCTGTACGGTACCACACAACGTTTTCAAGAGCATTTCGGGTTTGCCTCGCTAGATGACCTTCCACGCCCCGATGAATTGCCGATCATTCTCAAAGACCGGATGCCACTTGAGGAAGGTGAGGGGAACCAAGAGAAGGAAGAGATTCCTGAGATGCCAGATCCGGGTGATAATCTTGAAGAAAAACAACCCGACAACTCTGTGGATGAGTCTGCCCAAGACGTAGTGCTCTGATAGCGCAGTGACCGAAGGTATTCGCCTCCAGAAGTACATTTCCCGATGTGGCCGGGCTTCGCGTCGTCAGGCTGAGGCGTTGATGCTAGATGGTCGAGTTCGTGTGAATGGAGAATTGATAGCTGAATTAGGGACGCGGATAGTCCCGGGGCGAGACACCGTTCAGGTAGACGATGATGTGCTAGAACTCACCGCTTTACGATGGATCGCTTTCCATAAACCTACTGGGGTACTCACGACGCGTAAGGATCCACATGGTGGGCTAACGGTCTATGATGTGCTTCCAGAGGAGTGCTCAGCCCTGCGTTATGTTGGGCGCTTAGATCGCGAGAGTGAAGGCCTTTTGATTCTGACTAATGACGGTGATGTAGCTCACGGTATCCAGCATCCGAGTCGACAGGTCGAACGAGTCTATAGGGTCGTAGTAACGGGTACACTAGCGCAGTCTAAGTGTGCTGTGTTGCTTAGAGGGGTCCAACTAGAAGATGGAGTGGCAAGAGTCAATTCAGTTGATGTCCTGAAAAAGGAAGAGTTTAAGACAACAATTGAGGTGGTTCTAACTGAGGGTCGAAAACGTGAGGTTCGACGAATGATGAATGCTATCGGTCACGGTGTTCTCAGGCTCGTAAGGATCCGTTTTGGGCCGGTGAAACTCGGGGAGCTACCAGTAGGGGAGTGGAGAGGCCTGGCTGAATCTGAGAAGCAGGCTCTTAGAACCTTATCAGAGAGTGGCAAGCGTTAATCAATCGAAGGATGGAAACTAGCCTTGAACAATCATGGACCTAGATATGATTCGTATTTATGGGATCTTTGATGTCCTGCGCTGGTTGTCGTGCGAAGGTATCTTCTAGTGAGTGTAGCAAATGGGCCCGTAGCTCAGTTGGTTAGAGCATCCGACTCATAATCGGCAGGTCGAAGGTTCAAGTCCTTCCGGGCCCACTTGAAAAAGAGTCTCGTAATTACTGTCCTCCTGGGGTGTTCCCTCAGGAGGTCTTGTCAGGACCATTAAGAGACCAAATCTATTCGGTACGGGCTATTCCAGGTCTGGATCGGGCTTCTTACGAAGCTTCTTGGTTTGACCACGCTGACGTTTACGCTCGAGCCTCTTTTTTTTTTCTCGTGTAGGAATCACGGTTCGGAGACGAGGTTCTGGCGTCTTATAATGAGCCTCGAGTTTTTCTCGTAGACGATTGACTGCTAAATGTCGATTCCGAAGTTGACTCCTCTCATCGCGAGCTACTGAGCTGATTCCGGTTGCTAGATGTATGATCCGAACAGCGGTCTCAGTCTTATTCTGGTGCTGTCCTCCTGGTCCACCAGCACGAAAGGTCTCTACCCGGCACTGCGAGAGTAGCACTTCATCAGACTTCGGGACCATGATTTCTTCGGGGGGTCGCTTGTCCATCATCCTATTATACTTGTAGCTGATTAACCTGGCAGAACTAAAATAGTATGGCACCAGTCTCTCTTTATCAGATATCTTTGGCACGCCTCCTGCCCTCGACGTCCAGCCAGATGTATCTTATCGAACATGATCTTTAACGAGTTAGAAAAGAAACCAGGAGCCAGATTTTTGTTCATTCTGGCTTGCTTGGTCGTGATAGTCTACGGCTTACAGTTTGCTGCTCCGATACTGCTTCCTTCAGCACTTGCTCTTTTCTTGGCTGTATTAAGCTTGCCGGTCATGGCATGGCTAGTAAAGCATCGTGTTCCGTCGGGTCTCGCCACGCTTATTACTGTTTTGGTCAATGCGGCTGCGATTGGGCTAATCGTACTGCTTGCGAGTCCGTCGGTTGCTGAATTGCAAGGTAAGCTTGATCAGTATGTCTTCGATCTTCAGGAGCGTTGGGGCCAGTTAATGGCTTGGCTGGAGAATTCGACTGGTTTCGAGATAAGTGATTATTTGACGCTCAGTATAATTGACCCTGGAGCAGTGGTGGATATCGCTCGCGGAACTGTCGGGCGTATTGCCCAATTTCTTTCCACCACATTTCTCGTATTTCTAATCATGGCTTTTATGCTCAGCGAAGCTACGGTTTTCCCGAAGAAATTCCGCTACATCTTTGGTGCACGTGGTGGAGATAAAGACCGGATTACAAAGATTGCAACTGAGATTCAGTCCTATCTAGGTATAAAAACCGTAGTATCCCTGGTCACAGGATTGGTATTAGGAATCTGGGCATACGCCTTGGATCTTGATTTCCCGGTTTTACTCGGGATGATCGCATTCTTACTCAACTATGTACCGACGGTCGGCTCGATTATCGCAGCAATTCCGGCGGTTTTATTGAGTGTTATTAAATTCGGTACGCTCCTTCACATGATTCTCGTGGCCGGTGGATATATCGCTGTAAACATAATTGTTGGTAACATCATCGAGCCAAGATGGATGGGTCGAAGCCTAGGGCTTTCGACACTCGTTGTTATTCTATCTCTTCTTTTTTGGGGATGGGCTTGGGGCCCCTTAGGTGCTCTTCTATCGGTACCACTGACTGTTGGTGTCAAGATTCTATTAGAGAACACAGAAGATCTTCGTTGGATGGCGATCCTCTTAGATAAGGGTCCTCCCTCTGATACCGAAGCTGCGAGTGAAACTGTTGGAGTAGATATCTAAAGATGGCGCGAATCCCGTTTGAGGAGTTACCGGATCACGGGCGGCTATGGGTTTTTCCGTGCAGTCGTGCTCTCTCAAGTCGAGAGGCTGAGACTTTCATCGACACAGTTCACTCCTTCCTAGATGATTGGAAGGCGCATGGCGTTCCTCTCCGCTGCTCAGGGGAACTCAGAGACGGCCAATTCTTGGTTGTAGGTGTAGATATCGATTCTGAATTACCCTCTGGATGTTCTATTGACGCTCTCGTGAACCAACTTCGTACACTTGGTTCAGGTATTGGAATTTCATTGATTGACCACACGCCGGTTTGGTATCGAGAGGGGACTGACATTCGAAGTGTATCTAGATCTCAATTCAGGGCACTCGCTGAAGCTGGAACAGTCACTTTGGCGACCAAAGTATTTGATACCAGCCTTACAAGAATCCATGACCTACGTGCTGGGGATCTCGAGCGCCCGGCTTCAGATATGTGGCATGGGCGAGTGTTCTTTCGAGATCGGGTGACTGCTTAGTCAGATTGATACTACCGACTAGCACCATGTAAGTGCTCGGCAAGAAAGCGCGCACCCTCTACTTCTGCCCAGAATGATGGTTTTGTGGGTGTTCCTTCGAGGAATCCCACGTGTCCCCCAACCGGATGCATCACGAATTGGATCATCGGATTGCTTAATGCTTCCGCGCTCGGTATAGCATGGGCTGGTAAGAAAGGATCATCTTCAGCATGAATTAAGAGTGCAGGGATACAGATATTTTCCAAGAACTTGCAGCTGCTACATTCTGCGTAGTAAGCAAGTGCACTTTCGAATCCATTCAATGGTGCGGTAGCTACATCATCGAATTCCCAAATCGTTCGGGAGTCTAGTACAGCGTCAAGATTGAGTACGGGTCCCAGAAGTTCCTTTTTTAAACGAACTTTATGCTTTAGTGATCGCAGGAAGTACGAAGCGTAAAGGCGTCCCATCCGGGACCGTTCTAGAAGTTGAGAGCCAGCAGCGAGATCATACGGAACTGAAATCGCTACTGCAGACTCAACCTTATCTTGGATGTTTGAGGATTCTTCACCCAGGAATTTGAGCAGGACATTTCCTCCGAGTGAGAAGCCGAGGACACCGATAGGTCTATCCGGGAAGCGGCGACGAAGAAATTCGACTACAAATCGGAGGTCGTTAGTCTCACCAGAGTGGTAGTAATGAGGTTTCCGATTCGGTTCTCCACTACACCCTCTGAAATTCAGAGCGACTGGCCAAATGCCTCGATCGAAAAGCTCCCGACATATATTTCGGACGTACCGCCTAGAACTGGAGCCCTCAAGGCCATGGAGTACCAGCACGATGGGTGAATCCAATGAGGGCTCTAAGCACCAATCCAGGTCGAGGAAATCTCCATCAGGTGTCTCTAGGCGTTCTCGGCTATATGGCGGCCCATTCGGAGACCTCAATATTCTGGCCAGAATGGTTTGTGCATGACATCCACGCGCCCAGCGGGCAGCGCGGAATGCGACAGGCTTAAAGCTCAATCCGTCCACTGATTGAGAACTCCCAATTTGGTGATTCGAAGTGATACTAGGGTACGTTAGTATCCCAGTAGCGAAATTACTGCTTTAGTGAGTGAATCAAATCAAAGTAGAGTGACGTAATAGTTTCTAGAATAACTATATAGTCGTAATGCGAGGAACTTAATGAGTGTCGAAACACTGAAGTTTGTTTTGTGCTGTACACTCTCAATTTATTCACCTGGAGGTACAGCTACATTCGGCCCGAATGGGCACTCAGTAGAAAAAGTATCAGGTGTCCCGAGGACGATCAGATGGTTTTTTCAACGTCCAGATCTATTCAGGTACAATAGAATTGAAGGATTCTCACCAGGTGTTCGAGCCCAATTTCGGCCACAAAGTCCAATGGGTCCAATTTCAGTTACTGGGACGACTAGTCTTGGGCTAGCGAACCTAAAGCCTAACTTGAAATTGGATTTTACCCGTAAAACACTATACGACGAAATCACATTCAGTGGGTTTCATGAGTTGGCAGCCATTGATGAACGTGCTGGACACTTTAAGGTCGGGAATTCGATAACTGCCTTAGTCGCTGGAAGGGACTATGGCGACTACTACCGGCGGTCTGGGTTATCTCTTGAATGGTCACGTTCCTCAATAGAACAGAACTCCCTTCGGATTAGTGTATTCGGAGAGTATCACCGCCCTGCAAAGATCGAGTCGGATTTTACTATCTGGGGCCTCATTAATGAGAGCCCAGAGTGGCGTCCCAATATAGGAGTGGACATTGGGTGGTTTCTGGGAAGTTCACTAGAAATTGCCTCTAAATGGGGCTTGGACCCTCGATTTCCTCAAGGTCAAACCCTGGTGTCGTTAGAGGGTGGAGCAGGGACTGCAGAATACGCGCGACTGGGATTAAACGGCAGTCTGGATATCCCGATTGTACGTGACATGCGGATCAGCTTAGAGGGTGGTTTTGGTTTAAGTTTTGGGAGTCTTCCGATACAGCGTGGCTGGTATCTTGGTGGACCAAGCACACTGCGTGGGTATCCGCCGCGAGTTCTTGGAGGAGCAAGGTTTGCCCGCATACGGGGAGAGGTCGCTCAATCCTTCTTTCTTGGGGATGTTTCCCTTTTCTCGGACTGGGCTTGGGCACCTTATGACGATCGTTTTATCGAGGAGACAGATGATCATGGGGCCCTGTCTTCAGTCGGGTCGGGCTTGTCAGTTCTTGATCAATTAATCCATTTGGACGCATCATGGAATTTGCGATCCTTCCATTTGTCCGCTGTAAGGTTTGATGCTTACTTGGACTTCATACCGTTTTAGCTTCTAAGCGATGTCGCTATTCGGGGACAGAATGCTCGGTTTCTGATTAGGATGAGAGATCAAGCGAAAGTCAGATCTCTAGGTGATCCTCAAGGATTAGTTAGGTATAGTATGGCCAACTTGTGCCGGGACCCATTGGTTTTCATCAGTCTTTGCTTTTGTTTGGGGTGCCAGATTGGCACTTCCACAATCGAATGGGACAATGAACCATTCATGCGCACCGGAGATGGATTGCTTCGAACTCCGGAGCTTCAAGCTATTGTTGATCTCCAAGTAGATCGGGATGCACTGGGTCTATCTGAAATGCTTTTTGCGACAAACCCTAGCCTGAGAGCTCGAGCAGCATTCGCTCTTGGATCTATTCAGGAGCCCACGACATTTTCAATCCTGGCTTCCCGGCTAGAGAATGAAGAAGATGCTGCAGTGCGACGGGACATCGTTTTCGCGATTGGCCAACTCAACACTGAGTCTTCAGTCCCGGTTCTGGTAGATGCGCTTTCAAAAGAATCAGAACGAGATGTTAGATATCGTATTCTAGAAGCTCTAGGTAAGGTAGGTTCTATATCGGCATCTGAGGCGTTGCTCGCGGCTGAGGTGCTAGCTGATGAAGAACCCCTAAGAGTTTTTGCACTCGCAGTGAGTGGGGCAGTCTTCAACGTTAATAATGAGGAAAGTCGAGATGTTCTATTCAGTAAGTTAGATGATTCCAATGCTGATATCAGGGTTGCCGCAGCATACTACTTTGGACGTGAACCAGATCCATCGCTCTGGTCATCCAGAGTCTCACGTCTTCGGGGGGTCCTAGATCTCTTTGCGGAAGATGATCCTGCTGCCCTCCATCTTATCGTGGCTCTTGGTCGGCTAGGAGATGATTCAGATGTAGGAAGGTTAATCCGGTGGGCTGGTGCAGCTCAGGATTGGCGTGTACGAGCCGAAGCCATAGCAGGACTGGCTGGACGAGAATCTCAACCGGATGTGCTCGAGGTTCTATTGAATAGTCTTGATGACCCTTCTGAGCATGTAGCTGCTAGAGCCGCTATTGGTATTGCAAGGAGGAATCACGCTCCTGAAATCATTACGCGTATTAAAAGTTGGATTGATTCTGATCTAGGACGTGGAAGTGTAGCTGAACCACTTTTGCAGCTATTAGGTCGGCAAAATGAAGGACAATTCGTATTTAGTTGGCTCGACTCATTACAGCCGGATGATTTGGTAAGTTGGAAGGCAGGAGTCAGTGCCCTTAGCCAAATCAGTGGGATTGAGTCGCTCCAGAAGCTTCGTGAAGCAGCGCAATCCTCTTATCCAGAAGTTAATACTGCCGTGGTTCAGGCTCTGGCGCGGCGTTGGCCCAGGGATAGGCAGAATCCTGAGTTCAGGCAAATCTATTTCGACCTGTTTTCAGATGCGGTACACAGCGACGATGCTGGCGTCTACCGGACTGGGTTAGAGATGCTTACTGACCCATTCTTCGGTGAACTTGGCAGTGCTGCAGTCCTAGGTGAAATCTACCGGGAAGTTTCGGCTGGATCAGAGATCCGAGACGCCGTCGAGATCTTGGGTTTGATAGCGATCACCGGTGATCCGGATGCTCACCTAATTCTTCGACAAGCATTGAAACATCCGAGTGGTGGGATAAGGCGAGCTGCAGCTATGGAGCTCGAGTACCTGACAGGAGAGGTGTCAATTGCCGATATCCAAGTTGATGATGACGTGGAAGTGGCTCCTGAGGTGGTGCCTGCACAGCCAAACTATGATCCGGCCCAAATCGACTGGAGATATTTGAGGCGGCTTGGTCGAGCTCCTGAGTTAGTGACCGAGACAACCCGTGGACGAATTAGGATCAGGATGTTCACGGAGTACGCACCTCATACAGTTCAAACGATCGCCAGACTCAGTGAGGAAGGGCGTTATGACAATGTGTCCTTTCACAGGGTCATCCCGAATTTTGTAGTTCAGGGAGGGGACGTGGAGGGACTTCTCGGTATGGGTGGTCCAGGATTTGAGATTACAACCGAATTAAACGGCATACCTTTCCAGAGAGGATCTGTGGGTATGGCAAGGCTCGGTAAAGATACTGAAGGCTCACAATTCTTCATCGCGCACACGATGCTTCCACACTTAGACGGTGGGTATACGGTGTTCGGAAGGGTTGTTGAGGGAATGGATGTTGTGGACCGGATAACTCAGGATGACTTCATACTTAGTGCGAAGGTCGAGGTCAGGAACTGAAATAAGTCTTCATTACCCTTCCGCAGGGCACAGGATAGTTGGGTGAGTGCTATTGCACCTTTTTACACTAAACGGCGTTAGCCTTTTAATATAACGAATTATTGACCATATATGAGGTTATGTTTACAGTGTTCACATGCCTGCTCAACGGGAAAGGATACTTGCATGCGCGTGTGAGCTCTATCTAGAGACTGGGTTACCCGGTTTCTCGATGAGAAAGCTCGCGAAGAATGTTGGTGTTACGGCTCCGGCCCTTTACCGACACTACGACGGTAAAGAAAACGTGCTCGCTGATGTTGTCAGAGAAGCGTACCAGGCTTACCAAGGATACGTATATCGGGCACTACAGGCGTCTACACCGATAGAGCGTTTCTTCCAAGCCGGTGAAGGGTATCTCGATTTCGCGCTTGAACATCCCCGCTGGTATAAGATCATGTTTTCTAGCCCGGAACGCCTTGGGATGAAGGAGCTTCCGGATGACATAGAAGCAATGGGGTGCGGGGTCCACCAGTTTTGGATAGACCGAGTTCGGGAGTGTATGCAGGTCGGTATCCTGAAGGAGGCTGATCCACTACAAACCGCATTAACGATGTGGGCGCATGCGCATGGGATGATTTTGCTTTATCACCAAGGCTTCTTCCCGATGGATCGGGAGGAATTCCAATCATTATTCGAGAAATCAGGTGCTCGAATGATGAGTGGCTTTGCTACCTCCAGCTTCGCAGGCCAATTAGAGGAACTCTATATGGAAGATCAAACGGTGCCTCAGGTATGAGATCCAACGGAAAGAGGAAACAATGATACGGATACAATCCTGGAAGAACGTTCTGGGTATGATTCCGACGTGCTTGGCCTTAGGGGTGGGACCGGGTTCAGCTAGGGTCGAAGCACAGGTTAACCAAGTAGTTTTCGGGATAGAGGAGGCTGTTCGAACTGCGCTAGGAGTGAACCCCGATGTCGTGGCTGCTCGTTTAGGACTAACTGAAGCAGAGGAACGTGTATCGGAGGCATGGAGCGAGGTCTACCCGAGGATAGATCTGAATGCCAGCTACTCGAGAAATATCTCCCCTACTGTCAATTTCCTTCCTGCGGCGATTTTCGATCCTACGGCTGGGGCAGACGACTACCTTCCTGTTCGGTTCGGGGCCGACAATCAATGGGCCTCGACTCTATCTGTCGAACAGCCGCTTCTCCGTCCTTCGGTCTTAGTGGGATTAGGAGCCGCGTCACGTTTTGAGCAACTCCAAGAAGAGGCGGTCCGCGGCCAGTCTCATGCAGTTGCGACTCGGGTGCGTCTATCGTACTACCAGCTCCTTTTATCAAGGGAACAGTTGCGGCTGACAGAGAACTCTGTCCGACGGGTACGAGAGTCTGTTCGTGAAACAAGAGTGAGGAACGAGGCTGGGCTAGCATCAGACTACGATTTACTGCGGCTGGAGGTCGAGCTAGCAAACCTGGAACCAAACCTACGTCGGGCAGAGAATAGCGTTCGTGAAGTCCGTCGACAGTTGGCGATTGAGCTGGATGTATCCGAACAAGAAGAGATTGAGGTCAGAGGGTCTCTGGCCAATATGGATCTGGACAATCTTGAGAATAATGACCCAGCTAACCGTGAGATCTTAGAATTCATGGGATTTCAAGGAGGAAACTTAGAGTTGTCGGATCGAGCTGTTCGGATGGCAGGTGAATTGAGATCCGACCTTAGGCAGCTAGAGCTAAATCGTGATTTAAGGCAGACTGAGGTGAGATTAGAGCAGGCCAGCTACCTGCCAGAGGTGACATTGTTCGGCAACTATATCATAAATGCTCAGGATAATGGGAGTCCGAATTTCTTTGCCCGTGGTGATGGCCAGAGGGCTTACTCTCGCATTGTCGGGGTCAGGGTGAGTGTGCCGGTATTTCAGGGATTCAGACGTGTGTCTCGAATTGATCAGAGGCGAGCAGCCCTACGGTCCGCTGAGATCCAATCACAACGCGGGCGAGATATGGCGCAGGCACAGGTGAAGAGCCTCTTAGAGTTGTCTACAGAATCACTATCACGGGCCCGGGCTCAAAGACTGGCGGTGCAGCAGGCAACTAGAGGGTTTGAGATAGCGAGTGCACAATATCAAGAAGGACTCGGAAGCCAGTTTGAGCTTATAGATGCCGAGGTAGCGCTGCGTCAAAGTGAATTTAACTACGCACAGGCAGTTTTCGATTACCTCGTAGCACGCGCTCAGCTAGATGAAGCAACAGGATTAGTTCCACTTGTTGACCAAGACGCAATCCAAACAGGTCGAGAGGATTACGAACTACCATGAAGAACTCGGACAATAAGAAGCGAGAAATCTTATCTCTGCTAGCCGTACTTGCTATTAGTGGATGTGGAACGGCTCAGGCAGACGGGATTGATAGAGTGGATTCTGATGAATTCGTTCGCATCATCAATGTCGAGGTAGCACGGATCGAGACCGAGAAATTTTTAGAAGAGATCAGGTTGACGGCTACAGCTGTGGCCAATCAAGACGTGATGGTCTCAGCTGAAGAAAGTGGAGTGATCCGAGAGATCTTTGTCGATAAGGGCGTACAAGTTGAAAGTGGCGCGCCACTTGCCAAGATCGATGATCGTGTACTCAGCGCTCAAGTAGAGCAGGCTCGGGCTGTCGCGGAGCTAGCAGGACAGACATGGGAGAGGCGCAAGCGGCTATGGGAAGAAGATCGGATAGGATCTGAGATCGCCTATCTGGAGGCTCGGTTTGGAGCGGAGCAAAGCAGGGCTGCGCTCAAGGGC
>PBPC01000081.1 GCA_002724575.1 Gemmatimonadota bacterium | reverse complement strand
CCTGGACGCCATCTGGTTTTAGGACACTCCAATACGACACCGGGCTTCGTTGAAGCCTTAGGTGGAGAAGCAGGTACCCCGATCGCTGAAATGGAGTACGATAGGCTCTACATCGTCACACTATTCCAGGGCAGTGTGAGTTCAGTGCTTCTCAGGTTTGGTGAGAAATTTAGCGGGTAACTCAGGCGCGAAGACCAAACAAAGGACATCCCATCCGTTGAGTCTCAGGATTCACCCTGAGAAATAGGGCGATCCCCATTCGCCTCATCGAAATGCTCCCGGAACCAATCGAACATCCGTTCCCAATGATCCACGAAGTCCTCGGCAGAACTCGCCCGCCCTGCCCCATGACCTCCACTCATATAGTTAACCCAAACAACTTCTTTTCCGAGCCGACGGAGCGCGTAGTACATCTCCCGTTGATTCGTTGCAGGCACGTTCCAGTCCCCTTCACCGGAAAGCATCAGTAGCGGGGTATTGATGCGATCTGCAAACATGATCGCTGAATGTTCTATGTATTTTTGTGGTTGCTCCCACAAAGTGGCACCAATCCGGTCTTGGCCAATCTCAGCCGCACGATAGTTACGAGTGGTAATCCTAGGGCTATCGCCCAGAAATGAGATGATATTCACTTTGCCGGACACATTTGCTGCAGCCGCAAAGCGATCGGTCTGGGTAATCAGTAAATTCACTGCGTAACCACCGTAGCTCTGGCCGTACACGCCGATTTTGTCGTTATCGACTATGCCGCGATCAACAAGCTTGTTGATCGCAGATGGGACCGCTTTGAGCCACGCCTCCCCTGGAAAACCTTCTTCAAACTGCACAGAAGGCCTGAAGCCAAACCAACCCTGAGCCGTGATAAGGTTCATGTTCTCGTTATAACCGTTATCGAAGAACTGCTCGTAGATCTCTGCTACCAGCGGGTATTTCCGGCCAGGCTCATAGCCGACCGGGTAATAGAGGATCCCGTAGAGCGTATTCCCGTCTATATCGAGATACTCGATGAGTTCAGTTTTTGAGAGTGGAAGATCAGAAAGCTGAGGGTTTAAATCAGTCATCTGCTTACGCTCGCTAAAGTCGCCACTAGCGACCCAAATCTCATCTGGACGATTACCGTCCGACATACGATAAATGACCGTGCTTCCATCATCCGAGAAATTGAAGGAGCGGTAGAGGTTTTCATCGAGCACCATGGTTTCAACGGAGCCTGACTGAAGATCAAGACGCTTCAAGCCTCGCTGCCACTCGTCACTAGCTGAGTACGTAAAGTAGATATAGTGACCGTCTTCACTCCACGATTGGACGGACCGCGAAGGACGCAATTCCTCATCCTCTTCAAACGGCAGGACAAGCTCGAGGCCACGGGAATCTGTATCGAGGATATGCCAACCCGTCTGAGAACTCATGAGAACACTCTGGTCGTCAGGGCTCCATCTCACTGGTGAGAAACTCATCTTGGTAGAATCGTCTTCAGACACTGAAACACGATGTTGCTGGGTAAGATTATCTGCACTGTCTTCTTCAAGCTCTCTCAGGAAAACATTTCCTTCCTCACTGTAAACAAAAGCGTCCCCAGCCTTATTCCAGTTTGGATTTGTACGGCGCTCACTTGGAGCTACGATCGATTCCGGAGCTGATCCATCTAGCACCAGCTTGAGGATTTCATACTCTGTGCCCTCGTTTCTTTCGTATGCTGTCTTTTGGGGTTTGACGGCGGTATAGGTCACGAAGTCTCCAGATTCCCCGAACCGGAGACCCTGCACGTCACCCTCTGAAAGGATTTCCTCGACCGCTCCACTGCTGACGTTCACAAGCGCGACTACCTGTCGGTTAGCGAGATTCCTAACTCTGTCCCAAGCGAGGAAATCATTCCGAGAGTCTTGGATAACGACGGGACCGGAGGTCATTACACCAAATGCCTGTCGCGCCTCTTCTGCCCACCCTTCCGGCCTTAGTGAAAGAAGAACAGACGACCCATCCGGTGCCCAAATAAGAGGTGAGTTCGATGATATCTCTTTGGCGGTGCCAAGGCTGATGGATCTCGTGTTCCCAGATTCAATGTCGTACAACCTAAGCTGATACTGCCCCCCTTCCATCAAGAAATATCCAAGCTGAGTATCGTCAGGAGACCATGTAAGCCCTCTAATCCTCACCGGATCGGCAAATAGCCATTCTTGGTCGCCAGATGTGGTCTCGATGAGGAGTACACGTGTGCTTGCAGGACTTACGTAGGTCGGATCTCCGAAACGCATGTGATCAACATCGGTGCGGTCCCTACGAGATTGAACTGTGACCACCAACCACCGGCCATCTGAGGTCATATCCACGATGCTTCCCGACATAACGTCCAACGCCGTATTGGGAGTGAGGAGTCCACCCTCCTGTGCAATGGCTAAATTGCCAGCTGCAGATACAAGTATCAGAGCTATGAACACAGACCGTTTGAGCATCTTTTGTATCTCCTGCTTAGAATCTTGAGTACGGCATCAAACCAAATTTTCTAGATCACGCCTAACCACCTGGGCTTCGCCTCGGCGGTCGACATTGAGGCCATCGTCCAGGCTGACCACGCGGATCTCTGGGCAAGACTCGTGTCTCTGAGGACACTCGCTCTGGGTCCTCCGACGCCTGATACGCAAGCATCGCAGCAAGCGTAGCGTTATTCCGGAGGTCTGCAAAAACGATCTTATCGAACGTGTCCCGGTTGGTATGCCATGTGTATTGTCGATAATCCGGATAGTTCGACTGTAGGCGGAACCCCGGAGCAGGCTTACAGATGAAAGACATGTGATCGCTTCCACCGGTCTCCGGAATCCCGGGAATATCCAATTCTATGTGACCCGTAATCTCCACTGGGATTTTGGAAAACCATCTCCCGAAATGTGCTCCGGCACCCGTAAAACCTTGCATCCGTATGTAATCAATCCGCCAAGTACCGTTGTCCTGGTTAAACGCAGCCTGTAGCCCGTCGACTACCTCTGCATTGTCAGCCGCAAACGCTGTCGAACCGATCAGTCCCTGCTCTTCACCTCCCCAGTGCCCAACCATGATCGTCCTACGCGGGTTCGGGTATGTGGCCTTCAGAATCCGCATCGCCTCAAGCATCATGATCGTACCGGTACCATTGTCGGTCGCACCTGAAGCACCATCCCAAGAGTCAAGATGCGCACTCAGCAGCACGTACTCATTGGGCAACTCAGTGCCGGGAATTGTGCCAACGACATTGAATGCAGGAACCTCACCGAAAAACTCAGCTTGAGCGTCAATCCGGATTCTAGGTGACTGCTCCCGCTCGGCGAGGCGAGCAACAAGGCCGTAGTCCTCGCAACTCAGATGGACCCCCGGTATGCCCGCCGTCGGAGAGCTGAAGATCTTGTCTACACCCCAACCGGCAGACCAACGTCCCGTTAGAACTGCGATCGCACCAGCATCAGCAATTCTCTCAGGAGCGCCAGGCCCCATGGCCCGTGTTGACATCGAAAATGCCTGTCTTGCTTCATCCCTAGCGTTATTCATTTCCTGGAAAGACTCAGGTGTGGCATGGTCCAACCACGACTGGTCTTCACGGCAGGTCGGCTCTGCTAATGAGATTGCTACAATTCGACCATCGACTTCAGGCAACCATGCCTCGAATTCATCAGAATTTGTGAACAGAGGCGGCACAATCACCTCACCCTCAATAGGTCCATCAGTACCCGGACTCCAGGCGAGGATCATTCCCTCTAGTGTTCGCTGGCGAGGCGCAACGAGATCGAGGTGTGTGTAGCCACGCTCCCAACCGGTCCACGTACCATATACTTGCTTTTCAGCGTCGATACCCCAGGCAGTGTAGTTGGAAATCAGCCAATCTCCTGCCGCATCAAAGCCGGGCGAACCCATCAGTCGAGGGCCGATCGAATCAAGAAGTGCTTGAGCCAAATCTACAACCTGTGAACCGCCCTCCATGCCCTCCTCCCACATATTCTGGATGACGGAATCATCAGTCGGGAATACCTGACCTTCAATATCCTGGCCAAGAACGTTCACTGTTATAAGCACAAAAAGAGCAAACCATGTCTTCTTCATAAGATCTTGTCCGGTTGAGCCAGCAGAATACTCTGCTGAATGTAGGGCTTATTTGAGAGTAAGGGACCTCAGCGCGGTACCATAGTACAATCAACCAGGGTACTACATTGCACTATAAAACGCGGCCGGTCGTTCGGGGGGAGCGATAAAAGAGTTACCGCCTCAATCGCCTCCCTCACATCTACAGTCTCCCCAGGTTGAAACGTCAGTGCTATCTGCCAGCGAGGCTGGTCTTCCAAGACAAAAGACTCAAGCTGCGAACCGGCCACCCATGGAATAGCCTCAAGGGCTTGGTACATATCATTCTCGTCCTGAGGGGTCTCCGGGCCAGCACCGAGAGGAATCGTAAGCGGATCCGACGAGAACGGATGGTTGATGCGCCATCGGTTCACAGCAAGGTTCACCCGGCGCCAGTCTGCTCCTCGTTCCAGTTCGTATTGTGCGTAGTATTGAAGCAAATAGTTGTTATGCTTTACACCACCCTCCAGCGCTTCTTCGAGTCGACGGATGGACTCCTCAATGTCGCCTTCTGAGAGTGCCTGCATCCCCAGCAAGAAATCAGTATCCGGATCTTCTGGGTTAAGCTGAGCAACCACCTCCGTCATCTTCGCATGACGCATCCAGAACAATGAGTCGTCCGAAGACCTGAGCGCCTGCGTGCCTGTGTTAGAACAAGCGGCAGCTGATGCCTGGCAACCACCAAGCCACTCGACCGTTCCATTAGAACGCGAAACGAGGTATTCACGCGCACCAATCCCTAGAACAATCACATAGACGATCACTAGCATCCGGTATCTCTGTAACACAGCCATCAGAGCCCAGCCTGCACTTGTTTATCTCGAACTTTCCATATGAACGAGTCCAGGTAGTAGTGCATCATCCCGTAAGCATAGACCATCATCTGCGAAAAAAGCCCATAGGAAGCTTCATAGTCCAGAGCTGGAAGATTGAACTGGGGTATCGCCGGATACGGTGCAAAATTCACGACCCCGAAGCCGAACTCGTCCAGCGGATAATTGATCAAGAGTTGGAACAGTAGTGCATAGGCGGCACCCCCAACTAGGAACCAACGAAGTTTCCCCTGACCAACTACCCGGCTCCAAAATCCTGGCTTTGATGCTGGAACATCCGCAGTGCGCCGCATGAAGGAATACACCATTACGATGTACTGAACCCCATGCATGATGCGGTGGGCAACCGCGTATAGGAGAATTGAGTTTGTGTTCCAGGCAACAAAATACCAAAGGAAGTAGCTCGCACCGATGAACGCATACTTGATCGGGTTAATTGGCTGACCATTTAAGATCGTCTGTCGTACATGCCAGGCATAGATGATTAGATATACAATCAGTACAACCCAGCTAGCCGCGAGGAGACCCTCAACGAATCCAGCCGATATTGGAATATCCATCCTGTGCATCTCTCGGATCCACAAGAAACGAAACATCGGCGCGTGCACAAACATGAAGCCGTAAAGCACGAAATGCAGAGTGATATCGAAGCGACCAGTCGACGGCAGGCCAGCCCCTGCTTTGAAATCATAGACCCGAGACAAGCCGTGTTGCTGCATCACGCTGTGTTGGTGATCCCAGGCTGTGACGAGGAGAAGTAGTGTAATCGGGGCCCAGATCAGGCCCGCACCCGTCAAAATCAAAATCAGGAATGGCCCAACAATCAGCCGTTCCCTAAAGCGTTCCCAAACCTGAGGCATACCGTAGGAGCGAACCCAGCCCGCGTAGTGATGTGGGATCGTGATCCATAGGTTGATGGACGCAACGGCGACGTATGGCAGCCACCGTTGGAAACCCAGAGCAATCAGGACTGCCGCGAAAGGGAGGCCCAAGAACCACACCAGGTCCGCTCGGCGACTAAGGATATAACCCGTTTTGAACATACCGATCAGGTACCAGTCTAAAAGCGGAATAAAAGGGTTGCAGCGTTGAAAAACTTATCCAATTGGACCGAAAAAGCGCAGGACTTAGATACAGTCAATTGTCTGCATTGCCCCAAAACCGATACCTAGCACCCCTTTGGCGCCTGGATCCCCCATTCGAAATGGTGCAGAGGAAGACCGCTAGGCAGGGATGCCGGCACCAAAGCACGTAGTGAATCTGGATGTGCACCGGGGTCAGTTAGAGCATTTAGGACAAAGTCTAGGACCTGATCAAATTCATCATCAGGTAGTGGCTGGGATAAATCGATTAGCTCGGCGACCCTTCCAAGCATCGGTTCTACTGGGCCCAGTGAGGCCCGTATGTCGGGGTCTAGATTGTCGAGTTCATATGATCTGGCAAGATCATCAACTTCAAGGTGATGCCTGACGGCATCTTCCAAGCACACATAAGCACCGTTGTGCATGAACGCTGGCTGGAATGCCAAGTTTCGTAGAGGAGAGGTCCTGAATTTGTACCGATCTGCTTCATTCCCTGTTTGCTGCTCTAATCCGTAGTCTTCGTCTTCACCTGGACCGTCAAACCGCGCATTACGAAATGCTGGTAATACTTGAGGCACAGCAAGCACATGCGGCTCAAAATCACTAAACATTTCGTTCGCGTAAGCATCAACCTTGTGGCACTCCGCACAAGCAGGTGGCCGCACATCTGGAGTGAAGAACAGGAGTGCACCGCGCTTTTGATCAACCGTCATTGCATCGTGATCACCACGAGCAAAACGATCAATCGGGGCATCAGCTCTAATGAGCGTGAACTGGAACTCAGCGAGCGCGAGCGCGATGTGTTCGTAGCGAAGAAGCTCCCCGGCACGAATTTCAGGGAACACTTCGCCAAACAGCCTGCGGTACTCATCGATAGCATTCACACGCTGAGCAACTTCAGACCTCATCGCGTCGTTATCACCTGAGAATTGGAAGCCAGCCATCTCGACCCGGTTCACCACAGGCGTAAATGCTTGGGCACCGAGCAGGTGGTCCATATACGATAAGGAACTGCCCTCTGGTTCAGGAAAAACAAACCCCTGCGCGTTATTGAAAGGATCGAACGCAACAGACATGAATCTCGAGTCCCACATGAGACGAGGGTAGAATGCAACATTGATAAGAGACGGAGCACGACGCTGGTTATGTGGACCACGACGCCCAGGGCCGACAACACCGTTATTGCCAACGCCTATCGAGATCGGCCTAGAGTCATTGAAACTCACATTGGGTCCGTGACAACCTGAGCAACTATTGTCTCCAGCCAACGAAAGCACAGGATCGAAGAAAAGGAAGCGTCCTACATCGGCTAGCTTTAAGTCAACTGCCCGCCCAAGACGCTCCTCGAGGGACTCTTCAACTAGTCCAGTATACCCGCGCGTGCGCAACTCTCTCTGGAGGGCATCATTCAAGGCTGCCTCTACGGTGGGATCAGGTCTCGGCCATAGATAAAACGCCGCAGCACCAGCAATCGCCAAGGTCAAGAAAAAGACAGTTAAACCGGTTCGCATAAGCTCTCCTAACCCATAAAGCTAAAGTTGCTCCTTACATCGGCAACCGCATCTCAGAACCAACCCTCTGCCCCGCCCTATAGATCCCACTCTCCTCTAGCTGACCATTCTCTCGATACACCTCATAGGCTCCATCTCGTGCACCCTCCTTATACGTCCCCTTGACCCACAACTGACCATTCTCGTGGTAGCTCTCATAAGGACCATCCCGCTCCCCACCCTTATACGTCCCCTTAACCCACAACTGGCCATTCTCGTGGTATCTCTCGTAGGGACCGTCAGCTATTCCGGCCTTATAGGTCTCCTTACCCTCTAGTTGACCGTTATCCCTATATCTCTCGTAAGGACCATCCCGTTCACCCGCTCTGTACGTACCCTTCTCGAATAATTGCCCATTCTCGTAATACCTCTCAAACGGCCCCTCGAATTTCCCGTCCTCAGACGGAATCTTCATCCATAAGAGTCCGGTGCTGTAATAATGATCAGATGGCCCGTGCAATTGGCCTTCTTTATAGGTTTCCCTGACCTCTAGCTGGCCATTCTCGTAGTACCGCTCATACAGGCCATCGAATCTGCCATCCTGGTAGGGCAATTTCACCCAAAGTTGGCCAGTCCTATAGTAATGCTCGGATGGGCCATCCAATTCCCCACCCTTATAGGTCTCCTTGCCTTCTAACTGACCGTTATCCCAGTAGCGCTCATACAGGCCATCGAACTCACCGTTCTTGTAGGTCGTTGAAATCCACAGCTGACCATCATCATAAAATCTCTGGAAAGGACCATCGGCTACCCCTTCCTTGTAGATCATTTCCTCAGTTAATCGACCAGCTTCGTTGTAGACCTGATACGGTCCATCCCGCTCTCCATCCTTATAGGTCGTCTTAATCCGAAGTTGACCATTCCGATGGTAACTCTCATACGGTCCGTCCCTCTCCCCGCCCTTGTAGGCCCCCTTCTCTTCTAATTGACCGTCATCGTAATACAACTCATACGGTCCGTCCGTCTGGGATAGATCCAGGGATGGGTCAGCTTCAAAGTCTGAACCTGAACAAGCATAAGACACAACTGTGCCAGCGGCTGCGAAAATCAGGAAGAGTGAGGATTGAAAAGCTCGCATCAGTTCTCCTGCCAAAAAGCTAGGCTTACTGCCTTCCTCGGCAACCGGATACTCAACCAACCTAACAATAAACTTCAGGGTCCATTCTTTAGCTCATCGGGATTTGAAGTCCAATGCCAATACCCCCATAACCACGATTGAGAATTTGTACTTGAGCATCAACCCCTAAACGATGACTCCGTGGAACAAGGTGACCAATCGCAGCACCCACAATAGCACCCACAACCACATCGCTTGGGAAATGACGACCCGCGGCTACTCTTGCGTATGCTGTTAAAGCAGCCGCGGAGATCGTACCTCCCCACACGAGGCGTTTCGCCCAATCCGGTACATCGGTCGCATCTGATACTACAGTCGATACAAAGGCCGCCGCTGAAAAAGCAACAGCGGAGTGTCCCGAGAAAAAAGACAGGAATACATCGTCTTCTTCTCTCGCAACTCGAAGTTTGTCCTCAGTACTGAGTTCTTGATTATACACATAAGGCCTTTGCCTTCGGACGCTTCCCTTCACTAAGTCCGTGAACCCTTTGTTCAGCAGAAGCAGTTCGGCTGCCATAAGCGCCAAGGTAGCTGTGTTCTTCATAGCAACGCTTCTGGAACTCGACTCTTGTTGAGAAAGGACAAAAGCAAGGGACGCTGCTGTCGCCGAACCCATACCCCACAATAAGTGGTCACTTAGAGAGTCCCATGTGTCCGACCACTGCCGAGTGGCATACCTGTCGAAGAACACGACCTCCCCGGAGAAAGCTAGATCAGCATCCGCGAATGTCCTCGCTCGGTTTGCTCGATTCTCTCCCAGTAGGTAAAGCCCCGTTACTGCCGATCCGTACGCGATCCCGCTGGGGACATCCCTGATGGTCCAAGAGCGGATTGTGTAGGGGAACTCACTCCCCTGTCCTAAGGCAGCCCAGGGTGAAGCGAGAGTGGTCACTACCGCCAGGCTATAAATCCACCTCATTGATCGCATCGACATCGAAACTCCAACCTAGCCCTCGGGAAAGTTGTCCCATGCTGACTATGAACTAACCCTGCAAAGCACTGACTTTGCGGGAAATTCAGAAGCATGTTCACCGCCATAATCTCTGCACTTTCTAAGCTAATTTCAGTCCCACCAACACACAGACTAAGCTACATAGAATCATCAAATCGCATCGCTCCCATTTGCGTCACTTGCCTTAGTCTCGGATAATCCTCCGATTCCCGGCTATCGGGAACTTCATGTTCGGCACTACAATTCAGTGGAGTCGACTGGTTCAGGCAACGATTGGGACGGAGGAATAGATGAGCGCGTTGTATCTAATGGTGGTGGGCCTCGGGGCTTTCACTGCAGGGTACCTTCTCTATTCACGCTTCATCTCGGAGCACATTTTCCGACTGGATTCGGAATTCCGAACGCCAGCACACGTCCAGGAAGACGGCGTAGACTTTGTGCCTACAAACCGTTGGGTATTATGGGGGCATCACTTCACCTCGGTAGCAGGCGCTGCTCCAATCGTAGGCCCGGCAATTGCGGTGATCTGGGGATGGCTACCCGCCTTTCTATGGGTAACTCTTGGAACGGTTTTCTTCGCAGGAATCCATGATGCTGGAGCACTCTGGGCCAGCGTGAGGAACGAAGGTAAATCCATTGGGGCGCTAACTGAGTCAGTCGTAGGACAGAGAGCGCGCTCTCTCTTCATGATCGTAATCTTTCTTCTTCTTCTGATGGTTAACGCTGTATTTGCCATCATTATTGCCGGACTCTTCGTGGACTTCCCAAGCAGTGTGATCCCGGCCTGGTTCGTTATCGCGGTCGCGATCACGATCGGATACTTGCTCTACCGTCGAGGTGTTGCACTCCTGTGGCCATCGATTATCGGAGTCTCTCTCCTTTATGCGTCAATGCTCGTGGGGAACAACATCCCTCTCAGCCTGCCAGAGTCGATGTTCGGGCTTGGAGCTCCAGCTTTGTGGGTCGTCTTACTATTTACCTACGCGGCCATAGCTTCGCTTCTTCCTGTCTGGCTCCTTCTACAGCCACGGGATTACATAAACGGACTTCAACTCTTCATTGGGCTCGGAATTTTCTTCCTCGCGGTTTTGTTAAATCCCCCCGAGGTAGTTGCGCCAATGATCAACTCATCAGTTCCTGAGGATGTGCCCTCGCTGATTCCGCTTCTGTTTGTGACAATCGCTTGCGGCGCATGCTCCGGATTCCACGGACTCGTATCCTCTGGGACAACGTCAAAACAAGTGGATAATGAGAAGGATGTGCGTTTTGTGGGGTTCCTTGGCACAGTCGGAGAAGGCTCCCTGGCGCTCGCTGCAATTATCGCGTGCACGGCCGGGTTTGCGACTCTAGGGGATTGGGAAGGCTATTACACAGCCTTCGCCTCTGGTGGCTTACCGGCGTTCGTACAAGGCGGAGGACAAATTCTGGCGAATGGCCTTGGACTGCCTGTCGCGCTCGGCGAGACCCTCCTAGCAGTGATGGCCATCCTATTCGCTGCTACCACCATGGATACTGGTGTCAGGCTGCAGCGTTATATCGTCCAGGAAGCAGGCACGATATACAACATCCCCGCCCTAACCGGTAAAGGGCTATCCACAATTGTGGCTGTAGGATGCTGTCTAGCCTTAGCTTTCGGTGCGGGAGGAGGAGGAGGAACCGGTGGACTCGTGATCTGGCCTCTATTCGGGACCACGAATCAGCTGCTTGCAGCCCTCACACTCCTGGTGCTGAGCGTATTCCTACTGAAACAGAGCAGACCCAGTAGATACACCTTTGTCCCCTTCCTTTTCCTTCTGACGATGACGGTTTGGGCCCTCGGGATTCAGTTGAGAGGCTTTTACGATAATGGGCAGTTCTTCCTTGCCGCTCTCGACGTCATAATCCTAGTGACTGCGATCTGGGTAGCGCTCGAATCTTACTCGGCGTTTCGGAAGGCTCGTACGGGGGAGAGTAGCGCCTAGGCAACCCCAACATGGGGTGGCATGCGTTGCCCACAATCATGCCGAATACTGCAGCTAAAGGACGATCTAGCGTCATTCTGATCCGAGAGTGGGAGCGTCAGATGTCTGCTTCCGGATGCTGCGGCCGGCTAGAGGGAGATTTCCTCCAGCGCCGGGGTGAGCGCTGTTTTCCAGAGCGACGTACAATTATGGAAGCTATGGGGCCGCTTTACCGCGATCTTCGATCCCGTTACGGGGACGAGGTTGAAATTCACGTTGTGGATCCCCGCAATCTCTTCACAATCTTTGCACTTATAATCCGTGATGCACGTGCTCACAGCTTGAGTATTTGGAAGGCCCTGCGAACCCTGTTCCGCATCCCAGTTACGGGGGTCGTCGTGAATGGACGGCTTCTTACAAGAGGTCGGTGGCCCGCATTTTCGGAATTGAAAGAAGTGCTAGGTGATCCAAAAACCGAGCGAGAGGAGGTTGCCGGTGGACTGGCGTGAACGGATAACTCGTGCCGGAGAACTCCTACAAGAGTTTTATCGAGGACGTCACCGTGGAGCTCTAGCTAGGGAGCGGCGCCAAGAGGACGACCTTTTTATGCTACTGGTATTCTCGGAAATGATGGGGATCGAAAATCCGTCGAGCTACTACACGTTGGAGCTACTGCCTCTCTTGTATGAGGGCTTCCATGAATGGCACATCCGTATGGGCATGGATCACTCTCCGCTTGAGCACTTTCGCTGCTGCTGAGGTCATCTAGAACCCGTGAACTCCCTGCCTTTAGAGGGCCATTCAATTCTCTTCGTGGGCGGCAAGGGTGGCGTGGGCAAAAGCACGACGGCCGCGTCTCTTGCAGTCCATTTGGCTGACTCAGGAGAGAAGATCCTCCTGGTATCGACCGATCCCGCTCACTCCTTAGGTGATCTATTTGGAACCTCTGTGGGTGACCGGAAACGAGAGATTGTCCCCGGTCTACATGCCCTCGAGATTGACCCAGGACAGGAGGTAGAGAAGTACCTGGCTCGCGTGAAAAGTACGATGCGGCACTACGTGCAACCCGCGATGTACTCCGAAATCGAGCGTCAAATAGAGCTCACCCGTCATTCGCCTGGTGCTGAAGAGGCGGCTCTCATGGACCAAGTGACCACCCTGATGCAGGAGGTAGCGACCTCTCACGACCGTATCATCTTCGATACGGCCCCAACGGGGCATACTCTACGCCTACTTGCTCTGCCAGAGATCATGGCAGCCTGGACAACAGGGCTCCTTAAGAGCCGTGAACGATCGGATTCTCTGGGAAAGGCAGTCGATCGGCTTCGGGGGCGTGAGCAAGCTAGCGGCGATGAACTTGCTTGGTTCGATGACGTTAAAGAGGAAGTGACGGACGAGCGCACTCAAAAAATCCAAGAGGTACTCCTAGAGCGGCAACGGCGTTTTTCCAAGGCCAGACGACTACTCCTGGATCCTGAAATCACTGCGTTCATACTCGTCCTGATACCTGAAAAACTGCCCATTCTCGAAAGCGAGAAAACACACGCAGTCCTCAGGCAACACAAAATTCCCGTCGCAGGGTTAGTGGTGAATCGAACTCTCCCTAATAACCAAGCCTTGGGAGAGTTCCTAGAGAGCAGGCGCTCTCAGGAAGCAGAATATCTCGGACAAATAGACCGAACCTTCTCGAAACTTCCACAGGTGCGAATCCCTCTCTTATCCCGTGATGTGCAGGGAATCGATGCCTTAAGAGAAATTGCTCAACACCTGCTGATCGGTAAATAACATCGAATATCTCTAGAAACCGGTTTTCCAGCGCATAGACCAAGCCTTACCCCAGCTCACATTTAGCGGAGAACCTTGTCTGGCTTGCCCTACCACGAAGTACTAACCTGGCTCCAGTTCTAGATGTCAAACTAAGGACCAGTGATGCCAAATCCAGGAAAGATAGGACTGGTAGTTTTCGTCGTAAGCACGGTAGCTGTCTCAACCTCCTGCAGAGAAGAACAAATCCGGGAGGTGTCCTATAATCTGGTCGAGGGATGGGCAGAACTGCCTGAAGGAATTGAAGCCTGGGGGCAGACCATCGGCGTAGAAATTGATACCGGAGGCAATCTTCTAGTCTTCCAGAGGTGTTTTGCAAGTAACTGCATCGGGCGAGATGAAGTACCAGCGTTCCTGAAATACAACTCAGATGGACAGCTGGTCGATAGTTGGGGTGAAGGAATGTTCGTGTGGCCTCACGGCTTTTTCTTGGATGCCGATGGAAATATCTGGACAACGGATGCGCGCGGTAGAGAAGGAAAGGGTCAACAAGTCCTGAAGTTCAGCCCGGACGGCAAGGTGCTTATGGGGCTCGGCACTGCAGGTGTTGCGGGAGACGGACCGAATACCTTCAGTGGTCCAACAGATATCGCAGTAGCCCCGAACGGTGACATCTTTGTTGCGGACGGCCATGGAAACAACCGCATCGTGAAGTACTCGAGCGATGGAGAATTTCTTATGCAGTGGGGCCAGGAGGGTACTGGACCTGGTGAGTTCAATGAACCCCATTGTCTTGCCTTTGATTCAAAGGGTCGACTCTTTGTCGGTGACCGCGTGAATGAAAGAATCCAAGTGTTCGATCAAGATGGTGACTACCTCGCCGAGTGGCCCAACATCATGGCAAGCGGAATTCACATCACCGAAGATGATGTGGTTTATGTCGCTGACTACCAACTCCGAGAGGGCATAGTGATCGCCAATGCTAGTAACTTTTCAGAGGTGGGCTTCATCCCTGAAACTCTTCCGGAAGGTGTGACGGTGGACATGGAAGGCAACGTCTACGTTGGAGAAGTCATACCACGTAATCTGAAGAAATTCGCCAAAACCCTTGGGCCTCCTAGGACTGTACCCCAGGAATGAGGAAGCAATGAGTGAAAGTGGAAATAGCCTGATGACTTTGGTGAATGGAGAAAGCATAACCCGTCGGGCTATGCTCCTCACTCTGCCAGGTATAGCCTTCGCGCCACGTCTCCTGGCACAGCATCAGGTCGCACCACTCACTACTGTGGGGCTACAACAAATAACGCTTGCGGTGTCAGATATAGAACGTTCTCTGGCATTTTATCAGGAGCTTTTCGGAGTATCGGTGCAAGCGCGCCACGAGAGATCAGTCCTGCTACGCTTGGGTACCGGCCCTCACTTTCTTGCACTCACAGAAGCAGGTTCAGGAACACCTCGTATTGATCACTTTGGTATGGGAGTGGAGAACTTTGATGTAAACCAAGTGCTCGAAATCCTAGAAGGGCATGGGATTACAGAGGGTGGGTCAAGCGAAGGGCTTAGCGGGGGCTCTTTGAAAGTGCGAGTTGTGACAAGAGGCAGCACCCCAGAAATCTATTTAGGTGATCCCAATGGGCTCGTCATCCAGTTGCAAGATCCGAAATACTGTGGTGGCAGTGGACCATTGGGCGATAATTGTGTTGCTCTGGAGGATGCACCTGACAGCGGGTCACTCGAACTGATCGGGCTAAGTCACTTAACCATCAATGTGTCTGATCCGGAAAGCACAAATGCGTTCTATCAAGAGACATTCGGAATGGATGTCCAGGCATTTCAAGCTGTCTCTCCTTTGATGGGCGTGGGTCAGGGATCGGACTTCCTGATGTTCATCTCACTTGGAGGAGCGGGAAGAGGAAGCACCCTACCGGGTCGGATTCATCACGCCTGTCTCACTGTCGAGGATTTCGATGTTGTACGGATCCAAAACGCCCTAGAAGAGCACGGAATCAGCCCTAGAGGGACAGGCCCAGACGGATCAGGCCCACTCAGACATTGGGTGTCGATGCGCATGCCTAACCGGGGCGGTGCCCCCGAAGGGACACCGGAGCTCTATTTCAGTGATCCGGACGGACTGTCAATTCAGTTGCAGGACGTTAGGTACTGCGGTGGTGGTGGTTACCTCGGTGAGTCCTGCTGACCCAAGTTCTCGTACCAACGGATGACACCGCCGCCGCCGGTGCAGACTAGATCAGTCCAGCCATCCTGATTCATGTCTCCTCCGACACAACCGTTCATAGCCGCTTCACTTTCAATCCGTGAGTAGGACCATTCTCCTGTCGCTGGGTCTTCCGGTGAGAAAAAGACATGGACACCGGGAGTCCCGTTCGGACGATTCCTGGTCACACGTGAATTATCATTAGCAACGATGTCTACGCGGTCATCGCCATTTAGATCTAGCACGGCGACTTCGTGACCACTTGTCACTCCATCAAAGATCACACGGCGGTTCCATGTACCCTCCGATTCCGTGTAGACGACGACTTCATTCCCATGCCATGGCTCAACTGAACCTAGAATCCGCTGGCCATCGCTCATCCCGCTGCCAACATCACTTGAGCCGAGTCTCGGCGCTGCTGCAACATGCCCTCTTGAGATTAATTCCTTCTCAAAAGTCATCGCATCCCCAGTTCCGCGCGCCCTATAAAGACCGATGCCCTCAAAGCTCGCGACAAGAACTTCATCCCGGCCACCGGTATCCCAGTTAACCTTCCTTACACGGTGGATAACTCCTGGGATATCCGCATCAGCGATGATCCCTCGATTCCAATTCTCTTGGCCATACCAAAAAACCGAAGCGCTGTCCTGGTCATAAGTGGGAGCGAGACTCCCTGGCCCAATCAGTGGAGCATTCACGAGCTCCAGTTCACCATCTCCGTCTAGGTCCACCCATATGACGTGATGCGATGTTTCAAACCGATCAATTAGCTCTGCATCCCACTCGCCTTCCGGATCCCCTCCACTCCTCGCGATCCAATTCATCCCTTCGCTATTGGCAGCTTGCATGGCGAAGGCACTCTGGATGGCAACTTCCGGGATTCCGTCCCCATCAAGGTCGGCTATAGCCTTGTTCACGATCGCCCTTGTGTCACTTACAATCACGTGGGGTTCCCACGAAGGATTTTCGTGCCACACGAGCTCTGGGTTACCCGTAGAGTTGGCCACAACGTCCAGTAGGCCATCACCGTTAAAATCGGCTACCTCAACCGCGTATCCACCCCGATATTCAGCGATATCGTGTGCCCGGAATGTCACTGGGGCGGTCGAGCGGGTCTCTTCAGTGGACGAACACGAACTCGCTAGAAGAGCCACAACCAGTGAAAGCACCAAATTCTTTAGACGCATGGGACGATCCTTGTATTCATGTAGCCGTTATTAAGCAGGATACCGCGATAGCAGAGTAAGGCAGTCATCCCAACACATACAATTTCAATTTCTCTATCTATTAGTACTTGTCGAACCCCTCAGTTAACTCTATACGAACCCCCGAAGGATCCGTGAAGAAGGCAATAGCAAGCTCGATGCTAGCGATCTCTCTATATGGGACCTGGAACGTGATACCACGGGCCTCAAGCATTTCACAAAACGCTTCAAGGTTTTCTACTTCGAAACCGATGTGATCAATCGCCCTGCCCTGCGTAGGTACACGCTCTCCACGAGAGCCGTTAAAGCTGAGGTTAATACCAGGCACATCTGCCGTGTTCGGGTGCGTGCCCCGTGCACGCTGGACTGCAGAAAACATATCGATATACCATTCCATCAACTCGATATGTCCACCGGTAAAGAAGTGGACATGATACGCCTGAGCCTTCACCGGAAGCGTTACATCTTCCTGCAATTCGATCTTGACCCCGTCAGGTGCAATCAGATAGGCATTGTCAAAACCTTCAGCGCCAGTGAATTCCGACTGAACCTCCAAGCCCGCCGCGCGCCATGCTGCGAGTACCTCGGATATGTTGCGTACCTTGAAGCCGAAGTGGTCCATCACACTGCCTTCAGAGGTACCTGTCGGGGGGCGTTCCGTAAGCACTACCAGCATTCCTGGTATCTTCACTGTAGTAAGTGGCCCCTTCTCTACCACAACGCCATCGAAGTGGTCAACCCAAAGTTTCTTGTGTACTTCGATGTCAGCGACGTTCAGGTGCACATGAGCAAAGGACACGCCAGCCTCATTCGGTGAGGCCAGTTGAGCTTCAGCTGGCAAAGTAAGGAAGAGCGCCAACGCGCCCGCGATTAGAAACCTCATGTTCGGTCCTCCTCAACTACGCTGAAGTCACATCCTTTCCGGTTACCTACCAGAGATAGATATCCCTGATCTAGCCAATCGGCACTGGCACTGCACCGGATGTCAATGGTAGTGCATGCCACTTCGCCTGATGAATTGTGCTCCACATGTACTTGCCGCAGTGAGAAGCGGTCACAATTCTAGCCAGGATAAGATCATTCGCGACCAGTAACGCGGGTGGCCACTTTTTTAGACTGTGCCAACCACTCAAGTCGTCAGGAGACACCTGTGCGCAAGCATATTAGTCGCGAGATACGCCTGAAAAGGCGACCTATCGGGTTGCCAGCAGAATCTGATTTCGAATTGGCAGAAGTGGAATTACACGAACCATCAGCAGGAGAGATCTTAGTCCGGAATCTCTACATGTCCGTCGATCCATACATGCGTGGCCGCATGATTGAGAGAAAAAGCTATATAGAGCCCTTTGAAGTTGGTGCGGTGCTTTCCGGCGGAGCTGTAGGAGAAGTAATGACCTCGGCACATGACAGGTTTCTGCCTGGAGACCATGTACTGAGCATGAACGGATGGCGAGAAGCCTACGTTTCTGATGGATCTGAACACCAAAAGATTGACGGAACGATTGCACCACTGTCTAGCTACCTCGGTGCCCTAGGGATGCCGGGTCTCACCGCATACGTAGGGTTGTTGGACATCGGAAAGCCACAGCCCGAACAAACGGTTTTTGTTTCAGGAGCAGCAGGAGCAGTCGGATCACTGGTATGCCAAATTGCCAAATTAAAAGGATGCACTGTCGTGGGGAGCGCGGGCACTCCTGAGAAACGAGAGTGGCTTACCGAAGAGGCAGGAGTAGATGTAGCCCTGAATTACAAGGAGGTTGAAAATCTTCGCCGTACTCTCGTGGAGGCATGCCCTAACGGTATTGATATTTACTTTGATAACGTGGGAGGAGAGCACCTAGAAGCGGCCTTGTGGAGAATGAATGACCACGGGTCTATCATCGCTTGTGGTAGCATCTCTAACTACAACGCAACCGAACCTCCACCCGGACCAAGAAACCTATTTCAGGTTGTCACCAAGAGGTTGCTATGGAAAGGATTCATCGTCACTGATCACTACGATCGGTTCCCAAATTTCGCTCGCGATATGGGCTCCTGGATCGCAGATGGGAACATCAAGCACCCTGAGACACTGCACGATGGTATCGAAAACGCCCCAAAAGCCTTTATGGGCCTATTCAAGGGTGACAACCTTGGGAAAATGCTTGTCCGCTTAACTCCGGACGATAGCTAGAAGGTTCATCGAGTATGCTAGCTTCATTGATCCGGTAGCAACAGATTTTAGATAGCTGACTCGCAACAACATATTCTCAATCAACATACCTGACGTTGGAGGAGGCAGTATGAACGCTCAATCTGCCAGAACGATGACCTTTGTGGTTATAGGATTTGCGATTCTAGCGTCCAATGCCCCAGTGACATTACTGGCACAGACCGAAAGTAGATCGCAATGGGTTCTACCAAGAACGCCAGAAGGGCATCCTGATATACAAGGCAACTGGACAAACGCAACGATCACTCCTGTCCAACGACCGAGTGGAGTAGGGCCTGTGCTTACGCCTGAACAGGTTGCTGCGATAGAGGGCGGGCGTCAGGAATTCCTCGAGGAAGGCTATGCGGATAGTGACCCGGATCGTGAAGCTCCACCGGTTGGGGGCGTATTCTCTGGGAATTTACTTTTTGACGCAGCTTCTGGTGGTACAGGTGGTTATAACCAGTTCTGGGTCGACGCAGGTGATCGTGTTGCGATCTTTAACGGAGAACACAGGAGTTCGCTGGTAACATCCCCTGAGGATGGTCGCATCCCTGCCCTGACATCCGCAGCACAACGCCGTATCGGGGATGCGTTTCTACGTAACCGACAATTCGGAGAGTTTGATAATCCGGAGAACCGGCCTCTACCCGAACGTTGTCTGATGTCCTTCGGCTTCAATGGGGGACCACCGATGCTCCCTAACTATTTCTACAACAACAATTACACCATCGTACAAACCCCCAGCCATATCATGATCATGACTGAGATGGTTCATGATGTGAGGATCATACCACTCAGTCAGACCAAGCACGCCATGCCAGAACACATTCGCCCGTGGATGGGAGACTCGTGGGGCCGCTGGGAAGGTGACACACTAGTCGTTGAAACCACGAACCTTCCAATTGAACAAGTTACCGCGTACTCGTGGCTCGTTCCGACAGGATCAGAAAATTTTAAAGTGATTGAGCGTTTCACAAGAGCAGACGAGTTCACGCTCAATTATGAATTCACAGTAATCGACCCGGATTCCTATGAGAGTGAATGGGGTGGCGAAGTTCCTTTCAGAAGGCTGGACGGATTGGTTTATGAGTACGCTTGCCACGAGGGTAACTACTCACTAGAAAATGTATTGAGAGGTGCGAGAGCAGAGGAACGTGAGGCGGAAAGAATACGAAACTAGACTCCGGATATATCCCTACAATCCCCTCTCTCAGAGTTGATCACTAAAAGAATCCCTCGGGACCAGAAAGGCCCCGAGGGATTCTTGTTACTGGGCCCTCTGCCTTAGGGTAAAGCCAGAGCTGCCAATCCGCTGTTTAGCTGGATAATTATGTATTGTTTGCCTTCATGAACCCAACTAGACAACCCATATCGTGTGGATCCAGGTATCGGAACCTCGCCAAGTCGTTCTCCAGTTCTCTTATCTAGAGCAAACAGCTTCCATTCATCATCAGCGGTCTGACCAGAAGCGAAAAGCAGGTTTGGTGTTACCACCATCACCGAGTGTCCTGACCGGCCTCGGTTTGTCTGAACTCCTGGGACTCCCTGAAGCAAAGGGTGGTTCCGTATCTGGTCCTGCTGCGCTTGGCGAGCGTCACCATTAGGGATCATCCAAACGTGCTCACCGGTATTCATGTCAATCGCTGTGATCCGGCCTACTGGACCTTTCCAAATTGAGAGACCATCAATGTTCTCTCTTCCGGAGCCACCACCTCGACCACCACCCATGGCCCGCGCCCAATCTGAACGGATTGTCCCGGTCTGAAGCCGCTCATCCATGGGCGACTCAGCTCCAGCCATTAAGTATGCTGTTCCACAAGCCGATTGCGAGGTGACATACATCATGCCCGACATTGGATCTGCCACCGCTGGGCCAGTGATGTTTGCGCCTCCTGCACCCCCAGGACATACCCTTGCTGCACCTGCTGGGTTACCCACGTGCGTCGGTGGATTAAACAACGGGGCGAACGAGTTGTTCTCCTGGGCAATCTGCAAGGCCATTTGCCTGATCTCAGGCGTGTAGTCAATGAGGTGATCTTCGGTGCGACCCTGAAGGTCAAAAGGAGCCGGCTTAGTTGGGAACGGCTGGGTCGGCGAAAGCATCTCACCCGGCACCAGTGATTGAGGAACCTCGACTTCCGGTATCGGCCATATAGGCTCACCCGTTCTTCTATCAAGCGCATATACAAAAGCTTGTTTTGTGGCCTGGAAGAAACCCGGGATCCGTTCTCCATCAACCGTGACGTCCATTAGTACTGGCGCCATAGGCGTGTCGTAATTCCATATATCGTGATGAACAAACTGGTAGTGCCACTCCCGCTCACCAGTCTCGACATCAATAGCAATTACGCTGGTGCTGTAGAGGTTGTCACCTGGATGGAATCCACCGTAGTAATCGATTGTCGGTCCATTTGTGACGATGTATACGAGCCCCAATTCTGGATCAGCAGACATCGGTGCCCAAGAAGAAATGTCACCCGTGTATTGCCAGGCATCATTCGTCCAGGTCTCGTGACCAAACTCACCTGGACGCGGGATCACATGGAACTTCCACTTGAAGTCACCCGTTCCAGCGTCATACGCGAGAATGTCACCAGGAACCATCTCTGTTCTAGTCTGGTTGTATCCTTGTTCAGCTGAGTTCCCTACTACCACAACGTCGTTGACTACGATTGGAGGCGATGAACTCGTGATATATCCGATCTCAAGGGGGATCCCCTGGTAAGGATCATAAGGTTGATCCCAATTCTCCCATGGACCCCAACCTTCAATAAGATCTTCCACCAAGTCCACACTACCTGAAGCCGGGAAACCATCGATCGGCACGCCTTCACCCCAACCCTCTAACGGCTGACCGGTCTCGGCGTCCAATGCATGAAGGAAAAATCCCGGAGTGGTGATGAAGATTACACCGCGCCCGTCCACTTCACCGTAAGCAACCCCTTTTCCGTACCCTTTACGCATTGAGTACTCATAACGGAAGGTGTTTGGCTCGGTAAAAGTCCACTTCAGCAAGCCCGTCGCCGGCTCAAGCGCGATTACATGGCGACGGTCGTTGGTGACAGTGATCAGCATACCATCGATGTAAGTCGGGGTAGCCGTATTGCCATGGGTGCTAGGACCGAAACTCGCGTTGTCCCAAATCCAGGCTACCTCTAAATCCCCGAAATTCGAAGCCGTGATTTCGTCGCCGTGTGTATAACGAGCATTACCTGCGTCGCCACCGAGGTAAGTCCAATTCCCATTCTCTACCCCGGTCAGCTGCGCAGCGCCTAGCGCCGGCAAAGTCAGCAACGCGACTACGGCGAATGCCAACGCATTCCCCCAATCCGACTGACTCATCCGCAAACCCTTCTCATATCTCATAACATCCTTCCCCAAGCAATGATGCGACATCCGGGGATATACACCCTCCCCCCGAGCACGCCATCGTGACCGTTTCATCTCGACTCCGCAAGATCAAGCCCGCTCAATCTAGCCCCCAGCGCAGCCCTTCTCCCTTGATACGGACTAGAACCAACAGCCTCCCCTACGTATCGGAAATCTAGTACCAAACCAACCGTTGACTTAACAAGGACCTGGTGATATCATCTCGCTACTTGAGAATGAGTTTCAATCTCCTTTAGGAATGAGTTTCAATCTCACAATGATTCCCTTTTGTTCCTCACAAAATCAGACTGTGAACCACCGGAAAGCAGCCGTTGGCTGCGGACTGTTCGGTTTGTTCATGCTCGGTTCATCTGGTCTGACCAACCTCCTGATTGCTCAGGAAAACCCGGCTGAGATACAACGGACGTCAATGCTAATGGGGACTCGAGCAACCGTTCAGGTCTACGCTGAAGATCGTGCTGAAGCCTTGGCAGCCAGTGACGCTGTGTTGCAAGAGATTGCCAGAGTCGAAGCACTGCTCTCGACGTGGATTCTGGACAGTGAGTTAAGCAGAATCAATCGGCTGCCAATAGATGTACCCACTACCGTGGACCCCGAAGTTGCAGGCTGGCTTGCCGAGCTAAATCAGTTGAGTGCAGAAACCGCGGGGGCCTTCAACCCCGTGGTCGGTGCACTGATTGATGCGTGGGACCTTCGTGGCAGTGGGAAAAGGCCAACTCATAGGGAACTAGAAGATGCTCTCTCAGCCACTGGGGCTGGAGCCTTCCAAATCAACTCAGACAAAAATGAGATTGCGCGCCTCCATCCCAATGCTTGGATAGACGCCGGAGGATTTGGAAAAGGAATCGCTCTTCGCCTCGCAGCTGATACGCTAAAGAGAAGGGGCGCTTCAGGGGTGATAGATCTCGGAGGCCAGTTGGTGGTTGTTGGTGAGGCTTCACGGAGAATCGACTTAGCCGGCCCACTCGAGCGGAGCAATTCAAGTAACAGCGTCTTGGTACAAAATGCCTCAGTAGCGACCAGCGGACTATCTGAGCGAACGGTCTTAGTCGGTCGGGAGCGATTAGGGCACATACTAGACCCTAGAAATGGGCGGCCCGTCATCGATTGGGGTGTGGTCACAGTCGTAGCAGAAGACCCACTCGTCGCCGATGTCCTATCGACTGCTCTATTTGTGCTTGGCCCCGAAAACGGCAAGGAACTCGCCGAAAGCTTTAAAACGATTGGCGTGCTCTTCCAGGAACGACCTACTCAGAGTCGAACATCCGAAGCGGCTCATCATCGCGAGAGTACGGTCACCTCCACAAGGTTCCTGGAAGAGCATTTGCCATCCACATAAATCACAGCATGCAGGAACTCTTTATCCACATCCACCATTCAAGGGATTAGTCTGACTACTATGTCAAACAAGTTTAAGCTTGTGCCATTTCTATTTCTCGTAGCTGGGTTGTTGACTCAGACGCAGCCGATTAGTGCTCAAGCACAGGACGACTCAACTCGCATAGCGGAACTCGAGACACAAATCGAAGCGATAACCCGTGACCTCGAAGAACTCACACTTGGAACAGCGGTCGTAAATCCGTCAGAGAGAGGAGCTTTTGGTATGGCTCCTGCGGCCGGAAAGGTCTATACGATCAACCAAGGTGTCTCGATTGGGGGGTACGGAGAGGTACTGTACCAAGGATATGCTGGCACCAAACAAAATGGTGACGCGTCTGGGAAAACTGCGAAACTCGATGCATACCGGGGAATCATTTATGTCGGCTATAAATTCAACGACAAAGTGCTCTTCAATTCAGAGATCGAGATCGAACATGGCTCTACAGGCCTCGCGGGATCCGCTTCGTTAGAGTTTGCATATTTGGATTACAAGCTCACGGATAACTTTGGCCTGCGTGCCGGTCTTCTGCTTGTGCCCGTAGGCATCACAAATGAGGTGCACGAGCCCCCAGTATGGCTTGGGACGATAAGGCCTCGCTCCGAAAACAAGATCATTCCAACTACCTGGCGCGAATCGGGATTTGGATTTTTTGGGGAAACAGACGCCTTTTCCTACAGAGCCTACCTTGTGAACTCTCTTGATGGGATCGGCGGCGGTAGTGCTGGATCAAAGGGCTTCAGCAGCAGTGGTCTTCGAGGAGGTCGCCAAAAAGGGTCCAAGGCCATCGCTGAGAATTTCTCTGCAGTAGGCCGAATTGACTACACAGGTACACCGGGACTGATGATCGGAACCTCCCTATATACGGGCGACCAAGGACATAACAGCGATCTTAATGGTCGTGAAGTCAGTATTGGTACAACCATTTGGGAAGGTCATATCAAATACCAAGGCCGAGGATTCGATATTCAGGCACTCACAGCTCTAGCAAGTGTGGATAATGCCGATAAGCTGAATGAAATGAAGGGGCTGACTGGCTCAGGATCTGTCGGGGAGAAAATGTCAGGCTGGTATGCACAGCTCGGTTATGACCTTCTGTTTTCGAGTGCTAGTGAACAAGCACTATTGCCCTACGTGAGGTACGAAGCTGTGAATACGCAGGTCGATGTGCCAAGTGGCTACTCGTCAAGTGGATCCAAGGATTTTAATGTTACGACCATAGGACTAGCATGGAAGCCTATCGGAAACACTGTCCTTAAGACTGACTACGAGATCCATAGCAACGCATCTTCATCGGGAATTAACCAATTCAATGTGGCCATTGGATGGCTGTTCTGATCGTACCTCTCTGATATTCCGGGGCCATCCCTGGAAATCATTGCGGGTTCGATACCAACCGATTGTAGATACCCCGAGGGCTTTCAGTCCTCGGGGTATCTTGACCTTGTTAGTAGCCCTCCTAGTGCTCCCTGCATTCCTACACACCCGAGGCAGCGCTCAAGTACTAATGACACAGGATGAGGCACTCTCATTAGCCTTTCCTGACGCCTCCGGATTTGAGCGAACAACGGCATTTCTTGATGGCCAACAAGCTGACCAAATCGAGCAGTTAGCAGGAGCACCACCAGATCGGCTGACCATCACTCACTATATCGCTATGCAAGGCAATAATAGAATTGGTGTCGCCTACTTCGATGCTCATATTGTTCGAACACTTAATGAAGTACTTATGGTTGCAATCGGATCGGAAGATAGGATTTTGAGCATTGAGGTTGTGGCCTTTGCCGAACCTCCTGAATACAGAGCTCCAGAGAGATGGCTTGACTTGTTTGAGGGCAAATCTTGGGAAGAGGATCTCTCCCTCAGGCGTGATATTCCGAACCTAACCGGGGCAACATTGACTACCCGGGCTGCAATAAGAACCGTAGAACGCATCCTTGCATTGCATCGAGTGCTAGATCCACTAGAAGAGCGAATGCAGTGACCACCTTTCAGCGGCAATTCGTGTATATATCCACAATCGCAGCACTCATTAGTGGAGTTTTATACATAGGGCTTAGGACCTTCGCAGAACCTGCAGACCCTTGGGCAATCGTAAACCATCCCTTGGAGCCCTGGGCACTTAAAGCACACATCCTCACTGCCCCAATAATGCTGTTTGCGGTAGGACTTATTACTGCACAACACATCATACGAAGTCTTAGGTCGAGCCTACCGACCGGGCGCCAAAGTGGCTTGATCATGACGGTCCTATTCGGACCTCTCGCTCTAACTGGCTACTTACTCCAGACTGTCATATCGCCCTTGGTGACAAGCATCCTTAGCTGGACCCATTTGGGTCTGGGCCTGATCTGCGCTGTTGCCCTAGCTATCCACTGGCGTGTGCTCCAGAGTCGACGGCTGAAACGAAGGCCCGGTGCGCTGCCTGTCCTGCGATTGCCATCAGAAGAGTCAGATCAGGCTGACGATCACCCGCGTTCTCCAGAAGTGACTTAACTCAAACTGCGAAGTGATCCAGGCCCGGAGTCGTCATAAGTTCACCCTGCTTAGTAACAATCACCCCTTCCGTATCATCCAGGCTCTTCATTAGGCGGAAACCCTCAGCAGGACCCAGCACCATCATGCCCGTTGAGAGAGCATCAGCATCTATGGCGCTAGTGGTAATAACCGTTACAGCGCTTGTTTCCTCAGGAGAATAGCCAGTCCGAGGATCGATGATGTGATGAAAACGCCGGTCTTGTGTGAAGGCCTGCATATAATCACCCGATGTCGCGATGCACTCACCACCCAGACGCACATTAGCCAACAACCCTTGTGGCTCAGAAGGGTCCCTAACACCAACCGACCACGGATCCTCCAGGGAGCCGTTTCCACCAGCTGCCATGTCCCCTCCCGCATTAATGAGGACCCGCTCAGCACCATCATCTACTAGAGTGTTTACTGTCTGATCCACGATGTATCCTTTCGCGATCCCATCCAGAGTCACCTTCATTCCCGGACGCTCAAGTGTGATAACATCGCTACCAACTCGAACCCTCCGATAGTCGACGGACTCCAGTATTCGCTCGATCTCATGATCTGCAGGAGGCTGGTTGCCTTGTTCAAAGCGGGATGCATAAAGCTCTAAAAGAGGTGCTACCGTGATATCAAACGCACCGTCTGTCATCGATGAGTAGGTCAAGGCTCGACCCATGACTTCTACAAGTTCAGGTGGAGGAGCCTCTAGGAATCCTTTGGTATTAAGTCGGTCCAGGGGCGTATCCCTCCGATGGCGACTCAGAATCCCCTCGAGTCTCTCCATCTGCGCAAACGCGTTCTGCACCATCTCTCGAGCAACCCTGAGCTCTGGAGCAACAATGGTAACGATGACTAGCGTCCCCATCTGTGTCCGAGTTTCACTCACGCGGTGGAGGCCCGCTCGACTGAGAAGCGAACGTACAAGGCCGGTGCCCATCGCAAGCGAGACACCTGCCATCGCAGTAATACGGAGCACCTGACGCCGGCTTACCTTACGCTTGTCCCTATGTCCCATCAGCCACCCCTTCGAGCGATCCTAGCTTCACCTGTATCAACCGGGGTTGGATCTCTTCCATCTCGTGGCGGCATACTCCTGCTTTCTCGATAAGCTGCACTTCACAAACATTGCAGCGCACACATTCCT